>JAIBJN010000010.1 GCA_020029595.1 Actinomycetota bacterium | reverse complement strand
GGTCATCCTCTCGCGCCGCGACCCCGAGCTGATCAAGACGCTCTTCGAGCTCGAGGTGCCCGAGATCGCCGACGGCCTCGTCGAGATCCGCGGCGTCGCGCGCGAGCCCGGATACCGCTCGAAGATCGCGGTCGAGTCGCACGTGCAGGGCGTCGATCCGGTCGGCGCCTGCGTCGGCCCGCGCGGCTCCCGTGTCCGCATGGTCGTCTCGGAGCTCCGCGGCGAGAAGATCGACATCATCCCGTGGAACCCCGAGCCGGCGCGGTTCGTCGCCAAGGCGCTCTCGCCCGCGCGCGTCCGCGAGGTGCTCGTCGACGACGAGACGATGGAGGCGACCGTGGTCGTCCCCGACGACCAGCTCTCGCTCGCGATCGGCAAGGAGGGCCTGAACGCCCGCTTGGCCGCGCGCCTGACCGGCTGGAAGATCGACATCGTCTCCGAGTCGGAATTCGCCCGGACCGAGGCTGAGGCCGCCTTCGGCGGCGGCGCCGACGAGGAGTTCACAGGCCGGTGCGCCGCGGTTCTCGCCACCGGGAAGCGCTGCCCGAACACGTCCCTTCCCGGCTCGCGCTACTGCGGGATTCCCGCCCACCGGGAGCTCGCCGCACGCGAGGAGGCCGGCGAGCAACTCGATCCCACCGAGGCCGTCCCCGTCGGCGGCTTCGAGGAGCCTGCAGAGACCGAGGTCGAGGGCGAAGAGGAGTCCGCGGTGGAGGCCGAGATCGCCGCGGACGCCGGAGTCGGGGAGGACGAACCTGCGGCGTGAGCGAGCCCACGCGGACGTGCGTCGGCTGCGGGCGGAAGGCTCCGCAGCGGGAGCTCGTGCGCTTCGCGGCGCCGGCGGGCGTGCTCGAGGCGGACGGCGGGCGTCGCCTGCCCGGCCGCGGCGCGTACTCGTGCCGGCGGCTCTCCTGCTTCGAGCGGGCCGCGTCGCGGCGGGCGTTCGCCCGCACCCTGAGGCGAACCGTCACCATCCCATCCGGTTTGAAAGCGTCTATACAGGAGGACTAGGCTCGTACCGAGAACGAGGCTCGTGCCATGGCTGATCGCCAGAGACCACTGAGGCCGCGCGGCGGCGCTCCCGGAGGGCGCCGCAAGCGCCGCGTGGTCATCGACACTCAGGCCGCCCGCCCACGCCCCGACCGCCCGCAGCGCGACGGGGTGAAGCAGCCTCCGCGCGAGGCGGCGCAGGCGCCCGCGCAGCCGACCGGGCCCGCCCGGGTCAACTCGGGCGCGACGGTCAAGGAGCTGTCGGCCGCGCTCGGCGTGCCGGTCCCGGAGATCATCAAGATCATGATGGGCGTCGGGGAGATGGTCACCATCACCCAGACGCTCTCCGACGAGGCGATCCAGCTGGTCGCGACCGAGCTGAAGCGCGAGGTCGAGATCAAGCACGCCGACGAGGAGGAGCTCGAGCCGGAGGCGTACGAGGACGATCCCGACGATCTGACGGCGCGGCCGCCGGTCGTGACGATCATGGGCCACGTCGACCACGGGAAGACGACGCTGCTCGATGCTATCCGCCAGAGCGCGGTCGTGGAGACGGAGGCCGGCGGTATCACGCAGCACATCGGCGCCTACCAGGTCGACCACAACGGCCGGCGCGTGACCTTCCTCGACACGCCGGGCCACGAGGCGTTCACGGCCCTGCGCGCCCGCGGCGCCAAGGTGACGGACATCGCCGTCCTCGTCGTGGCGGCCGACGACGGGGTCATGCCGCAGACGGTCGAGTCCATCAACCACGCCCGCGCCGCAGAGGTCCCCATCGTCGTCAGCGTGAACAAGATCGACAAGCCCGAGGCGAACTCCCAGAAGGTGCGACAGGAGCTCGTCACCCAGGGCCTTCAGCCCGAGGAGTGGGGCGGCACGACGCAGTTCGCCGACGTCTCCGCCAAGACCGGGGAGGGGCTCGACGACCTGCTCGAGAAGATCCTCCTCGTCGCCGACGCCGAGCTCGAGCTCGAGGCGAACGCGAAGGCCGAGGCCTCCGGGCCGATCATCGAGAGCCGCCTCGACGTCGGCCGGGGCCCCGTCGCGACGATGCTCGTCGCGCGCGGCACGCTCCGGGTCGGCGACGCCATTGTCGCCGGCGACGCCTGGGGCAAGGTGCGCGCGCTCCTCGACTTCCGCGGGGAGAAGGTGAAGGAGGCGACGCCGGGCACGCCCGTCGAGATCCTCGGCTTCGACAAGCCTCCGGCAGCCGGCGAGCATGCCCGCGTCGTCGAGAACGAGCGCCAGGCCCGGCATCTCGCACAGCTCCGCGGCCAGCGCGTCCGCGCCGAGCAGCTCGCCCGCAGCGCGAAGAAGGGCGTTTCCCTCGAGGAGCTCTTCACACAGATGGAGGAGGGCGCCCTCCGCGAGCTCAACATCATCGTCAAGGCCGACGTCCAGGGCTCCATCGAGGCCGTCGTCGGGGAGCTCGCGAAGATCGACCACCCCGAGGTCGGCGTCAACGTCATCCACACCGGCATCGGAGCGATCACGGAGGGCGACGTCATGCTTGCGTCGGCCTCGAACGCGGTCGTCATCGGCTTCAACGTCCGCCCGAACGCAGAGGCCCGGGCCCTGGCAGAGCGCGAGGGCGTCGACCTCCGCACGTACCGCGTCATCTACCAGCTCACGGACGACATCCGGCAGGCGCTCGTCGGCATGCTCGCGCCGGAGACGCGCGAGGACGTCCTCGGCGAGGCCGAGGTCCGCGCCCTCTTCCGAGCCTCCCGGCTCGGCGTCATCGCGGGCTGCTACGTCACGCGCGGCGTCATCCGCCGGAACGCACAGGTGCGCGTCGTCCGCGAGGGCACCGTGATCTACGAGACGACGATCGCGAGCCTCAAGCGCTTCAAGGACGACGTCCGCGAGGTGCTGGAGGGCTTCGAGTGCGGAATCCTGCTCGAGGGCTTCAACGACGTGAAGGAGGGTGACGTCCTCGAGGCCTACGAGACGCGGGAGATCGAGCGCACCGACCTCACGGTCGCCGGGAACGGCGGCGGCCCGGACGAGCCGGAGGCGGACGACTCGGAGTAGGCGGGGGCCGTGAGCTCCGGCTACGTCGGGATCTTGAGCGCCGAGCTCCATTTCCCCGACAACCACTCGCTGAAGGGGAAGCGGAAGGAGCTCCTCTCCGTGAAGGCGCAGCTCCAGCGGCGCTTCGGGGCGTCGGTGGCCGAGGTCGACCACCACGAGGTCTGGCAGCGCGCACGGCTGACGCTCTCGTGCGTCGCCCGCGGCCACTCCGAGCTCGTCGGGCTGCTCGACGGCGCCGAGCGCTTCCTCGCCTCCCAGGCGTTCGAGCTCGTCCACGTCGAGCGGGAGGTGGTGACACTTGACCAGTGACCGGATGCGCCGGGTGAACGAGGCGCTGCGCGAGGTCCTCTCGGAGTCGATCGGCGGCCTCAAGGATCCGCGCATCGGGTTCGTCACGGTCACGGGTGTCCGGGCGAGCCCCGACCTCCGCCACGCGACGGTCTACGTCAGCGTCCTCGGCTCGGCTCGCAAGCGCGACGCGACGCTCGCCGGGCTCACCTCCTCGCACGGCGTCCTCCAGGCGGCGGTGAACCGGGAGCTGCGCCTGAAGAGGACCCCCCAGCTGGCGTTCGAGTACGATCCGACCGTGGAGCGGGGAGTGCGGCTCTCCGCGCTCATCGATGAGCTCGCCCCAGAGGAACACGCAGACGACTGACTTGGTCGCGGTCGCCGACGCGATCCGGTCGCACGACCGGTTCCTCCTCACGACCCACGAGAACCCCGACGGGGACGCGCTCGGCTCGATCGTCGCCATGAAGCTCGCCCTCGAGCAGCTGGGCAAGGACGCGGTGCTCTACCTCTCCGGCAGCGTTCCCCTTCCGCACGAGTACGCCTTCATGCCGCTCCACGGCCTGGAGCGGACGCCGCCCGGCGACGCGGCGGAGCGGGTGGTCGTCGCGCTCGACTGCGCCACCGAGCGGCGCCTCGGCCCCGACCTCGGCCTGCTCGAACGCGCTCCGCTCGTCGTGAACGTCGACCACCACCACGACAACACACGCTTCGGCCACGTGAGCCTCGTCGTCCCCGACGCCTCCTCGACGGGGGAGATCCTGCGGGACCTCTTCCAGGAGCTCGGCGTCCAGCTCACCCCGGAGATCGCCGAGGCGCTCTACATCGGGCTCGTCACGGACACGGGCCGCTTCCAGTACGCGAACACGACGCCGAAGGCTCTCCGGCTCGCCGCCGAGCTCGTCGAGGCGGGCGCCGACGTCCACCGCGTCTTCCAGGACGTCTACGAGAACGTCGCCTTCGCGAAGATCAAGCTGCTCGCGCGGGCGCTCGAACGGGCCCGCGTCTTCGAGGGCGGCCGCATCATCGTCTCGGATCTCGAGCGGTCCGACTTCGACGCGGCCGGGGCGGAGGAGCCCTTCGCAGAGGGCATCATCGACTTCCTGCGCGCGGTCGAGGGCACGGAGCTCGTCGCCCTCATCCGCGAGCCTCCCACCCAGAACGGGCCCACGCGCCGCGTCAGTCTTCGCACCCGTGCCGAGGGCATCGACGTCTCTGCAATCGCCCGCAAGAGCGGCGGCGGCGGGCACCGACAGGCCGCCGGCTTCTCGAGCGAGGACTCGACGGACGAGATCATCGACTTCATCCGCCGGGAGTTCCTCGAGCAGGCCCCCGGCGCGTCGTAGCCCAGCGAGACCGAGCTCGTTCCCTCCCGGGCGAGCGACGCCTGCTTGTGTTCCACGCGCACAAGCCTAAGAGACATGTCCTCTGAGCCCGGGCTCGCTCCCAGGTGGCGAGAGAGAGCGCGCTGAGGACTTTGTGCCGGTGAGACACAAGCGCTCTTCGTAGACTGGATCGCCGTGGAGGCGCGGCCGACATCCGGTCTCGTCCTGGTCGACAAGCCGGCCGGGCCGTCGTCCTTCGCCGTCGTCCAAGAGCTCCGGGACAGACACCGCACGAAGGCGGGCCACGCGGGCACGCTCGACCCGCTCGCGACCGGCCTCCTGCTCGTTCTCCTCGGGCGCGGGACGCGCCTGGCACGCTACCTCGTCGGGCTCGACAAGCGGTACCGCACCGAGATCAGGCTCGGCCTGCGCACCTCCACCGGCGACGGGGAGGGGGAGGTCGTCGAGGAGGCGCCGATCGCATCCGAGGAGCAGATCGAGGCCCTCGAGGGCGACGTCGACCTGCCCGTTCCGCAGGCCTCGGCGGTCAAGATCGGGGGCGAGCGCGCGTACCGGCTCCACCGCCGGGGTGTCGCGGTCGAGATGCCGCTTCGCCGTTCGACGATCCACGGTCTCCGCATCCGTCGCTACGCCCCACCGCTCGTCGAGCTCGACCTGCACGTCTCCAGCGGGACCTACGTGCGCGCGGTCGCCGACGTGCTCGGCGGCCACTGCCGCTGGCTTCGCAGAACGGCGGTCGGCCCGTTTCGGGTTGCGGACGCCGACGTGGAGCGCGTGCTCCCGCTCCTCGTCGCCTTGGTCCACCTCCCCGAGCGGCGCCTCGATGACGAGGAGGCGCGCCTCGTTCGTACCGGGCGCTCGCTCCAGGGAGCGGGGGAGGGGCCCGTTGCACTCTGGACGGGCGATGGGGAGCTCGTCGCGGTGGGCCGCGCCGCGGAAGGCGCAATCAGCCCCGAGACCGTCATCGGATGAACCTCCTCCGCGACCGCGAGTTCCGAAACCTCTGGCTCGGGCAGTCGGTGTCGCTTTTGGGCGACCAGATCACCTTCATCGCCGTGCCGCTCGCAGCCGTCCTGGTCCTCGACGCGGGCCCCGCCCAGATGGGCCTTCTGGGGGCGGCGGCGCTCATTCCTCACCTGCTGCTGTCGCTGCCGGCGGGCGTGTGGCTCGACCAAGTTGCGCGCCGCCGGCGGGTGATGATCGCCGCCGATCTGGCGCGCGCCGTCCTCCTCGCGAGCATCCCCCTCGCGTACGGCTTGGATGCCCTGACGCTCGGTCAGCTCTACGCGATCGCCTTCCTGACGGGCTGCCTCGCGGTCTTCTTCGACCTCTCCTACCCGACCCTGTTCGTCTCGGTGACGCCGCGCGACCGGTACATCGAGGGGAACTCGCTCATCCACGGCAGCCGCTCGTTCTCCCAGGTCGCGGGGCCGACAGTCGGCGGGTTCCTGGTTCAGGTCTTCAGCGCCCCGTTCGCGCTCCTCGCGGACGCGGTCTCGTTCCTCTTGTCGGCTCTCTTCCTCGGACGAGTCCGGAGCCCCGAGCCCCCGGTCGAGGCCGAGCAGGAGGGCCGCCTGCGCGCACGGGTGGCGGAGGGGCTCGGCTTCATCGGAAGGAACCCGATCTTCCGGCCGACGCTCGCTGCCGTGGCGACGCTCAACTTCTTCAACTACGCCTTCCATGCGCTCTTCCTCCTGTACGCGACGCGCACGCTCGGGGTCGAGGCGGGGACACTCGGGCTGGTGCTCGGGGCCGGCGCGGTGGGAGGGATCTGTGGTGCTCTGCTCGCGGGGCGGGTGGGACGCGCGCTCGGCGTCGGACGAGCGTTCATGCTGGGCTGCTTCCTCTTTCCCGCGCCGCTCGTGCTCGTTCCTCTCGCCGCCGGTCCGCGGCTTGCGATCCTCGGCATGCTCTTCGCCGCGGAGTTTCTCTCGGGCATCGGCCTCATGATCCTCGACATCAACGCGGGCTCGATCATGTTCGCGCTCACACCTGACCGTCTTCGGGCCCGGGCGACCGGTGCGTTCAACTTCGTCAACTGGGGGATCCGGCCCATCGGCTCGCTCGTCGGCGGGGCCCTCGGCGCCTGGATCGGCGTCCGCCCGACCCTGTGGATCGCGACCCTGGGTGCGATCGCCGGCGCCCTCTGGCTCGTCCCGTCCCCCGTGCCCGGGCTCCGTGAGCTGCCCGAGGAAGCGGCGTGATCGTCGCCCGCTCCCCGTCCGAGCTCGAGCCGGCCGACCGCGCGGTCGCGATCGGCACCTTCGACGGCGTCCACCGCGGCCACCGGGCCGTGATCGAGGCCGCGAAGGCGACCGGCCTGCGCTCCACGGTCATCACCTTCGAGCCGCACCCGCGCCTCGTCCTCGGCTACGAGGTCCAGCTCGTGACGACGTTCGAGCGCCGCGTCGAGCTGATCGGCGAGGCCGGCCCGGACGAGCTCTTCGTCGTCGAGTTCACGCCGGAGCTCTCGCGCACCGAGCCGGAGGAGTTCGTCGCCCAGGTGCTGACGCCGATCGGAACCCGGATCCTTCTCGCCGGCGACAACTTCCGGTTCGGCGCGGGACGGCGCGGCGACGTCGCCCTGCTCCGGAGGCTCGGGCTGGAGGTGCGGCCGGTGCCGCTCGTCGAGGGCGTCTCCTCGAGCCGAGTCCGGGAGCTCGTGCGCGCAGGGGACGTCCGGGGCGCCGCGGCGCTCCTGGGGCGTCCCTTCGAGCTCGAAGGGGTCGTCGTCGCGGGCGACCAGCGCGGCGGGACGCTCGGCTTCCCGACGGCGAACGTGGTCCTGGAGCCGCACGCGCTCTCCCCGGCGTACGGGATCTACGCCGGAGAGGCGCTCGGCCACCGGGCCGCCGCGTCGATCGGCGTCAACCCGCACTACGGCGGGAGCGAGCGCAGGGTCGAGGCGTTCCTGCTCGATTTCGAGGGCGACCTCTACGGCCGACGGGTCCGGCTCGAGCTCTGGCAGCGCCTCCGCGACGAGCGAGCCTTCGAGAGCGAGGAGGAGCTCGTCGCCCAGATCGCCACGGACGTCGCCGCCGCGCGGGCGGCCGAGCGGCCGGTGGCCTGACGCCGGGCAAGCCTCGCGCAAGCTTTCGCCGGCTCGGGCGTCTGTTCTCGTGCATGGGTTACGCCGCCGCCCTGTCCGTTCGCTGCCTCGGCTGCGGGTCGGTGTACGTGAAGCCTGTCGAGGGCGCGGCCACCGCCGGCGCCCACGCCTGCCCGCGGTGCGGCTACGTGGGCTGGATCCCCACCGAGCAGGTGCTCAGACCAGAGTCAGAGCCGCTCCGCTTCTCCTCGGATCCGCTGCCCCACCCGCCTCGGCGACGACGCTGACGCCGCCGAAGTAGTGGTGGAGCTCGTCCCAGAGGCGCACGTCGTAGCCCTCGTCCCGAAGCGCCTCGATCGCTCCCTCCTCGAAGCCCGGCTCGAGATGGACGACGTGCCCTGTCGAATGGAGGCGCGGGCGGTCGACGGCCTCTTGTGGCGGTAGACCCTCGTCGAGGATTCCCGACAGCACCTGCGCGAGGGCGGGGCGCAGGCGCGTGCCGCCGGCCGCTCCCGCCGCGAGAGCGAGCCCGCCGTCGTCGATCCCGACGGTCGGGCACATCATGCTCTCCATCCGCTCCCCCGCCTCGAGCGGCCCGATCAGGAGGTCCGACTCGCCGAGCATGCTGTTCAGGTGGATGTCGTAGCCGGGGAGGAAGTCGCCGGAGCCGAGCCCAAGGCTCGTGGTCATGACGCAGGCGTTCCCCGCGCGGTCGACGACACAGAGGTTCGTCGTATCCTCGTACGTCCGGCCGCTGTACGGCGGCGCGGCGAGGATGCGGGCGAGCGCGAGCGCCCGGTCGGAGGGCCCGGCGCCACGGAGCGGAGGGAGTGCCGCGAGCGTGTCGACGAGCCGGGAGAGCCCACCTCTCGTCTGCACCCGGACGCCCATGTAGGCGCCTTCGACCGGCTCGAGCCACTCGACCCGGTACGCGGCCAGGTCGTCGCGGGTCACGAGCCCGCCCCGCTCGGCCATCAGCGCGAGCAGCGACTCGGCGAGGGTGCCCTCGTAGAACGTGCGCGCGCCCTCCTCGGCGACGACCGCGAGCGCGGCCGCGAGCCCCGGCTGCTCGAGCCGGTCGCCGGCCTCGAGAAGCCTCCCGCCGGGCGCGTAGATGCGGCGGCCCTCGCGCATGGTCATCACCGCTGCGAGCATCGCGAGGCACCTGGCGTGCGCCGGGGGCACCGCCACGCCGGCGCCTGCCAGGCGCAGCGCGGGCTCGACGAGCCGCTTCCAGGGGAAGACGCCGGCTCGGCGCCAGAGGTCGTCGAGGCCGGCCGGAACGCCGGGAACGGCGCACGTCCCCGCGCCGACGAAGTAGTGGACGAGCTCGTCGCCGAAGGGCACGACGAGCTCCTCCAGCTCCGGCGTCGCCTGCGGGCCGCCGAGACCGGGCACGGCCACGAAGAAGTCGAGCACCTCCGCGACGTCGCTTCCGGCCGCGAGCCAGACGGCGTACCCGCCGCCGGCGATCCCCGTCACGACGGTCTCGGCCACGCAGGAAGCCAGCGCTGCGGCGACGGCGGCGTCGGCCGCAGTCCCGCCTTCTGCGAGGATCTCGAGGCCCGCCTCGGCCGTCGCCGGGTGGCCTGCCGCTACGCCGGGGCGGACTGACACCTTTGCTAGCCTACGTTCGGCGTGACCCTCACGAAGGACGCAAAGAGAGAGATCTTCGACCGCCATGGACGCTCTGGCGCCGACACCGGCTCCCCGCAAGTGCAGATCGCGCTCCTGACGAAGCGCATCGACCAGCTCACCGACCACCTGCGGACCCATCGCAAGGATCACCACTCGCGCCGTGGGCTCCTGAAGCTCGTCGGGCACAGGCGGCGGCTTCTCAACTATCTCCAAAAGCGCGACCTCGAGGGCTACCGCGCGCTGATTCAAGAACTCGGCCTCAGGAGGTAGGCGGCACCCGAGCTCCCCCGACCGCCCACCGTACGAGCCACATGAACCCGGGAGACCGGGTGGAAGTTTGAGGGAGCTCCGGGGACGCCGTCCCGGCCGGGCCTGCCTCAAACCTCCGCCTCCGTCTCCCGCCAGGAGAAGGAGGACACATGAGCACGATTGCACCAGAGAAGGCCTCGCTCACGGCGACCGTGGGCCGAGACGAGATCGCCTTCGAGACAGGGCATCTCGCCAAGCAGGCCGACGGCGCCGTCGTCGTCAGGAGCGGGGACACGATGGTCCTCGCCACCGCCCAGGGCCGCCTCGAGGCGCGGGAGGGCGCGGACTTTTTCCCGCTCACCGTCGACGTCGAGGAGCGCATGTACGCGGCCGGGAAGATCCCCGGCGGCTTCTTCAAGCGCGAGGGGCGCCCGACCGAGAGGGCAATCCTCACCGCCCGCATGATCGACCGCCCGATCCGGCCGCTCTGGCCGAAGGGCTTCCGGAACGAAGTGCAGGTCATCTGCACGACGCTCTCCGCGGATCTCGTCACGCCGTACGACATCCTGTGCCTGAACGGCGCGTCGGCGGCACTCCAGATCTCCCCGCTGCCGTTCCTGGGGCCCGTCGGGGCGGTGCGCATCGGCATGCTGAACGGCGAGCTCGTCGTCAACCCGACGCTGCCCGAGATCGAGGAGGAGTCCACGCTCGACCTCATCGTCGTGGGGACGAAGGAGGGCCTGACGATGGTCGAGGCCGGCGCCGACGAGGTGCCGGAGGACACGCTGCTCGAGGCCTTCGAGCTGGCGCGCGCCGAGATCCGGAAGCTCTGCGAGGTGCAGGACGAGCTCCGCCGCCAAGTCGGCAAGCCGAAGTGGCTCGACCCCGAGCTGACCGAGGAGCTCGACGCCGCCCACGGCGAGCGCATCTCCGCGCGCATCTCCGCCGAAGGCCTCCGCGAGGCCGCCACCGCGGTCGAGGAGATCGCCGCCGAGCTCTGCCCGCCGCTCTCGATCGACTCCACCGAGGAGGACATCGTCCGCGAGACGCAGGTGCGTTCGAGCCTCGACACGATCCTCGAGCGCCGCCGGCTCCACGCCGTCACGGGCCCGGTCAGCGAGCAGTTCGAAGCCGAGCTCCGCTCCCTCACGGACGCCGAGCAGGACTCGAAGCAGCTCCGCTCCGCGAAGCGGCAGCTCCTCTTCGACCGCATCGTCGAGAGCGTCCAGCTTCCGTTCCCGGTCGGTCCGGCGACGGTCGACGGCGAGTCGCCCACGGTGAAGGACGGCCTCACGCGCCAGTACGTGAAGAAGGCCGCCGAGGCGATCTACAAGGGGCTCATCCGCCGGAAGATCGCCGTCGAGAAGCGGCGCCCGGACGGCCGCGGCGCCGAGGAGATCCGCCCGGTCTCGTGCGAGGTGGGAGTCTCTCCGCGGACGCACGGCTCGGCGCTCTTCACGCGCGGCCAGACGCAGATCATGACGCTCCTCACGCTCGGCACCGCCAAGGAGGGCCAGCGGATCGACGACCTCTCCCTCGAGCAGGAGCGACGGTACATGCATCACTACAACTTCCCGCCCTATTCGGTCGGGGAGACGGGCTTCATGCGGGGGCCGAAGCGCCGCGACATCGGCCACGGGGCGCTCGCGCAACGCGCGCTCGAGCCGATGATCCCCGGGCTGGAGGAGTTCCCGTACACGATCCGCCTCGTCTCGGAGACGCTCGAGTCCAACGGCTCCTCGTCGATGGGCTCCGTCTGCGGCTCGACCCTCGCGCTCATGGACGCCGGCGTGCCGATCAAGCGGCCGGTCGGCGGCATCGCCATGGGCCTCGTCAAGGAGGGCGACGACCACGTCATCCTCACGGACATCCAGGGCGCGGAGGACCACCTCGGCGACATGGACTTCAAGGTCGCCGGCTCGCGGGAGGGCATCACGGCCCTGCAGATGGACATCAAGATCACCGGCGTCACGCAGGAGATCATGCGCAGCGCCCTCGAGCAGGCGCGCCGCGCCCGTGAGTTCATCCTCGACAGGATGGCCGAGACGATCTCCGAGTCGCGCGGCGAGCTCGCCGCGCACGCGCCGCGCATCACGACGATCTCCATCGATCCGGAGCAGATCGGTCTCGTCATCGGCAAGGGCGGCGAGACGATCCGCGGCCTCGAGGCCGACTACGAGGTGCAGATCGACATCGAGGAGGACGGCACCATCCTCATCTACGCCACCGAGGGCGAGAAGGCCGACGCCGCGATCGCCGCCGTCCAGGCTCTCACCAAGGAGCCCGAGGTCGGGGACACCTACACCGGCAAGGTCGTGAAGACGACCGACTTCGGCGCCTTCGTCGAGCTGAAGAAGGGCACCGACGGCCTCCTCCACGTCTCCAACGTGGGGCCGGGCCGCGTCGGCCATATCGAGGACGTGATCAGCCGCGGCGACGTCCTGGACGTCATCGTCCAGGAGGTCGACAAGATGCGCGGACGCATCGGTCTGAAGCTCGTCGCGAAGCACGAGAACGGAAACCTCGTCCAGCCGGAGGAGCTGATCGAGCGCGCGAAGGACGCGCCGCCGCGCGAGCGGCGCGAGCGCGACGGCGACCGTGAGCGCCGGGGCGGCCGCCGGCCGCGCGGCGGCGGAGGCGGAGACCGCGGCCGGCGCGAGGGGAGCTAAGGAAGCACGGGGCCCGCCGGGCGCGCTGCGGAACCCCAAGTAACACACTGTTACTTGGCTCTTTGGGGGGGCCGCCGGTCAGCTCTTCGTTCGCTGGGCGGCGGCGACGCCGCCCAGCACGAGCGCGCCGCCCACGGCGAGCCAGGGCGTCACCGGCTCGTCGAGGAGGAGCGCGCCCAAGAGCACGGCCAGCGGGGGGATCGCGTAGGCGTACGTGACGGCGCGCGTCGGGCCGAGGCCGCGCAGGCCGACGTTCCAGCCGACATAGCCGAAGAGCGTGCAGACGACGCCGAGGTAGAGCACCAGGGCGGTGTCTCCGGCCGAGATCCCGGCGACCGAGTCCACGGTGGAGGGGCGGACGAGCGGGAGCAGCGCGAGGGTGCCGACGAGGCTCGAGGCCGCCGTGAGCGCAAGCAGCCCGTAGCGCTCGAGGAGCGGTTGGAGAAGGACGTTGTAGAGGGCGAAGGCGAGCGGGGCGACGAGGACGATGAGCGGCCCCTTCGCGTTCGCAAAGGAGAGCTGCCCGCCGGCGCCGAGGAGGACGACCACCGCCACGCCCAGGAAGGCGACGGCGAGCCCTGTGACCCGGCGGAGGCCCGCCCGCTCGAGTCCGAGCGTCGTCGCCAGGACGAGCGTCATCGCCGGCGCCAGGGCGACCACGAGCGCTGCGGTCCCGGACGTCGTGAAGCGCGTCCCGACGTTCAGCGAGATGTGGTAGCCGGCGACGACGCATACCCCCGCGGCCGCCAGGCGCACCGCGTCCCTTCGGGTCAGGCCCGGGAGGCCACCCGCGCGCCAGAGGAGGAAGGCGAACCCCGGCGCGGCCACCAGGTAGCGGAGGAGCGCAACGTCCTCCGCCGCCATGCCGTGGTCGAGGAGCGCCTTGATCGCCGAGAATGCGCCGGCCCACACGACGACGACGCCGGCCAGCGCTGCGTGCGCCGACGCCGTGCGCCGGCCGACGGGGAGCGCGCTCTCCATCCGTGGAATGAAACCGTGTCGGGCGGCCTCCCGTGAGACGGCGCGCCCGCCATAATGGCGCGGTGCCGCGCTACGACGCGATCATCGTCGGCGCCGGACCCGCCGGCTCGACATGCGCGTACCGTCTCGCCTCGGCGGGCGCGTCGGTCCTCCTGCTCGACCGCGCCCGCTTCCCGCGCGACAAGCCGTGCGGGGGCGGAGTGACGGGCCGAGCGGCACGTCTCCTCCCGTTCCAGCTCGACTCGGTCGTCGAGGACGTCGTCACCTCTGTCCGCATGCGCCTCCGCTTCGGGAGCTGGGTCGAGCGGGGAAGCGGCGAGCCACTCGTCCTCATGACCCAGCGGGTCCGGCTCGACGCCTACCTCGCCGAGCGGGCGGCGGCGGCCGGCGCGGACTTTCGGGACGGCGCCAAGGTGGAGGCCGTCAAGGCGGGCCCCGAGGGCGTCGAGGTCACGGCGGGTGGAGAGCGGCTGCAGGCGGCGGCCCTCGTGGGCGCCGACGGCGTCAACGGGGTCTGCGCCCGGACGCTCGCGCTCGGCGGGAATCAGGCGGTCGGAGTCGCGCTCGAGGGCAACGTCCCGTACGAGCGCCTCGGCGCGGACGGCTACCGCGGGTGCGCCGTCTTGGAGCTCGGCCTCGTGCCCGGCGGCTACGGCTGGGTCTTCCCCAAGGCCGACCACGCCAACGTCGGGATCGGCGGCTGGGAACGGGAGGGGCCGCACCTGCGGGAGCATCTGCGGACGCTGTGCGCCGCCTACGGGATCTCGCCGGACGATCTCGAGAGCCTGCGCGGCTACCGGCTTCCCCTGCGCTCCCCGCGCTCGACGCTCGCGCGCGGCCGGACGGCGATCGTCGGGGACGCCGCCGGCCTCGTCGACCCCATCTCCGGGGACGGGATGTACGAGGCGTTCCTGTCCGGGCAGCTCGCGTCCGAGGCCGTCGTCGATCTGCTGGACGGGCGGGCCGCGAGTCTGGAGCCGTACGGGGAGCGCCTCAGCGGGCTCCTCGGGACGCACCTCTGGGCGTCCTGGGGCGTGAAGGCGGCGCTCGACCGCTTCCCGCGGACGACGTTCCGCCTCGCGCGCTCGCGGATCGTCTGGCGGACGGTGGAGAAGCTCGTTCGCGGGGAGATCGAGGACGTGCGTGGCGCGCGGGGGCTCGCGCGCCCGCCCCTGAAGGCGCTCGCGGCGCTCGCGCGCGTCGCCGGCGACCCCGGCGGGGCCTACAGACAGGCATGACGCCTACCATGCGAGCGTGCAGAACTACCTGCTGACCACGCTCGACGGGGGGACGCGCGTCGTCACGGAGCCGCTTCCGACCGTCCGCTCGGTGGCGATCGGCCTCTGGATCGGCGCCGGCTCACGCGACGAGGACGACGCCCACGCGGGCGTGAGCCACTTCCTCGAGCACCTCCTCTTCAAGGGCACCGTGTCCTACTCGGCGCTCGAAATCGCGGAGATCTTCGACACGTTCGGCGGAGAGCTGAACGCCGCGACCGCTCGCGACTACACGCTCGTCTACGCCCGCGTGCTCGACGAGCACCTGGAGACGGCGCTCGACGTGATGACCGACATGGTCTTCGCGCCGACCCTGGCCGACCTCGACGCCGAGCGCGAGGTGGTGCTCGAGGAGATCGCCATGGTCGAAGACTCGCCGCAGGAGCTCATCTTCGACCTGGTCACGAAGGCCGTCTTCGGCGACCATCCGCTCGGGCGGCCAGTGCTCGGCTCGGCGGACGTCATCTCCACGGTCTCGCGTCGCTCGCTCGGCGCCTTCCACCGGCGTCGCTACCGGGCCGACAACGTCGTCGTGGCCACGGCCGGGAGCGTCGACCACGATCAGCTCGTGCGTCTCGTCGACCGGCTGCGGGCGAAGGCCCCGGCGCCGCCCGCCCGCAAGCCCTCCGCCCGCACCCCGCTCGTCGCGCCTCCGAAGCCCTCGCTCGTCTTCCAGTCGAAGCCCACGGAGCAGTACCACGCCTGCCTGGCCGCGCCCGGCATCGCGCGCTCCGATCGCCGCCGCTTCACGGCCTCCATCCTCGACGGCGTCCTCGGCGGCTCCGCCTCGTCGCGCCTCTTCCAGGAGATCCGGGAGAAGCGGGGGCTGGCCTACGCCGTGTACACCTTCTCGTCGCAGTACGCGGACACGGGCCAGATCGGCGTCTACGTCGGCACGCGCGAGGAGAACCTCGCCGAGTGCCTACGCATCGTGGCCGAGCAGATCGGGGACGTCGCCGAGCGCGGCCCGCGTCCCGACGAGCTCGCGCGCGCGAAGGAGAACCTCAAGGGGCGGATCATGCTCGCCATGGAGCTGACTTCGAACCGCATGAGCCGGCTGGGGAAGTCGCTGATCACCGACAGCGAGCTGCTCGACCTCGACCGGATCCTTGCAGAGATCCAGGCCGTGGACGCGGGCGCTGTTGCGAAGCTCGCCGAGGTGCTGCTGCCGGCGGACGCGTTCTCCGTGGCGGCGATCGGGCCGAGCGAGGACCGCTTCCTCGAGGCCGTCGAGCCCGTGTGCCCAGGGCTCGTGGAGCGGGCCGCGGCGTGAGGATCCTCCTCCTCGGAGCGGGAGGGAAGGTCGGCTCGGCTCTCGGCCCACGCCTCCTGGAGGCCGGGAACGACGTCACCCCGGTGGAGCGGGGCGCAGAGTGGGATCCGGCCGGACACGACGCGGCTGTTGACTTCACTCGCCCCGATGCCGTGAGGGGCAACGTCGAGCGGTGTCTGGGCGCAGGCGTGCCGTGCGTCGCCGGGACGACAGGGCTCGGCCCCGCCGACCTCGCCGCGTTCGACGCGCTTGCGCGAGAGCGCGGCGTTGCGTGCTTCGTGGCGCCGAACTTCGCGCTCGGGGCCGTCCTCATGATGCGCTTCGCGGCGGAGGCGGCCCGGCACCTACCGCGCGCCGAGATCGTCGAGCTCCATCACGAGGCCAAGCTCGACGCGCCCTCCGGCACCGCGAGGGCGACCGCGCAGGCGCTGCCGGGAAACGTGCCCATCCACAGCGTCCGTCTCCCGGGGCTCGTCGCCCACCAGGAGGTTCTCCTCGGTGGAGAAGGGCAGCTCCTCACGATCCGCCACGACACATTCTCGCGCGAGGCGTTCGTCCCGGGCGTGCTGCTCGCTCTCGAGCGGCTGCCGTCGCTCCCGGCCGGGCTGACGGTCGGCCTCGAGAGCCTCATGTGAGCGAATCCGAGACTCGGAGTACAATCCGACCGGTGCTCGGCGAGGTCCTGACAGCCGTCGTCACACCCTTCCGCGCGGACGGCTCCGTCGACCTGGACGCCTTCGGGCGCATGTGCACGCAGCTCGTCGAGACGGGCTCCGACGGAGTTGTCGTCGCAGGGACGACGGGCGAGGCGCCCACCCTCTCGGACGACGAGCGGCTCGCACTCTTCGCCGCGGCCGTGGAGACCGTCGGCGACCGTGCGACCGTCATCGCCGGGACCGGCACCTACTCGACGGCGCACTCGGTTCACCTGACCGGCCAGGCGCACGAGCTCGGCGTCGACGCCTTCCTCGTCGTCACGCCGTACTACTCGAAGCCCCCCGCGCGCGGAATCGTGGCGCACTTCCGCGCCATCGCGGACGCGACCGACAGGCCCATCGTCGTCTACAACATCCCGCAGCGAGTGGTCGTCAACCTCGGACCGGAGACCATCGCCGAGCTGGCCGAGATCCCGAACGTGGCCGCCGTCAAGCAGGCGACCACCGATCCCGGGCAGGCTCGCCGCATCCTCGCGGAGACCGAGCTCGCGCTCTACGCAGGGAACGACGACCTCCTGCTCCCGTTCCTCGAGCTGGGCGGCGTCGGCGGCATCCTCGTCTACACCCACATCGTCGGGCCTCGCGTCCGGGAGCTCGTCACGCTCTTCAAGGAGGGCGACGTCGAGGGAGCGAGGGCGATCGACGCGGAGCTGCGACCCGTGATCGAGGCGCTGGCGGTGACGACCAACCCGATTCCGGTGAAGGCCGCGCTCGCCATGCTCGGCCACGACGTCGGCGGCCTGCGGCTTCCCTTGGTCGAGGCGACCGACGAGGAGCGCTCCGCGATTCGCGAGGCGCTCGAGCGCGCCGGCGTCCTCGAGCGCGTCCGCGTTTAGCGGTCCTGCGGGTGATGACGTCGCGCTTCTGGGTCGCGAGCACCAAGCCAGAGGTCGCACTCGCCCGCCGCCAAGGCCTGCAGCCTTGGGAAGGGCGAGGGTGGACTCTGGCGCCGCGTGATCGCGGGTCAGAAGCCGGCATGTATCGCCCGGAGGGGCGCTAAGGTGGCGTCGGGCTCGACTCGCGTCGTCCCGCTCGGCGGCCTCGGCGAGGTCGGCAAGAACCTGATGGTCGTCGAGTGCGACGACGGCATCGTCCTCATCGACTCAGGGCTCGCGTTCCCGCGCGACGAGCATCTCGGCGTCGACCTCGTCCTCCCGGACTACGAGTACCTCCGCGAGCGGCGAGACGAGATCCGGGCCGTCCTGCTCACGCACGGGCACGAGGACCACGTCGGCGGCCTGCCCTACCTCATGCGGGAGATCGACATTCCGGAGGTCTGGGCGACGCGCCTCACGCTCGGCCTCGTCAAGTCCAAGCTCGACGAGCACGGCCTCTTGCGCGCCGCGGAGCTCGTCGAGATCGACCCGGAGAAGGGAGCGGTCGAGCTCGGGCCGTACCGTGCGGAGTTCATCCGCATGGCGCACTCGATTCCGGACTCCGTCGCCGTCGCGCTCGAGACCCCCGGCGGTCTGCTCGTCGCGACCGGCGACTACAAGATCGACCACACGCCGGTCGACGGCTTCCGCACCGACCTCGGCAAGCTGGCCGAGCTGGGGAACCGTGGTGTCGACCTCCTTCTCGGGGACTCCACGAACGCCGAGCGACCGGGCGTGACGGAGTCGGAGCGGACGGTAGGCGAGGTCTTCCGGCACCTCATCCCACAGCGGGACGGGCGGGTGCTGATCGCCTCCTTCGCCTCGAATGTCCACCGGGTGCAGCAGGCGATCGACGTGGCGGCCGAGACCGGGCGAAAGGTGTGCCTCGTCGGCCGCTCGCTGCGCAAGAACGTGAACATCGCGCGCAACCTCGGCTACCTCGACGTGAGCGACGAGCTCATCGTCAAGCCGGACGAGCTCGACCTGCTGCGTCCCGCAGAGACGATGATCCTGTGCACGGGGAGCCAGGGCGAGCCGATGTCTGCGCTGACGCGCATGGCGTACCGCGACCACCCGCACGTGGCGATCGAGGAGGGCGACACGGTCATCATCTCCGCGAAGCCCGTCCCGGGGAACGAGCTGCGCGTCCACGACACGATCAACCGCCTCGCCAAGTCGGGGGCCGAGGTGCTCCACCAGGAGATCGCCCCGGTGCACGTCTCGGGGCACGGGAACGCAGAGGAGATCCGCACGATCCTCGCCCTCCTGCGCCCGCGCAACGTCATGCCGGTGCACGGAGAGTTCCGCATGCTCGCGGCCCAGGCCCGCCTCGCACGCGACGCGGGCATTCCAGCCGACCACATCGTGCTCGCCGAGAACGGGTCCGTGGTCGAGCTGCGGAGCGGCATCGCCCGGCTGGTCGGCCAGCTCGACGTCGGGAGCACGTTTGTCGACGGACTCGGCGTGGGCGACGTCCAGGACGTGGCCCTCCGCGACCGGCGCCATCTCTCGGAGGACGGTGTGCTCATCGTCGTCGCCACGATCGGGTCGCAGAACGGTCGCGAGATCGCCCCGCCGGAGGTCATCTCCCGCGGCTTCGCCGAGTCCGAGCCGCTGCTCGAGGAGGCCCGGCTCGAGGCCGAGCGCACGATCGCGGAGTGCCTCGCGCAGAACATGACTGAGCTGAAGCTGCTCCAGGAGCACATCCACGACAACGTGGGGAGGCTCGTCTCGGAGCGCACCGGCCGCCGGCCGATGATCCTCCCGGTCGTCGTCGAGGTCTAGCGGCCTCCCACTTCTCCGCTCTCACCCGTTTCAGTGATTTTCGCTGGATTTGCGGGTTCTTCCCTCGTTCGGGCTCGCAGGCAGAGTCGCGGCCGCCGATGTTCGAGGAGGCACCAAGCGGCCTCACACCATCACACCTGGAGAGAACCCATGCCAACGGCCCTTCCTCTTGCTCGCCCACTCCGACTCGCCGTCGCGCTCGCGGCCGGCCTCCTCTGCGCGCTGGCGGTCGCGGTCCCCTCTGGCCATGCCGCCGCCTGGGACTCCGACCGCGACGGCATGCCGAACGCCTGGGAGCGGGCCCATGACCTGAACCCGTATCACGCGAACGCGAGCGGCAACCCCGACCGCGACGGCCTCATCAATCTCCGCGAGTACTGGCGCCACACCAACCCGTGGCGCGAGGACACCGATCGCGACGGCGTCGATGACGGCGACGAGGTGCTGGTCTTCCACAGCAACCCGGTCGACCCCGACGGCGACGACGACGGCAAGCGGGACGGCGACGAAGACAAGGATCACGACGGCACGAAGAACGAGGACGAGGACGACCCGAAGGAGCCCTGCCAAGCCAACGACGACGACACCGACCACGACGGCGTCGCGAACGAGGACGAGAACGAGCAGGAGACGCTCCCAGGCGATCCCGACTCGGACGAGGACGGCGTGGAGGACGGCGACGAAGACGCCGACGGCGACGGCCTCGAGAACGAGGACGAGGACGACAGCCCGGACGACGTCTGTGAGGGCGATCACGACGAGGACGGCATCGACGAGGAGGACGAGAACGACGTGTTCGGCGTCGTCGTCTCCTTCGACGCCGGGACCGGCGTCCTCGTCGTCCAGACCGACGACGGCGAGCTCACCGGAACGGTCACCGGCGAGACGGAGCTCGGGTGGAGCGACTGCGATTGCGCGGAAGACGGCGCTCCGTCTTCGTCGGCGCTCGCGGCAGGCGCTCGCCTCGAGACGGCCGCGCTCGAGGGCGGCCTCTTCTACGTCATCAAGCTCCTCTGCGACGAGAACGCCGAGGGCGAGGGGTAACGCAGCTCCAGCGACGCGCTAGCTCTCACCCCAGCGGAAGCCGACCGCGCTCGGCTGGGGTGGGAGCGGGCTCGTCGGCAGTCCGGCGGGCGGGTTCGACCTGTGGATGTTGAACGCGGCCGGCGCGACGTCGTTCGGCGTCGACGGGTGGAAGAGCGAGGCGAGGTGCTGGATCTGGCCACGGCCGGGGCCGAGCTCCCACTGGCCGCCGCCGTAGATCGTGATCCCGCGCTCGGCGCAGTAGTCGTAGCCGTCGAAGAGCCGCTGCACGCTCCCGAAGCGCGACGGCTTGAAGTTCAGCGTCCGCGGAGCGAACGGCAGGCTCTCGATGTCCGCGACTGAGTGGATCGGCGCATCCCAGGTGATCCGGTCGCGATGGGGCTCGAGGACCGGGTCGGTCCGGTCGTTCAGGTCGGGGTCCTCGATCCACGCCGCCGGAAAGCCTTCTGCGACCAGGCGGTAGAGCTCCGGATCGCCGGGCTGGTCGACGGGCGTGCCCTTGTAGGCGCCCTTCAGGTCCGCGGTGTCGACCGCGCCCGTTTCCGCCAGGGCCGCCACGAGAGTCTCGTCCCAGTCGCCCGTCGGGTCGAGCTTGAAGCGGAGGGCGGGGTAGCGCTCGAGCAGGCGCGGGATCGGGTCGAGCGCGGGCGGCTTCTCGATGCGGAGCGACACGACGAAGGTGACGGAATCCGGCTCGCGGCCGACGGCATCGGCCAGCGAGATGCCCGCCTGCCGGAGCGCCAGGTCGAGCGCGGCGCTCTCGTAGGCCCAGCGCCGATAGTCGAGGAACGCGGCCATGCCGGGGCCGGAGGGGAAGAGCGCGAGCCGCTCCAGGAGCTGCGAGAAGCTCTCCAGCGTGTGGCTCCCCGCGAGCGCGAGCGTCGGGCCTTCGGCCTGGAGCGCGAGCTGGTCCTCGCTCGAGTACGTCACGTCCTCGCCGACGCCCTCATGGCCGCCGCCCTCGAGGTGGATCACCGTGGTCACGCGTGTGAACTCGGGGGAAGCCTCCGCCTGGAGTCCCTCGAGCCGATAGGACTCGATCTCGAGCGGAAGGTGGCGAACGCTCTCGTAGGTTGCCATCCCCCGGGAACGGTACGCGTTCGGTCCGACTTGGTGTACTAGTTAGGGAAGTGACCGAGATGAACGGCAGCGGCTGGCCCGGCCTCATGCGCTCCTACGGCGTGTCGGAGCGAACCGCGTCGCGCCTCATCCGCTCGCTCACGGCGAGCGAGGTGGCGGCGCTCGCTTTCTGCCGGCTCCTCGAGCGGTGGGGCCGCGGCGAGCCGGATCCCTGTACGCCCGAGCGCCGCCAGGCGGCCCTCCGCCGGGCGGCCGAGCGCGTCGAGACGGCGCTCACCGGCCTCGAGGCGCCGCTGGGCCGCTTCCTCCTCGAGCTCGAGCCGCAGGGAGCGGAGGGCCGCTCCTGGTACGGCGAGCCGGGAGCGGGGGAGGTCGTCGAATGGGACGCCGTGCTGAAGCGCGCCGGCGTCGTCGCCGCGCCGCACCGCGTCGCGCACGCCTACCTCGAGCTGGCCGTCCTCGTCCGCGCCCTCCAAGGGCTGACAGACTCGGCGCGACTCGAGTCGGCGCCCGGCCGGGAGTCGCTCTGGGCCGGGCTCTTCGATTTGCGGGAGAACCTCCTGGACGGCGCCCTCGACGACCTGCGCGCGCTTGCCGCCTAGCGTTTCCCTCCGGGAAACGCTAGGACACGAGGCGCCGTGGCCGCGAGACGAGGCACGCCTACCGATCAAACCCTCGGCAGAAGGCCGAGGGTTTGTGTCGTCGGCTCGATCAACCTCGACCTCGTCGCCCACGTCGAGACGCTGCCCAGGCCGGGGGAGAGTCTCACCGGCGCCACGCTCAGCTACGTCCCGGGAGGGAAAGGGGCCAATCAGGCCGTGGCGGCGGCCCGGCTGGGGGCAGGGGTTCGCTTCGTGGGCGCCGTCGGGGACGACGAGTTCGGAGGACTCGCCGTGCGCGAGCTCCGCGACGCGGGCGTCGACCTCTCCCGCACGCAGGTCGTCAGGACCGCCACCGGCGTCGCGCTCATCCTCGTCGACAGCAAGGGAGAGAATCAGATCGTCGTCGTGCCGGGAGCCAATCACGCGCTCGATTCGACGCGCATCGAGGTGGGGGAGGCCGACGCGCTCATCTGTCAGCTCGAGATCCTCGACGACGCCATCGAGGCGGCCGCAGCGCAGACGGAAGGACTCTTCTGCCTGAACGCCGCTCCGGCCCGTGAGCTCTCGGGCGCAATCCTCCAGCGGGCCGACCTCGTGGTCGCGAACTCCTTCGAGCTCGACGCGCTCGGGTCGAGCCCGATGGGAACGTTGTTCGCGCTGACGCTCGGCGCCGAAGGAGCGCTCTTGCTCGAAGCCGGGGAGGAGGTCGCGCGCGCGACTCCACCTCGGGTCGAGGCCGCGGACGGCACGGCGGCCGGCGACGCCTTCACGGCGTGCCTCGTCGTTTCGCTCCTCGAGGGCCGCGATCGGGACGAGGCCCTTCGCCGCGCCTGCGCGTCGGGAGCGATCGCCGCCTCGCGGCCGGGCGCGCAGCCGTCGCTGCCCACGGCCGCGGAGGTGGACGAGATACTGCGCGCGTGACCGCCCCTCGTACGCCGATCCTGCTCGACTGCGACCCGGGGCACGACGACGCGATCGCGCTTCTGCTGGCGCTTGCGAGCCCCGAGCTCGACCTCCTCGGCGTCACGACGGTCGCCGGCAACCAGACGGTCGAGAAGACGACGGCGAACGCGCTCCGCGTGCTCGAGTTCGTCGACCGGGCGGACGTGCCGGTGGCGGCAGGCGCCGATCGACCGCTCGCGCGGGAGCTCGTCGTCGCCGCCTACGTCCATGGGGAGTCCGGGCTCGACGGCTCCTCCCTCCCGCCGCCGCAGGGGGCTGCGGTCGAGCAGCACGCGGTGGACTTCCTCGCCGAGGCGATCCGCGGCTCCGACCGCCCCGTGACGCTCGTCCCGGTCGGGCCGCTCACGAACGTCGCGCTCCTCCTCGCGCGCCACCCCGACGCTGCGGGCGCGGTCGAGCGGATCGTCCTCATGGGCGGCTCGATCGCCGAGGGGAACGTGACCCCGGCGGCGGAGTTCAACATCTGGGCCGACCCCGAGGCGGCCTGGCGCGTCTTCCGGAGCCGCCTCCCGGTGACGATGATCGGGCTCGACGTCACGCACAAGGCGCTCATGACCGACGCCCACGCCGACCGTCTGCGGGCGTCGGGCCGAGCAGGGCGGCTGGTCGCGGAGCTCTACGACTTCTTCGCCGGCTTCCACCGGGAGACGTACGGCTTCGAGGGCGCGCCGATCCACGACGCGGTCGCGGTCGCGCACGTGCTGCGCCCCGGGCTCGTGGAGACGCTGCCGCGGCACGTGGACGTGGACTGCGAGTCGAGACTCTGCCGGGGGCGAACCGTCGTCGACCTCTGGCGTCGGACCGGGGAGGAGCCGAACGCGGACGTCGGCGTGGGCATCGACGCCGAGGCCTTCCTCGAGCTCCTCTGCGACCGCATCGCCTCCTTGTAGCCGGCCGCCCGAGCCGACACCGCGTTGCAGGAGCGGCCGAGCGGGCCGCGAACAAGCCAAGCATGGCGCCGAGGAAGCGTCCAGTTCGGGTTCGCCCGAAGTCTCCGGCGCGCGTGCGCACGAAGAAGCGCGCCCGGCGCCAGCGGGGCTGTCACAACCACGACCTCCTCGGGCTCGGGCTCCTCTGCGCCGGGCTCTTCCTCGCCCTCGTCACCTGGCTTCAGGGGAACGGGGGCATCGTCGGGACGACGATCGACGGCTGGCTCGACACGCTCCTCGGAACGGCGCGGATCGGCGTGCCGGTCGTCCTCCTCGCGCTCGGCGCCCTTATGATCGCGCGCGCCTCGCTCGTCGACGTCAAGCCCTTCCGCACCGGCCTCGTGCTCCTTAGCGTCGGCGCGGTCGTGCTCCTCGGGGAGGAGCGGGGCGGGGCGGTCGGCACCGCCTTCGAGGCCGTCTTCGGCCGCCTGCTCGGGGGGACGGGCGTCTTCATCCTGGGCCTCTTCCTCTGCTGGGCGGGCGCCCTCCTCCTCACGGGCGCCTCCCTGGGCGCCATTCTCCGCCACTCGGCGCGCGTCGCCCGGGGGACCGCGGTCGCGGCGCGCCGCACGGTCGACGCCGTCCGTGCTTCTCCACCGGAGGACATGTCCGGCGGTCAGACGCCGGGGCACGTCTCCAACGGACACGCTCCGCCGGCGCCTCTCGTCGACGGTGAGCAGTCGTATCCGGACGTCGTGGGCGATGTCCCGCCGCAGCAGCCGGTCCTCGTGGATCTCCTCGCAGAGCCCGAGCGGGAGCCCGCTCTCCCGGAGCCGCCCACCCTCTTCGACCCCCCCACGAGCGAGCACGTCTCCTACCGCCTCCCGGACCCGGGCGTCCTCCGGCGCTCGCGCCCGCACGAGGGTCAGCCGGGGAAGGCGGCCGAGCGCACCGCCGAGGCGCTCCTCCAGGCGCTCGGCAACTTCGGGATCGACGCGACGCTCGTCGGCCAGGTCGTGGGGCCGCGGGTGACCCGCTACGAGCTCCAGCTGGCCCCGGGAACCAAGGTGGGCAAGGTCTCCGCCCTCAAGGACGACCTCGCCTACGCGCTCGCGACGACAGAGATCCGCATCCTCGCGCCGATCCCCGGGAAGCAGGCCGTCGGCGTCGAGGTGCCCAACCTCGCGCCCAACATCGTCACGCTCGGGGACATCTTCGACGAGCTTCCCTCCTCCGCGAGCCCGCTCTCGGTCTGGCTCGGGAAGGACATCTCCGGCGCCTCCGTCTGGGCCGACCTCGCCCGCATGCCCCACATCCTGATCGCGGGCACGACCGGGTCGGGGAAGTCGGGCTGTATCAACACGATGCTCTGCTCGATCCTCCTGCGCGCGACCCCGGACGACCTGCGCATGATCCTCGTCGACCCGAAGCGGGTCGAGCTGGGTCTCTACGAGTCGATCCCGCACCTGCTCACGCCCGTCGTCTCGAGCCCGAAGACGGCCTCGGCGGTGCTCACCAACATCCTCGCGGAGATGGAGCGGCGCTACGAGCGCATGAGCCTCGCCCGCGCACGGAACCTTCCGGAGCTGAATCGCGCTCTCCGCAAGCGCGGCGACCTCGAGCTCCCGTACCTCCTGGTCGTCATCGAGGAGCTCGCCGACCTGATGATGATCTCCCCGCAGGAGGTCGAGGACGCCGTTATCCGCCTCGCGCAGAAGTCGCGCGCGGTCGGCATCCACCTCGTGCTCGCCACGCAGCGCCCGTCCGTGGACGTCATCACCGGGATGATCAAGGCGAACGTGCCCTCGCGGATCGCCTTCGCCGTCTCGAGCCAGACCGACAGCCGAGTCATCCTCGACAGCTCGGGCGCGGAGAGCCTCCTCGGTCAGGGCGACATGCTCTTCAAGCCCCTCGGCACGTCGCGCCTCCAGCGCGTCCAGGGCGCCTACGTGAGCGAGGAGGAGATCGCACTCGTCGTCGAGCAGTGCAGGAGCCAGCGCGCACAGGAACTCGACGAGTCGCTCCTCGAGGCGCGGGAGCCCGCGCACCCGACCGAGGAGGGCGACGACGACTTCGATCCCGACGAGGATCCGCTCCTCGACCGGGCCATCGAGGTCGTCGTCCAGACCCAGACAGCCTCCGTGTCTCTCCTCCAGCGTCGGCTCCGCGTCGGCTACACGCGTGCGGGCCGGCTCGTCGACATGCTCGAGCGCCGCGGCATCATTTCCGGCTACGAGGGATCGAAGCCCCGGCGCGTGCTGGTGGGCGAAGCTGACCTCGACCGCATCCTCGCCGAGATCGCCTCCTGAGATCCCGCTAACGAACGCATTCGCGCCGACGTCCTAGAAATGGAATGGCCGGAGGGGTAGCATCCTGCGATTCCACTCGACGGCATGGGCGACAAGGGAGGTTCCGTGAACGCAACGCGAAAGCTGCCGTGGCTCCTGGTGCTGCTCGTCACGCTCGTTCTCGCGCTCGTCGCAGCCGGCTGCGGCGGCGACGACGACGATGGCGAGGCTGGGGAGGACACAGCGCCCGCGGACACAAGCGAGGCGCCGGCCGAGCCGGCCATCAGCGTCGGCATGGTCAGCGACACAGGCGGTCTCGATGACCGCGGGTTCAACGAGTTCTCGATTGCCGGCT
Organism: Actinomycetota bacterium; assembly: GCA_020029595.1. GTDB lineage: Bacteria > Actinomycetota > Thermoleophilia > Gaiellales > Gaiellaceae > JAIBJN01. The sequence continues at coordinate 44,874 of JAIBJN010000010.1, read as the reverse complement.
TCGAGCGCGCCCAGGAAGAGCTCGGCGTCGACGGCCGCGTATACGTGTCCGAGTCGGGCGACGACTACCTGCCGAACCTGACAGCGGCGGTGGATGACGGGCACGACCTGGTCATCGCGATCGGCTTCCTCATCCAGCCGTCAGTGGTCGAGGTCGCAACCGAGGCGACCGACGTGAACTTCGCCGGTGTCGACCAGTTCTACGGCGAGGAGCCGGATTGCGGAGGAGAGAACCAGTCGCCGTGTACCGTCCCGAACGTCGTCGGCCTCCAGTTCCCGTCGGAGGAGGCGGGCTACCTCGCGGGCATCGTCGCCGCCGGCGTGACGAAGACCGGGACCGTCTCCACGGTGGGCGGCATCAAGATCCCGCCCGTCGACAACTGGATCGCCGGCTTCCGACAGGGCGTCAAGGACACCAACCCCGACATCAAGCTCCTGAACGCGTACTCGCAGGACTTCGTCGACGCGGCGAAGTGCAAGGAGATCGCCCTCGACCAGATCTCCCAGGGCTCGGACGTCGTCTTCCAGGTGGCGGGACAGTGCGGCCTCGGCGCGCTCGACGCCGCGGGCGAGAAGGGCGTCTACGCGATCGGGGTTGACGCTGACCAGTCGTTCGCCGGTCCTCAGGTGATCACGAGCGCCTTGAAGCCGCTCGAGCTCGCGGTCTTCGAGACGATCAGGTCCGCTGTCGATGGCACCTTCCAAGGTGGCACGAACCGGTTCTTCGGCATCGAGGAGTACCCCGACGCGGAGTTGCTCGCACCATTCACGGACGCCGTCCCGGCGGACGTTCAGGCGGCCGTCGAGGAGGCGACGCAGGCGATGATCAATGGTGAGATCGACCCGCCTGCGACGTTCGACTAGGTCAAGCTCGAAAGGGGCGGGCTCAGGCCCGCCCCTTTACCCTTCTCGTCTATGGCGGACGCGCCCCTTCTCGAACTGAGAGGCATCACGAAGCGGTTTCCCGGAGTCGTGGCCAACGACCACGTCGACTTCGAGCTCGCCAAGGGCGAGGTGCACGCGCTCCTCGGGGAGAACGGGGCGGGGAAGTCGACCCTCATGAACATCCTCTACGGGCTCTACCACCCGGACGAGGGCGAGATCCGCCTGAACGGGAAGCCGCTGCGCATCGACTCGCCGCGCGCGGCGATCGACAACGGGATCGGCATGGTGCACCAGCACTTCATGCTCATCCCGGTGATGTCGGTGGCCGAAAACATCGTGCTCGGCGTCGAGCCACACAGCGGGCCGTTCCTCGATCTCGACACCGCGCAGGCGCGCGTACGGGAGCTTTCCGAGCGTTTCGGGCTCGCCGTGCGGCCGGAGGCTCGGATCGACTCGATCTCCGTCGGCATGCAGCAGCGGGTCGAGATCCTGAAGGCGCTCTACCGGGGAGCCGAGATCCTCATCCTCGACGAGCCCACGGCCGTCCTCACGCCGCAGGAAGCGGAGGAGCTGTTCGCGATCGTCCGCTCGCTCCAGGCGGAGGGGAAGTCGATCATCTTCATCAGCCACAAGCTGAACGAGGTGCTCAAGATCGCGGACCGGATCACGACGCTCCGCTTCGGGAAGGAGGTGGCGACGGTTCCGCGTGAAGGGGCGACACAGGAGGGCCTCGCGCGGATGATGGTCGGGCGGGAGGTCGTCCTCCGCGTGGAGAAGCCTCCAGCACAGCCGGGTGAGCCTCTGCTCGTCGCGGAGGATCTGATCGTCGTGGACGATCGGGGCCTCGAGGCCTGCCGTGGGATATCCCTCGAGGTGCGTGCGGGGGAGATCGTCGGCATAGCCGGAGTGGACGGCAACGGCCAGACCGAGCTCATCGACGCGCTCACCGGGCTTCGGCATCCCGCCTCGGGAAGGATCGTCGTCGGAGGCAGAGACGTCACGGATGCGACTGCCCGCGAGGTGCTGGACAACGGAATGGGACACATCCCGGAGGACCGGCAGCTCCGCGGGCTCGTCCTCGACTTCTCGCTCGCCGAGAACCTCGCCCTGCACGACTTCCGCAAGCCGCCCGATTCCCGCTTCGGGTGGCTGTTCCCCCGACGCCTGGTCCAGCGGGCGCGCAGACTGCTCGCCGAGTTCGACGTGCGCGGCGGCGGGCCGGAGACGCCGGCCGCCTCCCTCTCCGGCGGCAACCAGCAGAAGGTGGTCGTCGCCCGCGAGGTCTCCCGCGACCCCCGCGTCCTCTTGGCCGCCCAGCCGACCCGCGGCCTCGACGTCGGCGCGATCGAGTTCGTCCACCGCCGTCTCGTCACGGAGCGGGACGAGGGCCGCGCGATCGTCCTCGTGTCGTTCGAGCTGGAGGAGATCCTCTCGCTCTCCGACCGGATCCTCGTTCTCTACGAGGGTCGGATCGTGGGCGAGTACCAGCCCGACGTCTCGGAGGAGGAGCTCGGCTTCGCCATGACGGGCGGGCTGGAAAACGAGGCGGCCTGATGGCCGACGAGCCGCGGGCGTCTACGGGCTCCGCCGTCACCGAGTGGTTCTCGACGCGCATCGGGGGCGTTCTCGTCCCGGTCGCCGCGACTGCTCTCGCCTTCCTCATCGGCGGGCTCGTCGTGGCGATCACGGGGAACAACCCGATCACCGCCTACAAGGCGATCTTCGCCGGAACGGGCCTGAACTGGTTCTTCCCCTGGGTCTCCGGCGACGCCAGAGCGGACGCTGCGAACGACCTTCAACAGACGCTCATCCTCATGGCCCCTCTCATCCTGACGGGACTCGCGGTCGCCTTCGCCTTCCGCTGCGGCCTCTTCAACATCGGTGGTCAGGGCCAGTACTGGGTCGGGTTCATCGCCGCGCTGTACGTGGCGACGAATCTCGAGGGAACGCCCCGCCCGCTGCACGTCCTCCTCGCCATCGTGGCCGCAATCGTCGCCGGTGGGATCTGGGGCGGGATCGCCGGCGCGCTCAAGGCCACCGTCGGCGCGCACGAGGTGATCACGACGATCATGCTCAACTGGATCGCCATCTTCGGGGGTACGTACTTATACGAGATCGGCGGCCCTCTTCAGGGACCGCAGGAATCGATCCCGCGCTCCGACGAGGTGTTCGAGTCGGCGGAGCTCTGGCCCATCTGGGGAAGCCTGCCCGCGCTGCACGCAGGCATCTTCATCGCCCTCTTCGCGCTCGTCGTCTACTCCGTGATCCTCAATCGGACGACCCTCGGCTTCGAGGTACGCGCTGTCGGGTTCAATCCCGAGGCAGCCCGGTACAGCGGCATCTCGGTCTCCAAGAACTATTTCCTCGCCCTTGCGATCTCCGGCGCGTTCGCCGGCCTTGCGGGGGGGATCGACCTCCTTGGCTTCAAGTTCAGCGTCGACGTCGGCGACTTCGGCACAAACTTCATCGCCTTCACCGGCATCGCGGTCGCCCTCCTGGGTCGCACGAGGGCCGTCGGCATCCTCTTCGCCGCGCTCCTCTTCGCTGCGCTCGAGGTCGGCACGTCGACCCGGCAGCTGGATCCCGAGGTGTTCGAGCCGGCGCTCGCGGTCGACCTGGCGACGATGATCCAGGCGCTCGTTATCTTCTTCGTCGGCGCCGAGCTCCTCATCGTCTACATCTGGCGGGCGAGGACGCTCCTGCGCCCGGGGCAGGCTGCGCAACCGGAGCTCAAGCAGTGAGCACCCAGTCCCGGACGGCGCTCCTCGGCAACGGCGTTCGCCGGCTGACGGAGCCCCGCACGATCGCAATCCTCGGCATCGCCTGCGGAATCCTCGCGTTCTGGCTCGCGCTGCCGCCGTGGACGGTTCGCTCGGTCGGAGGGCCGCTCGCGGCGGGATTCGTCGCACTCGCGTGCGGGATCGCGGTCGTGCCTCGCGGGGAGCGCAAGCTCGGCTGGTGGGCGATCGCCCTCGGCGTCGCCGGGACCCTTGGTGCGATCTGGCTGCAGACGAAGGAGGCCGAGACGCTCGACAGCATCCTCACGGCGGGAGTGCTGGCCTCGACGCTCCGCTTCGCGACGCCGCTTGCCTTCGCGGCGATGGGCGGGATCTTCTCCGAGCGCTCGGGCATCGTGAACATCGGGCTCGAGGGCATGATGCTGATGGGCGCCTTCTTCGGCGTCTGGGGCGCCGTCTGGAGCGGAACCTGGGTCGTGGGGCTCTTGATGGCCATGCTCTTCGGCGGGCTGCTCGCGCTCATCCACGCCTTCTTCTCCATCCACCTACGCGCGGATCAGATCGTGAGCGGCTTCGCGGTCAACTTCCTCGCACTCGGTGTCACCGGCTTCCTCTACAGCTCGATCTACCCCGGAGGGATCGAGACGGAAGTCTCGCGCGTTCCGAACGTGCAGCTCGACTTTCTCTACGACATCCCACTCGTCGGCGACCTCCTCGGTGGCGTCTTCGGCTGGATCATGTTCGCGGTGGTCATCCTCTCGTACGTCATCCTCTTCAAGACGCCGATCGGCCTGCGCATTCGCTCGGTCGGCGAGCACCCCAAGGCCGCTGACACTGTCGGCATCTCCGTCTACGGCGTTCGCTATGGCGCCGTCGTGACCTCGGGTGTCCTCGCCGCGCTCGGGGGTGCGTTCCTCTCGATCGGCTTCGTCGGCACCTTCACCGAGAACATGACGAGCGGGCGCGGATACATCGCGCTGGCCGCGGTCATCTTCGGTAAGTGGCTGCCCGGTTGGGCCTTCGCCGCCACACTCCTCTTCGGCTTCGGGTTCGCGCTCGCCATCCCGCTCCAGCGCGAGGCTGGCATCTCTGAGAATCTGATCTCCACGCTTCCGTACGTGCTCACCCTCGTCGCGCTCGTCGGCCTCATCGGCCGTTCGATCCCGCCGGCGGCGGTCGGGCGGCCCTACGTCAAGGGCTAGGCTCCCGCGCGATGGGGAACCGAAAGGCCGTCTGGGGGCTCGTGACGGCGCTGCTCGCCCTCACCGTCTTCGGCGCCGCCGTCGGCGCGGCACGCTACTACGACGAGATCCGGCTCGTGGACGCCCTCGTCGCCGTCCCGCTCGCGCTCGTCCTCGCGCTCGCCTCCGTGCTCCTCGGCCGCCGGGCGCGCGCCGAGCATCAGCGCACGCTGGGCCGCAGCGGCAGCCGAGGCTTCATCGCCTTCGCCCGCTTCCTCGGCACGGTGGCGCTCCTCCTCGCCGTCACGGCCGCACTCGCGCTGGCGGTCTTCGCGGTCCTCGTGCTCGTCCTGGAGTAACCCCCGGAGGTTCTCCCGCTACAATCCGCGGCTCGTGTTCGAGATCGGCAACAGCCTGCGAGAGGCTCGTTTGCGGCAGGGTCTCGAGATTCCTCGGATCGAGGCGGAGACGAAGATCCGCGGGAAGTACCTCAGAGCCCTCGAAGAGGAGCAGTTCGAGGTGCTCCCGGGGGAGACGTACGTCAAGGGCTTCCTGCGGACGTACGCGGACTTCCTCGGGCTCGACGGGCAGCTCTACCTCGACGAGTACAACTCCCGCTTCGCCGCGGCGGAGGAGGTCTCCCTCGCCCAGTCGGCAGCCTCGCCGCGACGGCGGCAGCGCCGGGTCGAGTCGAACTTCGTCGTGGTCGCCCTCGCCGGGATCGTGGCGGTGACGGTCCTCGTCGTGGTTGGGCTCGCGGGGCTCGGCTCGGACTCCGACGACAACGGGACGCCTCTCGTCGACACATCGGGGCCGCCGACGACCGGGGCTTCGTCGGCGGGCACCACGACGACCGGGGAGGAGCAGGCGGCGGAGGGGGCTCCTGCACGGGCGCGGCTCGTCCTCACCGCCGTGCGCGGCGAGTGCTTCCTCCAGGTTCGCGCCGGGGGCGTCAACGGGAGGCTCCTCTACGAGGGGACGGTCGAGCAGGGCCAGACCCAGCGTTTCTTGAAGTACCGCCGCCTCTGGCTCGACCTGGACGATCCGGGGAACCTCAACGTCAAGCTGAACGGGCGACGCGTCCAGGACTTCCCCACGCAGTCCGCAGTCGTGCTCGTCACCGCGAACGGCGTCCGCACGCTCTCGACCGGCTCCTAGCTGGATGCTCGACCGGCGATCACCGCACGCCGATCACCGGCCGAGCATCTGATGCCTCTCCCGCGGGCGGTCGTCGTCCTCACGGGCAGCGAGCTCGTGCGTGGGGACAAGGCCGACGCAAACGGCGCGTTTCTCGGCCGCGAGTTGACGCGGCTCGGCCTCGAGCCGGCGCGGATCCTCCTCGTCGGCGACGACCCGGCCGAGCTCGAGCGGGCGATCCGCGAGGCGCTCGAGGCCGAGATCTGCATCCTCTCGGGCGGCCTCGGGCCGACGCACGACGACCGCACCGTGGAGACCCTGGCGCGGGCGGCGGGGCGGGAGCTCGTGGTCGACGAGACGCTCGAGCGCGAGATCGAAGCCATCTCCCGAGGCGTCGCGGAGCGTCTGGGATTTCCGTACGCCGACTTCGCCGCCGGCGTCCACAAGCAGGCCTCCCTCCCTGAGGGCGGGACGGCGCTCGGGCTCGCCGGGACCGCCCCGGCCGTGCTCCTCGAGCGCGACGGGAGCCTCGCGGTCGCGCTCCCCGGCCCGCCGAACGAGCTCCGCCGGCTCTGGCCGAGGGTGCTCGAGTCCGCCACGCTTCAGCGGGTGCTCGCGGGCGTGGAGCCGCCAACTCATCACGTCCTCCGCTTCTTCGGCGTGAGCGAGTCGGCCGTCGCGCGGACGCTCGAGGTCGAAGGAGGCGAGGGCGACGGCCTCGACCTGACCGTCTGCGCGCACGACCTCGAGATCCGCGTCGACCTCCTCCAGCGCCCCGGGAGCGAGGAGCGGACCGCACGGGTCGCTGCGGCGCTCCGCGAGCGGTTCGGGACGGAGCTCTTCGCGGAGGACGAGCGTCCGGTCGCCGAGCTCGTCCTTGACCGCTGCCGCTCGCTCGGCCTGACACTTGCGACCGCCGAGTCCTGCACCGGCGGCCTCGTGGGCGTGCGCCTGACGGATGTCGCGGGCGCGAGCGACGTCTACGTCGGCGGTGTCGTCGCCTACTCGAACCAGGTGAAGGCCGGCGGGCTCGGCGTCCCGCCCGACGTGCTCGCCCGGCATGGGGCGGTCTCGGCGGAGGCCGCGGCCGCGATGGCGAGGGGCGCACGGGCCAAGCTCGGCGCGGACGTCGCCGTCGCGGTGACCGGGATCGCCGGCCCCGGCGGAGCGACGCCCGAGAAGCCCGTCGGCCTCGTCTACATCTCGGTGGAGTCGCCTGACGGCGATTCCGCCGACCGGGTCGTTCTCCCCGGCGACCGGGAGGCCGTCCGCACACGAGCGGCGGCGCTCGCACTTCACACTCTCAGGCGACTTCTGACACGTCCTGCCACACACGCGCATGAGCTCGCCGAGTAGCGTCGAGGGACATGAGCCAATCCGCCTCTTCGCCGCCCTTCCGCTGCCCGGAGACGCCCTCGAGCGCCTGGCAGCCTGGCAACGGCGCGAGCTCGAGGGCGCGCGCGAGGCGCGACTCGTGCCGCGGGGGCACCTGCACGTCACGCTCGCCTTCCTCGGTAGGAGGCCGGCCTCCGACGTCGACGGCGTGCTCGGAGTCCTGCACGCGGTCGCGCGGAAGGCTTCGCCTCCCGTACTCACTGCCTCCCGCTACCGGGAGACCCGCAGCGTCGGCATGGTGCTGCTCGACGACGAAGACGACCGCGCGAGCCGGCTCGCCGCCGAGGTGGGGGAGGGGCTCGAGCGGCTCGGCGTGTACGAGCGCGAGCGCAGGAGGTGGCTTCCCCACGTGACCGTGCTCCGCTTCCGACGGCCCACGCGCCTTCAGCCGCCCCCGCCCGAACTCGGGCGGGTCACTCCGTCCGAGGTCGCTCTCTATCATTCGGTGCTGCGACCGAGCGGGGCGCAGTACGAGATCGTCGAATCGGTTGCCCTGGATGCTTGACACCCGCAGGAGGTTGACGTCTTGACCGACTCCAATCGCGAACAGGCGCTCGATGCCGCGCTGAGCCAGATCGAGCGGCAGTACGGCAAAGGCTCGGTCATGAAGATGAGCGACCAGGCCCAGGTCGCCATCCCGTCCATCTCCACGGGAGCGTTCTCGCTCGACCTCGCTCTCGGCATCGGCGGCCTCCCGCGGGGCCGCATCGTCGAGATCTTCGGCCCCGAGTCCTCCGGCAAGACGACCCTCGTCTACCACGTCATCGCCGAGGCGCAGCGCCGCGGCGGGATCTGCGCCTTCATCGACGCCGAGCACGCGATGGATCCCGCGTACGCGCGCCGGATCGGTTTGTCGATCGACGACCTCCTCGTCTCTCAGCCCGACAACGGCGAGCAAGCGCTCGAGATCGCCGAGCTCCTCATCCGCAGCGGCGCGCTCGACATCGTCGCCGTCGACTCGGTCGCCGCGCTCACGCCGAGAGCGGAGATCGAGGGCGAGATGGGCGACAGCCACGTCGGCCTCCAGGCGCGTCTCATGAGCCAGGCGCTCCGCAAGCTGGCGGGCACGCTCAACCGCACGGGGACGGTCGCCCTCTTCACGAACCAGCTCCGCGAGAAGATCGGCGTCATGTTCGGGAACCCGGAGACCACCCCGGGAGGGCGTGCGCTCAAGTTCTACTCCTCGGTCCGCCTCGACATGCGGCGCATCGAGACGCTCAAGGAGGGCGTCGAGGCGATCGGGAACCGCGTCCGCGTCAAGGTCGTGAAGAACAAGGTCGCGCCGCCCTTCAAGCAGGCAGAGTTCGACGTCATCTACGGCGACGGCATCTCCTGGGAAGGCAGCGTCCTCGATGTCGGGCTCGAGCGGAAGCTCGTCCAGAAGTCGGGCTCGTACTTCAGCTTCGGCGAGGAGCGACTCGGCCAGGGCCGCCAGAACGCGACGGCGTTCTTGCGCGAGCACCCGGATGTCACCGACCAGATCCTCCGCGCCGTCCAGGCGGAGATCGGACCGGACGTGGTCGTCTCCTCGCGCCTGCTCCCCCTGAGCGACGGCGCCAAGCACGACGTCGCCGCGGCGGAGCCCGAGGTCGAGAAGGCCGCCGCCTCAGCGGTGTAGTCGAATGGCGGCGACGGCGCCGAGGCTGACGGCCGTCCGCCGCAGCCGCCCGGGCCGCGCGGAGCTGGAGCTCGACGGGCGCCCCTGGCGCGTCGTGCCAGACGAGGTCGTGCTTCGCTGCGGGCTCGCCCCCGGGGTCGAGCTCGACCGCCCGCTGCTGCGGGCCCTCCGCGGAGAGCTCCGCCGCGCCGAGGCGCTCGACGCCGCGGCCCGGACGCTCTCCCGGCGCGACGTCTCGACCCGGCGGCTCCGAGAGCGCCTCGCCGCCCGCGGGGTTCGTGCGCCGGCCGCCGAGACCGCCCTGACGACGCTCGCGGCGGTCGGGCTCCTGGACGACGCCAGGCTGGCGCGGACCCGCGCCCGCTCGCTCGCGGAGCGCGGCTGGGGCGACACGGCGGTCGCCGCGCGCCTCGAGGATGCGGGCGTTCCGGTCGAGCACGTCCGCGCCGCACTGGCAGAGCTCCCGCCGGAGCCCGAGCGGGCCGCCCTCCTCGCCCGGAACGCTCCAGACGTACGGGCGGCCTGGAAGCTCCTCGCGCGGCGGGGATTCGCGCCGGAGACGATCGAGGACGCCGTCGGCCCGCTGGACGAGGACCGCTGACGCCGGTTACCATATCGACACCTTAAGCACGGACTTGCCTGCACACGGAACGGCTTTTGGCCGAATCGGACTCCATGGACACGACTCTGAGCACAGACGACGACACGACGCGCAGCACCTTGGTGGAAGGGAGACCTCGAGCGGAGACCTAGTCCGCTGACGAGGCGCGCCTGCGCGGCGCCGATTCACCGAACCGCCGTTCCTACGGGCTCGACACGTAGGAGCGAGCAATGGGAACTTCCATCGGCCTCCTGATCCTGGGGATCGCGCTCGGCGTACTCGCCGGCGGCTTCGTCGGCACGCGGGTGCTCGTCTCCCGCCGGGCCGCCGCCGCCGAGCGGGAGCGAGAGCGCCTGACGGCCGACGCCGGACGCGCGGCGGAGGCGATCCGCCGCGAGGCGCAGGTCGAGGCCCGCGAGCAGGCGCTTAAGCTGCGCGCGGACGTCGAGCAGGAGCTCAAGGACAAGCGCGCCGAGATCATCAAGATCGAGGAGCGGGTGGTCACGAAGGAGGAGGAGATCGACCGCAAGCTCACGGAGTTCGAGCGTCGCGAACAAGGTCTCCTCGATCGCGAAGGCCACCTCAAGCAGCTTCAGGACGAGACGAAGACGGCGAAGGAGGATCAGCTCCGCGCGCTGGAGCGCATCTCCGGGCTCACGGTCGAGGAGGCGAAGCGGCAGGTTCTGGAGCGCACCGAGGAGCTCGTCCGCCACGACCTCGGCCGCATGGTACGCCAGCTCGAGGAGGAGGCGCGGACGGACGCCAAGCGGCGGGCCCGCAACCTCGTCGCCGACGCCCTGCAGCGCGTCGCCGCGAGCCACGCTGCCGAGACGACGGTCTCGATCGTCGAGCTCCCGTCAGACGACATGAAGGGCCGGATCATCGGCAGGGAAGGCCGGAACATCCGCGCCCTCGAGAACCTCACGGGCGTCGACTTCATCATCGACGACACGCCGCAGGCCGTCGTCCTCTCGTCCTTCGACGGCGTCCGCCGCGAGGTCGCCAAGCTGACGCTGGCGAAGCTCGTCGAGGACGGCCGCATCCACCCGTCCCGGATCGAGGAGATGTACTACCGATCGAAGGCGGAGATCGAGGATCACATCCGTCAGGCCGGCGAGCAGGCGGTCTTCGAGGCGAACTGCGGGAAGATGCACGAGGAGCTCGTCAAGGTCCTCGGCCGGCTGCGCTATCGCACGAGCTACGGGCAGAACATCCTCAAGCACTCGCTCGAGTGCGCCCACCTAGCCGGGATCATGGCCTCGGAGCTCGGAGCCAGCGTGAAGACCGCGAAGCGCTCGGCACTCCTCCACGACCTCGGGAAGGCGATGACGCACGAGGTCGAGGGCTCGCACGCTGCCATCTCCGCTCAGATGGCGAAGCGCTACGGGGAGTCACAGCACGTCGTGCACGCCATCGAGGCTCACCACTACGAGGTGCAGCCGCAGACCGTCGAGGCCGTCCTCGTCATCGCCGCCGACGCGATCTCGGCCTCACGGCCCGGCGCGCGGGGCGAGAGCCTCGAGCACTACATCAAGCGGCTCGAGACGCTCGAGCGGATCGCCTCCGAGAAGGAGGGCGTCGAGCGGGTCTACGCCCTCCAGGCCGGGCGGGAGGTCCGCGTGATCGTGAAGCCGACCGAGATCGACGACGACACGGCCATCCTGCTCTCGCACGAGATCGCTCGGGAGATCGAGGACCAGCTCGAGTACCCGGGCCAGATCAAGGTCACCGTGATCCGCGAGAGCCGCGCCGTCGAGTTCGCCAAGTAGCCCGCCGCCGTCGTGCGGCGGCGGCGGGCCCTCCTCTATCTCGGCCCCGGTCGGCCGCGCAAGTCGAGCCTCGCCACCTGCGGGTCGTGGTCGGAGGCTTGGTCGGCGAATTCGGAGTTCACGTGCACGGGGTCGTACTCGATGCGGAAGTTGCCGAGCAGGTTGTTCGAGACCAGGATCTGGTCGAGGACCTGCGAGTTGCCTTCGAAGACGTACGAGTAGCGCTCGGGCTTCGGCAGCGTGTCCATCAGTGTCGTCAGCACACCGCCCTCGAGAATCTCCACAGTTTGCGAGAACTCGAAGTCGTTGATGTCGCCGAGGACGACCACGTTCGCGTGCGGATCTACCACAAGGATCTCGTCCACGAAGTCGTTCACCGACTGCGCCTGTGCGTGCCGCGCGACCTCTGTCGACCGGGTCGGCGGCTGGAAGCGCCCGAACAGCGGCTGGTCGCCTCCCTTGGAGCTGAAGTGGTTCGCGATCACGAACACTCGCTTGCCGCGCATCCGGAACTCGCCGGCGAGTGGCTTTCGCGTCGCAACCCAGGCCGGATCCTGCGGGTCGACTCGTCCCGGGCTGAACGAAAGTCGGGGCCCGGACCGGTGGTCGATCACGGTGGTCGGCGTCGTCGAGTCGCCGCCCGGCCGGTCGATGAAGCTGAGCTCTCGATCGGTGCGGAAGAGGAAGCCGACACGGATGTTGCCGCCAGGCTCGCCGCCGTCCTGGTCGTCCACGGGATCGATCTGCCGGAAGTCGTACGCCGGCCCGCCGGCGGCCTGGATTGCCGAGATGAGCATGTTCCAGGTGACAGAGGCGTCGGTCACGGCACTGTTGGCCGCGCCGTCGTTGTCCTGGATCTCCTCGATCGCGATCAGGTCCGGCGAACGAAGGTGGTTCACGATCAGGTCGGCGTGCCGCGCGAATGCGGCCCCGTCGCTTGGGTCGAGGTTCTCGACGTTGTACGTGCCGACGACGATCTCGTAGTCGGCGGGAGCGCGCGTCACCTCCTGTTCGAGGCCGCCGGCCGCCCGCGTCAGCGCCTCCGTGACGTTCAGCTTGAAGTTGCCGAAGCTGTAGTCCATGACGCCGACGACGGAGGTCGTGAAGCCGTCGGCGACGTTCACGACCGGGGTCGGAAGAATGGTGTCGTCGAGGATGATCCGTTCGGGATTGAGGTCGCCGGGCGAGATGACGACGCCGCCGCGGACCGTGTCGACCCCGGCGGTCGCGCTGTCGTCACCCACGACCGGGATCTCGCCGAACTGATTCCGCGGACCGACGACCTGGGCGTCGTTCACCTGCACGCGCATCGCCTCGACGCTCTCGTAGAAGTCGATCCCGTCCTGCGCAGGGTCGAAGACGCCGCTCGCTTCGACGCTCCCGGTGGCGTCGTCCTCGATCACCATGCTCGGCGGGATCCGCCCGCCCGCACCCAGCACGGTCGTGGCCGGAAGGGCGTTGCCGCTCGAGAACGTGCTGATCGTGGGCGACGTGATCTCGGTCGTCGTGAGGTTCGTGCTGGCCGCGCCGCCAGGCCGGAACTCAGTGACTCGGCCCCGGATCTGGACGTCGTCCCCGAGGCTGACGGTCGGCGCCGACGACGTGAAGACGAAGATCGCCTCGGACGTCGCTTCGTCCGCGTCGGGCGTCGGATCCTGCAGGTAGAAGCCGTTGCCGAGCTTCGCGGTCACGATGCCGGCGACGCCGGACACCATACGGCCGGCGAGAGGCGATGTGTGCAACACCCCCTGGAGGTCGTGAACCTCGACGGGAGTCGTGAAGCTGAAGCTGAGGTCGGCCGCCATCGTGTCCGGCGGGTCGTCGGTGTCGAGGTCCGCGACCTCCGAGGCGGCGATCGTGACCCTGCAGGCCTCGCCCTCGGCGAAGTCGGCATCCGAGTCGAGCGTGAACGTCATCGGGCCGCCGCTCACCGCGGCCGCATGCAGGCCGCTGGTGGTGCAGGAGATCGTGAACCACGAGCCGGTCACGCCGACGTTCTCGCTGAACGTCACCGTGACGTTCGCGCTGAGGGCGACTTCGGTCGCGTCGTTCGCGGGCGTCGTGCTCGTGACAGTCGGCGGCGTGTCGCCTTCGACGATGGTGTGGCTGCCGAGGCCGTCGAACGTGTTGGTCGGAAAGCCGTTCCACTCGCTGGCAGGATCGAAAGCGTCGTTGTCGATCGGGTCGCCCGCCTGGATCGTCCCCTGGCGTCGTAGCGTGTTGTCCGCGGTGCTCGCGTCCCCGATGCCCCACTCGGTGCCGGGGTCGAAACCGACCTGTCCGACGACATCGACGAAGGTCGTGCCCCGGCGCAGGACGACGGCGTCGTCCCCGTTGAACCAGCCGGCGCCGCTGGTCTGGTCGGCCTGAGCCAGGATGACCGGGTCCGCCGACGACTGTGCCACCACGAACACGTCGCCCGCGGCCACCGTGCCCGCCAGGCTGATCGTGAGCCCGGGGGAGGAGTTCCCGTTGAAGTACATCTGGATGTTGTAGGAGTTCGCGCCCAGGTCGACGGGCGCCCCGGTGCCGTTGAAGATCTCGAGGGCCTTGTTGTTGCTCGTACCCTCGATGTACTCCGAGAAGAAGAGCTCGGTCGGCTGCGCTCGCGCGCTTCCGAGCGAAAAGACGAGCGGAACAACGGCAACGAGAGCGAGGAGGGCCGGGTGGAACCGCCTCCGCGCGGACGGACTCGACGACATGTCGTACCCCCAGGGCTGAGTTGGAGCAGCGATCGTAAACCGCCGGTCCTGCAGGGACAAGGCCGTTCACGACGCCGCTACAGTTCCCCCGGATGAAGCGCTACCACGTGACGACATTCGGGTGTCAGATGAACGCCCATGACTCCGAGCGGATCAAGGGGCTCCTCGAGTCCCTGGGCCTCGGCGAGGCCCTCTCGCGGGAGGAGGCCGACGTCATCGTCTTCAACACGTGCACCGTGCGGGAGAAGCCCGACCAGCGCTTCGCCGCGCACCTCGCGCAGGCCGCAGCGCTCAAGAAGGCCGATCCCGAGCGGGTGATCGCCGTCGGCGGCTGCTACGCCGAGGCGCAGCGCGAGCGGATCTTCGAGCTCTACCCGTACGTCGACGTGGCCTTCGGGCCGGGCTCGATTCCCCACCTCGCCGACTGGGTCGGGGCGGGGGGGATCGGCGTCCCGCGCGGCCGCTTCGCCGAGTGGCGCCACTTCGCCGGCAACCTGCCCACACGCCGCGAGCGTCTCTTCCAGGCCTGGGTGCAGATCTCGATGGGCTGCAACTCCGTCTGCTCCTACTGCATCGTCCCGTCCGTGCGCGGGCGCGAGCAGAGCCGTAGGCCCGGGGAGATCGTCGCCGAGGTAGCCGGACTCGCGGCCGACGGGGTGCGCGAGGTGACGCTTCTCGGCCAGAACGTCAACTCCTGGGGCCGCGACCTCATACCGGGGCTCCGGACGGAGTTCGGCGAGCTCCTGCGCGCGGTCGACGCCGTGGCCGGGATCGAGCGGATCCGCTTCACGAGCCCGCACCCGAAGGACTTCCGGGAGCCCGTCATCGCGGCCATGGCGGAGTGCGGGGCCGTCTGTGAGCACACCCATCTGCCTCTCCAGTCGGGTTCGAGCCGCGTGCTCAAGCGCATGCGCCGGACGTACGGGCGCGAGCGTTACCTGGCGCTCGTGGAGCGGCTGCGCGCGGCCATCCCCGACCTCGCCCTCACCACGGACCTGATCGTCGGCTTCCCCGGCGAGACCGAGGATGACTTCCGCAAGACGGTCGAGGTGGTCGAGGAGGTGCGGTACGACGGCGCCTTTACGTTCGTCTTCAGCCCGCGGCAGGGGACCGAGGCGGCGACGATGCCCGACCAGGTTCCCGACGAGGTCAAGCGCGAGCGGATCGAGCGGCTGATCGACGTCGTCCAGCGGATCGCGCGCGAGCGGAACGATGAGCGTATCGGCCGCGTCGAGGAGGTGCTCGTCGAGGGGCCGAGCCGAACGGAGCGGGCGCTCCTGCGCGGGCGCACGCGGCGGAACACGACCGTGAACTTCCGCGGGAGAGCGGCCGCCGGCGAGCTCGTCGCGGTACGAATCGAGGGCGCGACCTCGACGACGCTGCGCGGTACGGAGTCGGCGCTCGCGGCGGCGTAGTCACACTCTTCTGACGATGAGCGCGCCACAGATGCGCCTTTCGGCCGTACGCTGGAAAGCGGGTGGTGGGCCGGGGTGCCCCAGGACGTGAGCCGCTCCGGGCTCGTCCTCGCGATCTTCGGCCCCACGGCCTCGGGCAAGAGCGCCGTCGCCGAGGCGCTTGCAGACCGTATCCCCGCCGAGGTCGTCTCCGCCGACGCCATGCAGGCCTATCGGGGCCTGCCGATCCTCACGAACCAGCCGGCCCGCCCGACTCGCCTGGTCGGGATCTGGCCCCTCGACCACGAGGGCTCCATCGGCGAGTACCAGCGGCTGGCGCACGCTGTCGTCGACCAGATCCTCGCCGCCGGCCGCACCCCGATCGTCGCCGGCGGGACCGGGCTCTACCTTCGCGCGGCGCTCGCCGAGCTCGGGCTTCCGCCTTCGCCGCCCACCGGCGCCCGCGAACGATGGGAGCTCCTCTACGACGAGGCCGGCCCCGAGATCGCCCACGCGACGCTCGCCGAGCGTGATCCCGAGGCTGCCGCCGCCGTTCACCCGAACGACCGCCGCCGCGTCGTCCGCGCCCTCGAGCTGGCCGAAGCCGGCGCCTCGCTGCAACCGACCCGCAACCGCCTCTGGACAGAGGAGACCCGGCATCCGACTCTCCTCGTCGGCCTGGACGTCGCGGCGGAGACGCTCGCCCGCCGCATCGACGAGCGGGCGAGCGCGATGGTCGAGAGCGGGGTGGTGAGGGAAGCGCGCCGGGCGCTCGACGGGCCGCTCTCTGCAACTGCCGGAAAGGTCATCGGCCTCGAGGAGTTCGCCACCCTTCCGCCCGAGGAGGCAATCGCCGCCGTCGCGCAGAAGACCCGTCAGTACGCGGCCTACCAGCGCAAGTGGCTCCGCCGTATCCCGGGCGTTGTTAGCGTTTCGGCCGATCGTCCTCCGGACGCGATCGTCGATGCGATTCTCGAAGTGGCACGGGCTCGGCAACGACTACCTGCTCGTCGAGCAGGCTGATGTCGGCTCGCCCCTCGAGCCCGGGCTCGTCCGGCGGCTTTGCGACTACCACTTCGGCATCGGCTCCGACGGCATCCTCGAGGTGCTGGCAGTGGAGGGGCGGCGAGCCGAGATCGTCATCTGGAACCCCGACGGCTCGACCGCCGAGCTCTCCGGCAACGGCACCCGCATCGCCGCCCGCTGGCTCGCGCGGGCGAGCGGAGCGGACGAGGTCGTCGTCGTTGTCGGAGCCCGCGCAGTCACCGCGCGCATGCGGGGAGGGCTCGACGTCGAGACGGACATGGGCCGTGTCGAGGTCGGACCGCCGGAAAGCCTCGCGGTGGACGGGTCCGAGCTCGAGTTCACGCCGGTCTCGGTCGGGAACCCGCACGCCGTCATCCGCCGCGACCCCGAGCGGGCCGAGCTCCTGCGCCTCGGGCCACTCGTCGAGAACCACGCCCGCTTCCCCGCGCGGACGAACGTGCAGCTCGTTCGCGTGGACTCCTCGAGCGAGGCGACCGTGGGCGTCTGGGAGCGAGGGGCGGGGGAGACTCTCTCCTCCGGGACGAGCGCCGTCGCCGTCGCCGGCGCGTCGGTCGCCAACGGCTGGTGCGAGAGCCCGGTGACGATCCATCTCGCCGGCGGGGACATGAGAGTGGAGCTCGACGAGCGCTTCTACGCCCGTCTGACGGGCCAGGCGCAGGAGATCTGCTTCGGTGAGGTCTCGGGGGAGCTCCTCGGGGAGGCAGCGAGTCGGTGAGGTTCGCCCGCCGGCTCGAGCAGGTGCCGCCGTATCTCTTCGCCGAGATCGAGCGGAAGATCGAGGCGATGCGCGCCGACGGGGTCGACGTCATCTCCCTCGGGATCGGCGACCCCGATCTGCCCACGCCGACGACCGTCGTCGAGGCGATGCGTCGCGCCGTCGCGCAACCCGAGACGCATCGGTATCCGTCGAACCGGGGGCTGCCCGCGTTCAGGGAGGCCGTCGCCGGCTTCTACTCCGACCGCTTCGGCGTGGCGATCGATCCGGCGACCGAGGTGATTCCGGTGCTCGGCGGCAAGGAGGGGGTCGCGCACGTGGCCCTTGCGTGCCTCGACCCCGGGGACGTGTGCCTCTCGCCGGATCCCGGCTACCCGCCGTACACTTCGGGCCCCGTCTTCGCAGGGGCGGAGGTCAACTACATGCCTCTCGAGGAGAGGAACGCCTTCGTCCCCGACCTGGACGCGATTCCCGCGGCCGTTGCATCCAGAGCGAATCTGCTCTTCTTCAACTACCCGAACAACCCGACGGGCGCGGTCGCGGCGGACGGGTTCTTCGACCGCGCGGTCGCCTTCTCACGCCGGCACGACGTCGTCGCGATCCACGACGCCTCGTACACCGAGATCGCCTTCGACGGTTACCGGCCGGCGAGCTTCCTCTCCACGCCCGGCGCGAAGGACGTGGGCGCGGAGATCTTCTCCGTCTCCAAGGGCTGGAACATGACCGGATGGCGCATCGGCTGGATCGCCGGCAACGCCGAGGTCGTCGGGCGCTACCGGCAGCTGAAGACGAACCTCGACTCGGGCATGTTCGACGCGCTCCAGCTCGCGGGCGTCGCCGCACTCACCGACGCCCGCGACTTTCCCCGGGAGATGTCGGACGTCTATCGGCGCCGCCGCGACCTCATGATCGACGCGCTGACGGCGATCGGCCTGTCCACCGATCCTCCGCTTGCGACGCCTTATCTCTGGGTCGGTGTGCCCACGGGCCACGACTCGGCGAGCTTCGCGGAGCTCGTGCTCGCCCAGGCGGCCGTCATCGTCTCTCCGGGGCCGTCCTTCGGGCCCTCCGGCGAGGGGTACGTCCGGATCTCGCTCACGATTCCGGACAAGCGCCTCCAGGAGGCAGCCGGCCGGATCGCGTCTTCGCTTCGGGTCGAATCCAGGGCATAATCGGGCTGTGAGCCACCACCAGCCGGACCCCGCGCCCGGAGCGGAGCCCGAGCGCGGATTCGTCGTCGCCGTGCTGGCGCCCGGGGTTGACGAGGACGATGAGCTTGGAGAGCTACGCGAGCTCCTGCGCAGCGCCGGCGTCGTCTCGGTGGGGGAGCTCGTCCAGCGCCGGTCGGCGCCCGATCCGCGCACCTACGTCGGCAAGGGAAAGCTCAAGGAGCTGAAGGAGCTCGTGCACGGCGCGGAGGCAGAGTCGTTGATCGTCGACGACGAGCTCGACCCCGGACAGCAACGACGCCTCGAGGACACGCTGACCGCGCGCGTCGTCGACCGGACGCAGCTGATCCTCGACATCTTCGCCCAGCACGCGCGGAGTGCAGAAGGCAAGCTCCAGGTCGAGCTCGCCCAGCTCGAGTACAACCTCCCGCGCATGCGCGGCCTGTGGCAGCACCTCGAACGCCTCGGCGGGGGCATCGGCACCCGCGGCCCCGGCGAGTCCCAGCTCGAGACCGACCGCCGCCTCGCCCGTCGCCGCATCGGCCTGCTCAAGCGCAAGCTCCGCGAGCTGGAGAAGCGACGCGCCGTTCAGCGGAAGGCGCGCGAGCGCAGCGCGGCGCCCGTCGTCGCCCTCGCCGGGTATACCAACGCGGGCAAGTCGACCCTCCTGAACGCCCTGACCGACGCCGACGTCTCGGTGGACGACCGCCTCTTCGAGACACTCGACCCGACGACGCGAGGCTTCGAGCACGACGGCCGCCGGTACCTCGTCACGGACACCGTCGGCTTCATCCGCCGTCTGCCGCACGAGCTCGTCGAAGGCTTCGCCGCGACGCTCGAGGAGACGCTCTCCGCCGACCTCGTCCTCCACGTCGCGGATGCCTCGGAGCCGGACGAACGCCTGGACGGAACGATCGCGGCGGTCGAAGCGGTGCTTTCCGAGATCGGCGCCGACGAGCTCCCGATCGAGCTCGTCCTCAACAAGCTCGACCTCGTCGACCCGCTGCGCCGGCGGCGCCTCGGGAACCGCTTCCCGGATGCGCTGCAGATCTCCGCGCGGAGCGGGGAGGGGCTCGCGCAGCTCCGCGCGCACGTCGCCGCGCGCTTTGCCGACCGCTTTCGGCCCGTTCGCCTCCTCGTTCCCTACGACCACGGCCGCATCCTCACGGAGCTCTACGAGCTCGGCGCGCCGATCGAGGAGCGCAGCGACCGCGCCGACGGCGTGCTCGTCCACGCGCGTCTGCCCGAGCGTGAGCTTGCGCGCTTCGCGCCCTACCTCGTTGCGGACGTTCCCGCAGCCAGCGCACGCAAGGCGTGATCGAGCTCTCCGTCGTCCGGTTGCGCGAGGACGCCACGCTCCCGGAGCGAGCCTATGCAGGCGACGCCGGACTCGACCTCTCGACCTGCGAGCGCGTGGAGCTGGGCCCCGGAGAGCGAGCGATCGTACCCACAGGGATCGCGGTGGCCGTCCCCGAGGGCTTCGCCGGCTTCGTCCAGCCGCGCTCGGGGCTCGCCGCGCGTCACGGCATCGCCGTCGTCAACTCCCCGGGGCTCATCGACTCGGGCTATCGAGGCGAGATCCGCGTCGTCCTCCTGAACACCGATCGGGAACGTACCTTCGTCGCCGAGGCCGGTGAGCGCGTCGCGCAACTCGTCGTCCTCCCGGCGCCGGCGCTCGAGCTCGTCGAGGTGGACGAGCTGCCGGTGAGCGAGCGCGGCGTTCGCGGCTTCGGCTCCTCCAGAGCGCGGTGATCCGCTGAGATGGAGCCGCGCATCCGCGTCTCCGCGATCCTGCGACGGGAGAACCGCATTCTCCTCGTCCGCCACGAGAAGCACGGGCGGGAGTACTGGCTGCTTCCAGGCGGAGGGGTCAGCACGGGGGAGACCCTCCTCGAGGCGGTCAAGCGGGAGCTCGCGGAGGAGGTCGGGATCGACGAGGACTTCCTCCTCGAGGGCCCCGTGGCGCTCGCCGACTCGATCTCCCCGGCCGGCTGGCCTGCGAAGCACGTCGTCCACATCGTCTTCGCCGGCCATCTGGGCGACCGCTCGCTCGAGCGCGTGACGTCCGATGACGTGGCCGTTCGCAACCACCGCCTCTTCGACGTCGAGGAGCTCGCCGAGCTCGCCGTGCACCCGCCGATCCAGCGCTTCCTCGCGCGCTGGGAGCCGGGCGACCCCACGGTCTATCTCGGCTCGCTCTGGGCGCCGTAACGGCACATTCCGCGCGCCACGCGCGCTGCTTTCCGAGTTAGGCTCGAAGCGGAGGGAGGACCGCGGCCGGCCCCGGGTTGGGGTTGCGAGCGAGGGTCTCATCGATATCCGTCTGGGGGCCGAGCGGGAGCAACCAGGACCATCACTCGAACGGGTGAAATCTCGCGCAGCTCACTCAAAGAGGGGAGGCCGGATCGCGGCTCCAACCCTAGCGTCGGGTGTGGGAATTGATCTGCGGCCCGCGTCCAGCGCGGAGAGAGGACAGAGAGAGACTATGCGGCTCAACGGCTCGTCGAGAGGGGAAACCCGGTCGAGCGCCCTCTGGGGAAAGCCTTCCAAGGGGGAGACGCGCTCGAGCGCCTTGTGGGGTAAGGGCGGTCGGGGCCTCCTGCTCGCGCTGCTCGTCGCCGTGGTCATGGGATCGCCCATGGCGGCGGTGGCCGGAAGGTCCTCCAATAGCTACGACACGGGGATCAAGGCGTATCTCTCGCCCGGGCTCCTCGACGCAGCGCAAGCGAATCCGAACTCCACCTTTGACGTGATCGTTCAGGGCTCGGGCGGCGAGTCGACCGCGGAAGTGGCAACCGAGGTCCGAAGTGCCCGCGACCACGATCCGGGCCGGGGCGTCGGCCTCCGCAAGCGGTTCCGCTCCCTGAGCGCGGTCGCCGCGCAGCTCACCGGCCGGCAGATCCTCAGGCTGGCTCACCGCTCCGACATCCGCGCGATCACGACCGATGCTCCGGTCGTGCTCTCTGCGTACTCGAACAAGCAGCGGTGGCCCTACGTGGCGAACTTCTACGGCCTTTGGAACGGCCCGTCCGCGGCGGACGCGCCGACGATCGCCATCGTCGACTCCGGCATCGCGAGCGATCGCAGCGACTTCGGCGGCCGCGTGATCGCGGACGTGAATCTCACCTCCCTGGCGGGCAACTCGGCTGCAGACGGGCGCGGTCACGGCACGTTCGTGGCGGGGATCGCGGCCGGCGGCGCCTACCGGTACGCCGGCGGCTCGCCCGGCTCGAAGATCGTCTCGATCGACGTCATGGACGACACCGGCATGGCGATGACGCGAGACGTGATCGCGGCGGCCGACTGGATCCTCGCGAACAAGAGCACCTACAACATCCGCGTCGCCAACTTCTCGCTCCACAGCGCCTCACAGGCGAGCGTCTTCTTCGACCCGCTCGACCGGGCCGTGGAGAAGCTCTGGTTCGACGGCGTCGTCGTCGTGGCCGCCGCGGGCAACTACGGCGTCAACGGCGCCCCGAGCGGCGTCCCCTTCGCGCCCGGCAACGATCCCTTCGTGATCACGGTCGGCGCGGACGACATCCGCGGGACGACCTCGGTCTCCAACGACAAGGCCGCCCCCTGGTCGGCCTATGGCTACACGCTCGACGGCTTCGCCAAGCCGGAGCTCGGTGCCCCCGGGCGGTACATGGTCGGGCCGGTGCCCTCGACCTCGACGCTCGTGAGCGAGAAGCCCGCCAACGTCAAGGCCCCCGGGTACATGGAGCTCTCCGGGACGTCGTTCGCCGCCCCGGTCGTCTCGGCGGCGGCGGCGCACCTCCTCGCGCTGCATCCCGGGTGGACGCCGGACGAGGTGAAGGGCGCGCTCATGCTGACGGCGAGGAACGCGCCGCTCGCGACCCCCGGCTCGCTCGGCGTCGGCATCGTCAACGCCGCCGCCGCCGCGGCGGTCTCCAGCCCGCCGAACGCCAACGCCGCCCTCAACCAGTTCGTCGTGCAGGCGGGCGACGGCTCGGGGCTGATGTTCGATACGGCCAGCTGGGCCAACGTCGCCCAGGCCGACGCCTCGTGGGCCTCCGCCTCCTGGGCTAGCGCCTCCTGGGCGTCCGCGTCCTGGAGCTCGGCCTCCTGGGCCTCCGCCTCCTGGGCCTCCGCCTCCTGGGCGAGCGCCTCCTGGGCCTCCGCCTCCTGGGCGTCCGCCTCTTGGGCGAGCGCCTCCTGGGCCTCCGCCTCCTGGGCAGACAACGCCGAGGGCGAGGTCAGCGTCGACGGCGAGGACATCGCCGACACAGAGCTCGACGAGCTCGGCATCGACGGCCCCTAGGAGCCCGCACAAACTGCTCGAGCCCCGGGCCGCAGGGCCCGGGGCTCCCCTTTCCGGGTGAACTTCCGGGCATCCCTCGAACGGGGGAGGCCCGCCCGGCAGCCAGGGCTTACGTTCAGCGTATGGCTCTGCGGCCCTACCGCGCGTCGGCGTGGGCAAAAGCTCCCGCGGCACTCGACCCCGTTCCGAGGCGATGAGCGAAATTCCGAGCGAGCTCGCCGGCGAGGGCCCGCCGGGCGACGCGAGCCGCTCGGAGCCCTCCTCGCTCCCTCCGCGCGCGAAGGCCTACCTCTATGCCGTCGGCCTCCTGGCGGTTGTCGCCGCGGCCGTCCCGTTCTCGCACCTCTCCCCGGAGACGCCGGGCTGGGGCACGTTCCTCGTCCTGGCGACGTGCGCCGCCGTCGCGCAGCTCTTCGTGGTGCGGACGCCGCGGGACCAGAGCTACCACATGACCGTCGTCTTCCTGATCCCGGGCGTCCTCCTCTTGCCGCCCGAGCTGATCGCCCTCCTCGGGGTCGTCTACGGGATCCCGGAGTGGCTGAAGGTGCGGTACGCCTGGTACATCCAGGGGTTCAACATCGCCAACCACACGCTGAACGGCCTGGCGGCGTGGGGGGCGGTGGAGGTGGTGCGCAACGCCGGCTTCAGCCCGGGGGTCGAGTTCGCGCTCTCAGGCCTCGTCGCGGCCGTCGTCTTCGTGACGCTGAACCACGTGCTTCTCGCCACGATGCTCCACCTGGCGCGAGGCCACTCTCTGCGCGGCACGGGCCTCTTCTCGGCGGAGAGCCTCTCGACGGATTTCGTCCTCGCCATGCTCGGCGTCGCGTTCGCCGGGCTCTGGGACTGGAACCCGCTGCTCCTGCCGACAGCCGTCGCCCCGCTGCTGCTCATCCATCGCTCTCTGAGCGTCCCGGCGCTCCAGCAGGAGGCCCGCGTGGATCCCAAGACGGGTCTCTTCAACGCGCGGCACTTCGCGGGCGCCTTGCGAGAGGAGCTCGAGCGCGCGCAACGCTCCAACTCGCCGTTGTCCGTGATCATGGCCGACCTCGACCTCCTGCGGGACATCAACAACGCGTACGGCCATCTCGCCGGCGACGCCGTCCTGCGAGGAGTCGCCGACGTCTTCCAGCTGCACCTCCGGCACTCCGACATCCCCGCGCGCTTCGGCGGCGAGGAGTTCGCGATCCTTCTGCCCGAGACGACCCCGCAGCACGCGAGCGAGGTCGCGGAGCGGATCCGGCGTGCGGTCGCCGACCAACGGTTCGAGGTCGAGACCTCGAGCGAGCCGATCACGGCGACGATCTCGATCGGCATCGCCTGCTATCCGAAGGACGGGACGGACCCGAACGAGATCATCCACCAGGCCGACCTCGCCGTCTATCGCGCCAAGCTCCAGGGCCGCAACCGCGTCCTCGGCGCGAGCTCCGAGGAGATCCTCCTGCCTCCGGAGCGGAAGGCGCGACTCGCAGCCGTGCCGGACGACACGGTCTACCCAGGGGCCACGCCGACGGCGCTCCCCGTCGCCGGCCCGGAGGCCGCCCGCGCACAGCAGAAGCGCCCACACACGCCTGCCGGGCCCCGGTTCCTCGCGCTCTCGCCGGCGCTCGCGTCCCTCGTCGTCGTCGTCAGCCTCGGCGGCATCGTCGCCGGGGCAATCGGCCTGGGCGGCGGCGGCTCGAGCGACCTGCTGGGCCTCCTGGCGGTCATCGCGCTGGTCGCAGGCGGCCAGGCGCTCGCGCTCGAGCTGGACGGAGGCTCGATCTCGGTGAGCGCGGTCGGCGCCTTGGCCGGCGCCGCCATCGCCGGCCCGAAGGCCGCCCTGCCGCTCGCCGTGACCGCGGCCGCGGTGGAATGGAGCTCGCGGCGCACCCCGGTCTACCAGCTTCTCTTCAACATCGGCGCCCTCTCGTTCGCGAGCCTGGCCGCTGCGGCGGTCTTCTCGAGCGGCGAGGCCGAGGGGGTCGACACGCTCGTCACAGCCGCCGCCGGCCTCGCGGCGGGCGGCGTGTACTTCGTCGTCAACACCGGGCTGCTCTCCGGTGCCATGGCGCTCGAGGGCCACGACCGCTGGCGCCGCGTCTGGAACGAGCGCTTCTCCTGGCTCCTGCCGCACTACGTCGCCTTCGGAGCCGTCGGCGGAGCGATCGCGCTGGCGTACGAGGCGATCGGGCTCTACGGCCTCGCGGTCTTCGTCCTCCCGCTCCTGCTCATGCGCAAGACGATGGCCGCGTATCTCGGTCATACGGAGAAGTCGACGAAGAAGCTGCGCGAGGCGGCCGAGACGATTCGGAGCCAGAACGTCTCCCTCGAGCAGGCAAACCGCCTTCTCAAAGAGCGCTCCACGGCGGCGATGGAGAGCCTCTCTGCGACGGTGGACGCCCGCGACGCCTACACGGCCGGCCACTCCCGCCGCGTGCAGCAGCTCGCGCTCGCGATCGGCCGCGAGCTCGGGCTCTCTCACGCTGAGCTCGACCTGCTCGGGCAGGCCGCGCTCTTCCACGACATCGGCAAGCTCGCCATCCCGGACGCGATCCTCCTGAAGCCGGCGACGCTTTCGAGCGACGAGTGGACGCTCATGCAGCGCCATGCCGAGGAGGGCGCCCGCATCATCGACCGCTTGGGTTTCCTCGGGGACGCCGTCCCGGCCATCCGCCACCACCACGAGCGTTGGGACGGGGCGGGCTACCCCGACGGTCTTGCCGGTGAGGAGATCCCTCTCGGCGCGCGCATCATCCACGTCGCGGACGCGCTCGACTCGATGCTGACCAACCGGATCTACAAGGCGGCGCGGCCTGCCGCCGACGCTCTCGACGAGCTCCGCCGAGGCGGCGGCAGCCAGTTCTGCCCTCGCTGCGTGGGCGCCCTCGAGCGTCTCCTCCAGGGCGAGGAGGGCCGAGAGCTCCCCGCGAAGTCGCCCCTCGCGGCGGCCTCGTAGCGCCGCCCGCCACGTCGGACGTGAGACGATACGGGCCCGTGACCGGCCCGCTCCGCTCCGCCGAGCTCCAGCTTCGCGCCGCCCGGCACATCCTCCCGCGGGCCCCGTTGTCGCGCCGGCGCTTCGGCCGCCTCGACGACCGGCTCGTCTTCGTCGTGGGAAGTCCACGCTCGGGGACGACCTTCCTCGCCCGCTCCCTCGGCTCGCTTCCGGGGTTCATCGACCTCGGCGAGGTCGCTCCCTTCAAGGCTGCGATCCCGGGACTGGCCGGTGTCGACCTCGCCGACGCCTGCCCGCGTATCCGCCACATCCTCACGCGTGCGCGACGGCTCGGGCTCGTCGGCAGTCTTCGCCCGATCGAGCAGACGCCGGAGGCGGCGTTCGTACTGGCCGCTATCCTCCGCGCGTTCCCCGAGGCGCGGGTGGTCCACGCGCTCCGGGACGGGCGCGACGTCGCCTGTTCGCTCCTCGAGCGCGGTTGGCTGCGGGCTGGGCGGGAAGGAGGGGACGACGCGGGCCATTCCTTCGGGGCGGCGGCGCGCTTCTGGGTCGAGCCCGAGCGACGCGAGGAGTTCGCCAGGGTGAGCGAGGCCCGCCGGGCGGCCTGGGCCTGGCGGCGCTACGTCACCGCCGTCCGCACCGCGAGCGTCCCGGTCGTCGAGGTCCGCTACGAACGTCTGTCCACCGACCCGGAGGCCGTCGCCGCCGAGCTTGCCAAAGCAGTCGGGGCAGCAGAGGGGCCCCTCGCAGAGGCGCTCTCGCAGGCGTATAAGAGCTCGGTGGGCCGCCACGCCGAGGAGCTCGACGACGGCCAGCTCCACGATGTCCTCGCCGAGTCCGGCGAGCTCCTGCGCGAGCTGGGGTTTTTGCGGGACGTCTAACCTGCTCGCCTACACTACCGCGGAGGGGCCCGTGCCACGGTATTCCGACGCGCAGATCCTCGCTGAGCTGGCCGGCTGCGCCGAGCGGCTGGGCCGGTCGCCGACGATGCGGGAGTTCGGGGCCGACTCTGGCGCCCGCGCTCACCCGCAGACCGTTGTGGAGCACTTCGGGAGCTGGAACCGGGCGCAGCGCCTGGCTGGCCTGGTACCCCGCCGCTTCGCCACGAAGGACGAGCTCCTCGGCCAGCTCCGCACGCTCGGCGACGAGCTCGGGCGGACTCCCACCGGGAAGGACCTCGACGAGCGCCGTGCCACGCTGCCGTCGAAATCCCTGTACTGGCAGAGGTTCGGCTCGCTCTCGAACGCTCTCCGAGCGGCGGGGTTCGACGTCCCGCGTCGGGACGAGCGCGCCGAGCGGGCGCTGGAGCAGGGTAGGCTCGTGGCGCAGAGGCTCGGGCGGCTCCCGCGGTTCGCCGACTGGAGGCGGGCCCGCAGCCGAAGCCCCGCGATGCTCTCGGAGTGGCAGGTCTACCGGCTCTTCGCCGACGGGCGGGGAGGGTGGACGGCCTTCCGCGCCGCTCTGCGTGAGCGCCTGGCACGGAGCGGGGTGGACATCGGAGCCGACGGCCGCCTGGCCGGCTCGAAGCCCCGGGGGAGCTAGCGGGCGACCGCCCCCGCCGTGGCGATCGCCGCCAGGCGAGCGAGACACGAGCGCGCCTCCTCCGGCGCTCGCACGGGCGGAAGGAGGGATTCCTCGACGAACGTACGATCCGGCTCGAACGACTCCGCTCGCAGCAAGCGGCCTCCCCCGGCCACGATCAGGGTGCCCTCTCCGAGCTCGCGCTTCCGGAGACGCACGTCCGCGTAGCGCTCCACGAGCTCGAGCGCCTCGCGGGTCGAAGCGAAGAAGAGCTCCCGGCGGCCCTCGCCGACCCAGAGCGGCCGGCCGATTCCCCGCGCGACGTAGACAACGTCCGCCTCGCGCTCGTCGAGCCATCCGGCGGCCATGGAGCCGTGGACCTCTTCGAGTGCCGCGGGCCGGCTGGACGCCTCGTCGACCAGGGCGAAGATCGCCTCCGAGTCGACCGTCATGCCGGGCTCGGCTCGGCCGAAGCCGTGCCGTTCGAGGATCTCCTCGTCGTTCGCGATGATCCCGTTGTGGACGCCGACCACCGATCCGTGCCGGATCGGGTGGTTGTTGGCGATGAGGCTCGGATGGCCCTTCGTGTAGTCGCGCACGTGGACGAGCACCTGGCGCGCTCGCGTAGGAACGCGGAGCGCGTCGAGGAGCGCGCTGGCCCCGCCCCGCTGCTTGTGCACCACGAGCGGGAGGCCCGGGCCCCGGAACGCGTAGCCGACGGCGTCGGAGCCACGCTCGGAGATCGCAGCCAGGAGCGTCTGCGTCGCCAGGGTCTGGTCGACCGCTGACTTGTCGCTCAGGCTATATCCGGCGATCCCGCACAAAACGTCTGGTTCCCGATCCTAGGTCGATCCTCGGACGACCGTGGTCCGAAGCGGCCGCAGCGGCCACCTCCCGTCCAACAAAGGGGACAGTACCACCCTCGGCGGCACCCGTCGCCGGGTGCATCCCCCTAAACGGTGGTACTGCCTCAAGCCGCTCTCCGGGCCCGCCGATACGGGAGGCGTGGAGCACTCGTCTGCGGAACTCCCGAACCAGCCCGAGCACGTCGAGAAGGAGGAGCCGAAGCTCGAGCTCGTCCCTGGGCCGGCCGAAACGGCCGAGGCTGAGTCCACCGACGAGGACGAGGAAGAGGAGGGTGCGGTCGCCCAGGTTCCGGCGCCGACCCAGGATCCGCTCAAGCTCTACGTGCGGCAGATCGGGGACGGTCCGCTCCTCACTCCGGCCGAGGAGCGCGAGCTCGCGCGCCGCAAGGACGAGGGAGACGAATGGGCGAAGCGCCGGCTGATCGAGTGCAACCTCCGCCTCGTGATGTCGATCACGCGCAACTACGTCAACTCCGGCGTTCCTCTCCTCGACCTCATCCAGGAAGGGAATCTGGGGCTGATCCGCGCGGTCGAGAAGTTCGACTACCGCCTGGGCTTCAAGCTCTCGACGTACGCGACGTGGTGGATTCGCCAGGCGGTCACCAGGGCGATTGCCGACCAGGGGCGGACGATCCGCCTCCCGGTGCACGTCGTCGACCAGGTGCGCCGCGTCATGCGCGCCCGCCGGATCCTCACGCAGAAGCTCAACCGCGATCCGCTCCCGGACGAGCTCGCCAAGGAGAGCGGCCTCGAGGTCAAGCGGGTAAACGAGCTCCTCGACCTGGTCGAGGATCCCGTCAGCCTCGAGACGCCCGTCGGCGACGGCGACTCGCTCTACGGCGACATGCTCGAGGACGAGCACTCCGAGCAGCCCGAAGCCGTCCTCGCGGAGCTCCTGCGCGGGGTCGAGCTCCAGGAGGCGCTCGCGTCCCTGAACGAGCGCATGCGGCACGTCCTCGAGCTGCGCTTCGGCCTGAACGGAGAGCTCCCGAAGACGCTCGAAGAGGTCGGCTCCGAGCTCGGCGTCACACGCGAGCGAGTCCGCCAGCTCGAGTCCCGCGCCCTCCGCGAGCTCCAGGGCGTTGCGCCCGAACTCCGCCTGTACCTGCGGGCCGAGTAAGCCCCGCCTGGGGCCTCGCGGGCGCCCATCCGGCGCCCCGGCGGGACGGCGCCGGTAGCGTGAGATCGTGCTCGGCTTCGTCGACGTCCACTCACACGTCATCCCGTCCGGGGACGACGGCGCGCGCTCCGTGGAGGCCGGGCTCGCGCTCTGCGTCGAGGCCGGTCGGCGCGGGACGCGGATTCTCTACGCGACGCCGCACGTCTGGCCGTCGCTCCCGCTCACGGCCGAACGCGAGCGGCTCGTTCGCCGGGCCCACCGCCAGATGACGCCTCTCCTCGCCCCGCACGGGGTCGATCTTCGTCTCGGCTGGGAGCTGACGCCGACCGAGCGCCTGCTCGAGGAGGACCCGAGACGCTATCGCCTCGGCGGACTGCCCGCCGTCCTCATGGAGGTGCCCTTCCACGGCTCTCTCGCGCTCGCTGAGCGCCTCGGCGAGCACGTGGAGGGCTCGGGTCTCACCCCGATCGTGGCGCATCCAGAGCGCGCCGAGCGCGTCCGCGACGATCTCGGCGCCGTCCTGACGCTCCGCGAGCGCGGCTGGCTGATCCAGGTCAACGCGACGAGCCTCCTCGGCTCCCACGGCCCCGAGCAGGAGGAGGCCGGCTGGCGCCTGCTGGAGGATGGCCTCGGCGATCTCGTAGCCTCGGACGGCCACCGGACAGCGCGGCCGCCGCTCCTCGACGACGCCTACCGGCTCGCGCGGAACCGCCTGGGGGAGAGTGCCGACGCGCTCTTCGACGGGAGCGCGCTCGACCGGCTAGCGCGTCCCGACCGCCTCGATCTCGCGCAGCGAGGCTAGGCGGGAGAGCGACTCGATCTCGATCTGCCGCACGCGCTCGCGCGTGATGCCGAGCCTGCGACCGATGTGCTCCAGCGTGTGCGGCTCCTCGCCGCGGAGCCCGTAGCGCAACTCGAGGACGCGGCGATCGCGCTCCGGCAACGACTCGAGCGCGCGGTCGAGCGCCTCCTTCTGGAGTCTCTTCTCCGTCACCTCGTCGGGGAGCGGCTCCTCGCCGGCGACGAGGTCGCCGAAGACGGCGTCCTCCTGCTCGCCGATCGGCTGGTCGAGGCTCGTGGACGCCCGCGCCGCCGCGCGCACTTCGATCGCCTGTTGCAGCGGGAGGCCGGCCTCGTCGGCGATCTCGTCGAGCGTCGGCTCGCGGGCGAGCTGCGTCCACAGATGCCGCTCCGCCCGGTGCATCTTCTGCATCCGCTCGACGACGTGAACCGGGACGCGGATCGTCCGCGCCTTGTCGGCGATCGCCCGCGCGACGGCCTGACGGATCCACCAGGTCGCATACGTCGAGAACTTGAGGCCGCGTTGCCACTCGAACTTCTCCACCGCCCGGATGAGCCCGAACATGCCCTCCTGGATCAGATCCAGGAACGGGAGGCCCTGGTTGCGGTAGTTCTTCGCGATGGAGACGACGAGACGCAGGTTGCACTCGATCATGCGCTTCTTCGCCTCCATGTCTCCGCGCTCGATGCGCTTGGAGAGCTCGACCTCGTCCGCCGCCGTGAGGAGCGGATGTCGCCCGATCTCCCGCAGGAAGAGCTGGAGCGCGTCTGTGGTCGTCTCGAGCGACTCCGTGCCCGGGAGCGGGGGGGCCGGCTCCTTCTGCCGATCGACGACCTCGATGCCCCGCTCCTCGAGCTCCTTGTGCAGGTGCTCCACGTCCGCCGGATCGAGGTCGAGGAGCTCGAGCGCCTCGCGGAGCTCGCCCACCTCCACGACGCCGGATGCTTCCGCACGCTCGAGCAGAGGCTGAAGCTCCTCGTGCTGGCCCATGATCGAGCCCTCGTCAGGCATTCGGCGGTATCGGGAGCTGGCTCACTACGCGTAGGAAGGCGGCTGACCGCCTGGAGGCGTGCCGCGCTTACCCTACCCGTCGCAGCGGCCAAGTCAAACTCGGAGCCCCTCCGAGCCACGCACGATAACGGGCGTTATGTCAAGTCGAGACGCAGAGGGGACGATCTGCGATCAGGCGAGCGGCCGCAGGAGCCCCCGCCCCGCGAGGCCGACGAGACGGTCGAGCGTGAGCGCGTAGTCGGCTCTGAGCCTGGGGATGCCCCGCAGCGCCCAGAGCGTCTCGCCGTTCACCCAGGCCGCCTCGCGGGCACGCGAGACCTTCCACATGGCGACGGCGTCGTCGGTCCGGCCGAGGGACCGCTCGACGTGTCCGAGCGCGCCCGTCGCGAACTCCGCCTTGACCCGCTTCTCGGTCTCCTCGAGGAGGCCGTTCAGGCGGGTGAAATCGCGGTGCTGCACGCTCCCCCGCTCCGGCTCGAGCCCGAGCGCGCTCCAGGTCTCGACGAGCGCGAACGGAAGGTCACGGTTGATGTGCGCGTTCATACCGGCCAGCGCGAACTGGAGCGGCGCGATTCCGGGCCGGCCGCGCGCCTCGAAGAGCGGCACCCACGCCTTGGGGACGGAGTCCGGACGCCGCGTGCAGTCCCGGAGGGCACGGAGGAAGAAGTTTGCGAAGACGACGTCGAGCCACCTGACGAAGCGAGGGTCGCCGTACGCTCCCCCGGCGCGGACGGCGTCCTCGACGCCCTCCGTGACGGATCGGTAGAGGTGGAGGAACGAGGCAACTCCGTCCTGCGGCGAGAGCGCCTCTTCGAGCGCGCGCATGAGGGACAGGACGTCGGCGACCCGACCCGGTAGAGGACGCGCGAGAAGCTCCTCGACCTTCACGCGGCGACCGCGAGGCCGAGGAAGCGGGCGGCCTCCCCCACGACGTCATCCTCGAGCTCGAGCGCGCGCACGTCCTCGACGTCGAGCCCGTCCACCGCGCGGTCGAACAGCGTCACGTTCGCCCACTGGGACTCGAACGTCGACCACCAGCGGACGCCGGCTGCATCCTCGTGGCGCTCGTAGAGAGCGGCGGCGTCCGCCTGCGTGCGCGACCGTTCGTGCGTGGCCACGAGCGACGGCCGGAGCTCTTCCTCGGCGAGAACGAGCGGCTCGTCGAGGTCGACGAGGGTCGCGCTCTCCGCGAGGCGGAGCCCGGCGAGGGCGAGCGGCAGGCTGCCGCGAAGGAGGTCGAGCGCCGCGAGCTCCATGCCGACGAACCGGGCGAGCTGCTCGACGACGGCGGAGACGGGCTCCTCCGACACGTAGAGACAGCCGTAGCGCTCGGGCGCGTCGTGACGCCCCTCGCCCTGGAGCATGCGCGGAAACCAGAGCGCCCCTCCACGCGCCGTGGGGCCGACGCCTCCGTCCCAGGGGAAGCACCGGAAGAGGATCACGCGTACGACCCGGCGCGCTCCTGCCGGAGCGCCGCGAGGAGTTCCTGCGTCCCCCCCATCCTGATCACGTCGATTGGACGACGGTTCCGGAGGTGCGGGTTGAGGCCGAACAGCCACCTCTCCGCCGTCTCGGGCTCGTAGAGGCGGAGCAGGAAGGACATCGTCAGCTCGAGGAGGTCGAGCCGCTCCGCGTTGTCCGGATCGATGCCCTGCCCCCGCTTCCAGCGGCTCACCTGGGCCGGGCTGACTCCGAGCGCCTCGGCGAGCCGGCGCTGCGAGCGGAAGTCGACCGTCAGCGCCTCGACCTTGAGTGCAGTCGCGACCGGCATGCCCGAATCCTAGCGCAACGAAAAGTGTTGCATCTCCGCTCGCACTCGGCTTGCGGCGCGCCGCGGGAGGAAATACCGTGCCCGAACCACGATGCTGCTCGAGCCTGTCGACCCGAACGAACGGTTCCGCGAGAGACGTCGGCAGTCCCGCAGACGACGGGCGGCGAGACGGGTCTTCCTGCTCGGGCTCGTCGCGGTGGCCGCCGCCGTCGTCGCTCTGGGAATGACGTTCCTGAACGACTGGGGAGGCCGGACGCCGATGACGGGCGCGGAGCCCAGTACGTCCTCGCCGGCAGAGCAGACGGCGGCGCCGACAGCACCCGAGCCCTCGCCTCTACCAGAGGAGATCCGCGGCGTGCACGTGACGATGGCGCTGGCCTCGCTCGAGGGGAAGCTCGACGACTACTTCGCACTGAGGGGGGCCGGCCTCAACACAATCGAGCTCGACGTCAAGGACGAGAACGGCGACGTCGCCTTCCGCCGGCCGGGCGTCCCGCTCGCCCGCGCCGTCGGCGCCGCCCAGCGCTACTACAACCCGCGCGAGGCGGCCCGGGCTGCGAAGGAGGCCGGCATCTACCTGATCGGACGCGTCGTCGTCTTCGAGGACCCGGTGCTCTCCACGAGGCGGCCCCAGCTGGCCGTCAAGCGCCGCGGCGGCGGTGTCTGGACGAACAGCGCCGGGCTCGGCTGGACGAATCCGTACGACAAGCGCGTCTGGAAGTACAACGTCGACATCGCGGCCGCCGCCGTCAAGGCGGGCTTCGACGAGATCATGTTCGACTACGCCCGCTTCCCGACAGACGGCGACCTCTCGAGCGCGGTCTTCCGCGGGAAGAAGAAGGAGCACAAGAGCACGACGATCGCACGCTTCGTCGAGTACGCCCGCGAGCGGCTCCAGCCCATGGGCGCGCGCGTCTCGGCGGCGGTCTTCGGGCTGACCGCGACCCGGGAGATGGGGATCGGTCAGCGTCCGCGACGGCTGGCGCAGCATCTCGACGCGATCTACCCGATGGTCTATCCGTCCCACTTCGGACCGGGCGAGTACCGGCTCGACGACCCGAACGCGGTGCCGGGGATCACGGTGGCGCGGGCGCTGCGCGACTTCCGCCGCGTCCTCCGAGGGCGGGACACCCTCGTCGTCCCCTGGCTCCAAGACTTCTCCTTGGGCCGCGAGTACACCCTCGAGGACGTGAACGCGCAGATCCTCGCCGCCCGCGACGCAAACGCCGGAGGCTTCCTCCTGTGGAATCCGAGCGGGGTCTACACGAAGGCCGCGCTCGCGGAACCCTAGGGGCGGAGCCGGGTCCCACAAGGCTGCCCACAGCCCCGACAGGGAGCTGTGGAAACTGTGGAAGAATGAACTTTCCGCAAATTGCGCAGATCGCTTCCGGCGAGTCCTTGCATCGGCTCGACGGCCTGTCTAGATTCCCCACTGCGCCGAGCACGGAGCGCGAGTAGGTTGAAGCCCCACCGGGGAACCGTAGGCGGAAGCCGAAGGTTCGCCGGAGAGGTGGACGAAAGTGTCACCGGCTCGGCGAATTTTTTTGGTCCCGAACGGGCCCGGCGACACGGCCGTTAGACTCGGCCTCGACGATGGCGTTTCCCCCTCGCCCTCCCGCGTTCAGCCCCGGCTTTCAGGCGTTCGCGTGGGGGCTCCTCCTCGGCGCGTACGTGTGGATCGGCTTGCTCGCGATCGGCATCGGGGGCGGGAGCGCTTTCCTCTTCGGCCTCGTCGCAGCCGTCCTGATCTTCTTCTTCGTTCGCCTCCGCGGGGAGGACCCGCTCCGCCCCTAGCCTGCGCTCTTCAGGCCCAGACGGAGCAGGTGCCCGAGCCGCCAGCGCCGGCCAGCGCGCCCACGAGAAGCTCCGCGAGCTCCCAACCCACCTCGCGCTCCAGCCGGATGCGGGCGCTTGGCCCGTCACCGCTCGTGATCCGCTCGAAAGCGGCGAAATGCTCCAGCAACCGAGGCGCGCCCCGGCCCTCGAACCCCTGAGCCGGTGCGGCATCCATGGCTCTCACGATATCGACGCGCCGCGGTGCCCCGCTCGATCCCTGGCGCGAGGGAAGCACGACGCCGCTACGTCGACTCGCGCCGATCCACGACCGCCTCGTGCTCCCGGACAACCGTCTCCTCTCCGGCCGCGGCTTCCTCCCGGCGGTAGTCGTGGACCTCCTCGTCCGGGACCGCATCCCGCTCGACCGCGCGCGTCCGCGGGCCGCGGGTGTCGAAGATGAAGGTGAACACGATGCCGAGCCCGAACGCCAGCACGCCCTGGAAGAGGATCAGATCCTCGGCGACACCGCCGAGGCCGAGATCGCGGATCCAGCCCGCGACCCGAGCGCCCTCCTCCGTCCCGGTCGGGCGCGTGGCGACGAGGATCCCGCCGACGGCGACGAGCGTCGGGAGGAAGCCGAGCAGGAGGACGCCCGGACTGACGGTCGGCGCGCCCCACTTCGTCCAGCCGCCCAGGAGCTGGGAGAGCCCGAGGCACGCGCCGGCGCCGGCCAGGATCCCCATGGCCGCCCAGAACTCGCCCGTCGAGCCGAGGTCGAACTGCGTCGCCAGCCAGAGGAGGAAGCCCGCCGCGGCGACCCCCAGGAGCGTGGTCAGCCCGCGCACGACCGGGGGGCTCCCCCAGACGTGCTCACTCTCGCCCACCTCCGTCTCGCGGTCATCGTCACGTTGTCTCCGCAGCATGCGCACCTCACCTCGTTGCGTCGTTTGCCGGAGATGTGCCCGTTTCGCGACGGGCAGTAACCCGGCCCGAGGACTCCTACGCTGCGAGGTCTCGGCGGCTCGCGTCGAAGACGCTGGAGAAGAGCTCGTCCCGGAAGGCCGAGAGCGCCCGCTCGCGGTCGTGCCGGAAGATGTGCTCGACGACGGAGACGCGCCGGTCGTTGTAGAACGGCACGTCCACGTGCTCCCGGCTGACG
The DNA here is from genome assembly GCA_020029595.1 of Actinomycetota bacterium. Lineage (GTDB taxonomy): Bacteria > Actinomycetota > Thermoleophilia > Gaiellales > Gaiellaceae > JAIBJN01. Next base: position 9,281 of record JAIBJN010000010.1, on the reverse strand, counting down.
ACGTTCACGGACGTGTGGGAGCAGGTCGGGCACTCGACCGCGAGCCCGACCTCCTCCCCGCCCTCCGAGAGGACGCGGAAGGCCGACGGGGTGACGGGCCGGGGGCGCTCCTCCGGGTAGCAGAAGAAGCTCCAGGGCCAGTCCCCCGTCTGGATCCGTCTCGCGGCGAGGTCGAGGAGCTCGGGCACGGCCGGCTCGAGCCGCGCCGTCATGAGGTTGAGGAACTCCGAGTCGGAGCCCGCGAGCGGCGCCCAGTCGAGCTCCTCGTGCGTCACGAGCCCGTCGTGCTCCTCTCCGCAGTCGCAGGCGAACGTGATCTTGTAGAGGGCGGGATGGGACGCGCCCGGCAGCCGCTCGAGGATGCGAAAGCGCGAGAGCGGAACGCTGACCTCACCCCGTGCGGGGCAGGCGAAGGTGTAACGCCCGGTGAGCTGGTCGTACATCGGACTGGATTATGTATCGGCACGGAGGACGGGCCTCCGCAGGGTTCCTCCAGTGCCCTCCATCCTGGCTTGCCCCCTCGCCCCGCCAGGAACGAGGTCGCATTACCTGAAGGGGCACTAGCTCGCGTACTGGATGAGCGAGAAGACGTCGTAGCCGGCGAGCGTGTCGCGGCCGTTCAGGAACTCGAGCTCGATCACGAACGCGAGGCCGACGACCGTGCCTCCGAGCTGCTCGACGAGGTCGACCTTCGCGCGCGCGGTTCCGCCGGTGGCCAGCAGGTCGTCATGGATGAGGACGCGCGCGCCCTGCGAGATCGCGTCCGCGTGCAGCTCGAGGGCGTCGAAGCCGTACTCGAGAGCGTACTTGGCGCTGATCGTCCGCCAAGGGAGCTTCCCCGGCTTGCGCGCGGGGACGAAGCCGCATCCGAGCCGGTACGCGAGCGCGGCGCCCAGGATGAAGCCGCGCGCCTCGGCGCCCAGGACGACGTCGGGCTCGCGGGGCTCTGCGAAGGCGGCCAGGCGCTCGACGGTCTCGTGCAGAGCCTCCGCGTCGGCCAAGAGCGGCATGATGTCCTTGAAGACGATGCCGCGCTTCGGGAAGTCCGGGATGTCCCGGATCCGGGACTCGAGGTCGACGCTCACGGGCCGGCGTCCGACAGACGAGCGGGAGCGAGCCGAAAGCGAGCGACGGTCACGACCGCGGAACGATACCCCGGAGCGCACGCCAGAAGAGGAGGTTCGAAAGCTCCTGCGAGAGCGCAGCCAGCGTCTCCAGGTTCTCGAGCCCCGCGTGACGCTTTTCGGGGTTCGGCGAGCGGAGCTCGGGCGCCACGATGCGCTCGAGCAGGTCGGCCTCGTTGTCCGCCCAGCGCCGGAACGTCGCCAGGTTCCGGGGCGCGACCCCGTAGCGTGCGAGGCGCGCGCAGGCGCCCGCGACGTCCACGTCACGCTCGGGGAAGCGCGTCTCCCCGTCCGTCGTGCGTGGCTCCACGAGCCCGTACTCCCCGAGCTCTCGGACGAAGGCCCCGTCCACGCCCGCCCGCTCGCAGAGCGTCCCCAAGTCGACCTCGTCCTCCGGCGCGTGGAGGCCCGTGGAGCGCGTTCGTTCCCGGTTGCGCGGCACGCCGGCGGCGAGCTCCTGCCGGATCACGCGCAGGGGAAGGAACTCATCGCGCTGGAGGCGCAGGATCGTCTCGAGGCGCTCGACGTCCTCCTCGGTGAAGAGCCGGTAGCCACCCTGCGTCCGCCGCGGGGCCAGGAGGCCCTGGTCCTCGAGGTAGCGGATCTTCGAGATCGAGATGTCGGGGAACTCCTCGCTGAGGCGAGCGCAGACCGCCCCGATCGTGAGGGGGCGTCCCCGCCCGAGGTCGGCTGCAGCGGTGGCCATCAGCGAAGGTGCACCTGGTGCCCCTTCAGGGAATGCGACCTGGAGGGTATTGCCTGGGGGGGCACTAGCTCTCCAGGAAGGTCAGCTTGTACTTGCCGATCTGCACCTCGTCACCGTCTTCGAGCTTCGAGCTCTCCACCCGCCGGCGGTTGACGTAGGTGCCGTTCAGGCTCCCCTCGTCGTGCAGGGTGAAGCCGTCGGGTCCTCGCGTGACGACCGCGTGCCGGCGCGAGACGGTGACGTCGTCGAGGAAGATCTCGCACTCGGGGCCGCGACCGAGCGACGTGCGGTCGTCGACGAGCGCGAAGGTCTCCCCGGCGCGGCCGCCGCCCGCGCGGACGACGAGCGCCGGGCCCTCGATGCGCAGCTCGGCGAGCGAGAGCGCCTCGTCCTCGACCTCCTCTTCCGGCGTGAAGGTCATCGTCGTGTGGGCGCCCGGCTCGTCGTGGATGAGCAGCGCGCCGCACTTCGAGCAGTAGTTGGCGGCTTCCGGATTCTGGAACCCGCACTCCGGGCAGTGGACGTAGGTCACCGCTCCGCCGCGCCGAGCTCCTCGTCGGTCGGGGGCGGCGCCTTCGAGGCGAGGATCGCCGCGAGCCGGTCGACGTCGACCTCCTTGAGCGGGCTCTCCCCCTCCCCGACCTGCTTCTGGAGGCGCGCCTGAAGCTCTGCCCGGAGGATGTCGATCTTGCCGTGCAGGATGCGACGGCGATACGAGACTTCGTGCTCCTCGTGCATGAGCTCGCGGATGAGGTCGCGGAGCTCCTGGTCGGAGAGGGTTCCAAGGTCAGGAAGTGCTTCCACGGAAAGACTCCAAGAATCGGGGACAGAGGGCGCCACACAGTAAACCATCCCGCGCCCCATCCTTCAACCTCGACTTGAGGGTTGTCGGCCCGACTATCCCTCTTCGGTCTCGTCCTCCCGGGCGACGATCTCCTCGACGAGCTCCAGGAACTCGGTCTCGAGCGCGGCTCCGTCCTCGGCCGTCTTGCCCTCGGCGTAGACGTGCACGAGCGGCTCGTCCGGGTCGGGAAGCACCTGCGCCCAGCCGCGGTCGTCGAAGACCTTGATGCCGTCGCTGACGTCGACCTCCTTGCCCTTCATCCGCTCCGTGATGATGCGCATGACTGCGCCCTTCCGGGCCCATGGGCAGCGCACCTGACGGTGGACGACCGATGATTCCGGAAGCTCGCCCACGATCTCCGACAGCGGCCGTCCCACGGGAGCGAGGAGCTCGAGCAGCTTGCAGAGGCTCGCCATCCCGTCGTAGGCCGGCACGAACTCGGGGAACACGAACCCGCCGCCCACGGAGCCGGCGAAGATGACGCCGTCGCCGGCGGCGGCCAGTGAGAGCGCGGAGAGCGAGTGCGGCGTGCGGAGCACCTCGAGGTCGGTGCCCTGGACGAGATCCTCGACGAGGCTCGTCACCGTCGTCGGGAAGGCGAGGCGCCCTCGCTTCCCGTCCGAGGCGAGCAGGCGCAGGAAGAGGAGGAGCTCCTGCTCGACCGGCACCTCCCGCGCCTGGTCGTCCACGAGGAAGATCCGCTCGGCCGCCGGGTCGAGCGCGGCCCCGAGGTCGGCGCCGACAGCCTTCACCAGGCGCTTCGTCTGTCCGAGCGACTCGGCGAGCGTCGCGCGCTCCGGCGCCTGGCGCCGCTCGCTCACGTAGGCGTGCGCCGCCACCGCCTCGACGTCGAGCGCCCCGAGCACCTGCGGCAGCACGAGCGAGGCGGCCGAGAAGGCGTAGTCGACGACGATGCGGAAGCGGCGCGCGCGAATCGCCTGCGCGTCGAGGGCAGCCAGGAGGTCCTGGACGTAGGTCTCCGCCGTGCGGGCGGAGTAGCTGATCTCCCCCACCTCGTTCCAGGACGCGCGCCGGAACTCCTGGCGGGAGAAGTGCTTGTCGATCTCCTTCACGAGCGCGGGCGTGGCCGGCGTCCCGGGCGGCTCGAAGATCCGGATCTGCACGACCTCGGGGTCGCTCGGGCTCGGCTGCACATGGATGCCCGCGTCGAAGCCCTCCGTCTTCAGAAAGTGGCGGTTGACGGCCGCCGGCATCACCTGGAGGTCGGCGGCGTGGACGCCCGCGGAGTTGACGCCGGCGATGAGGGCGCGCCGGGCGAGCCGGCACGAGGCCGAGGCCGCGCGGCTCGTGACGACGCGGTCGCCGCGGTCGAGCGCCGTTCCGAGCGCGAGCCCGAGGCGGAGGGCGGTCTCCGGGGTCAGGTCGACGTCGATGCGGCCGGAGATCCCCTCGAGCCCGATCAGGCGCGAGGAGAGCCGCGACTCCCAAATGAGGTTTCGGTCGACGAGCGAGCCGGACTCCACCTCCTTGAAGGGGTAGATGCGGACGCCGGGCATGACGACGCTCTCCTCGCCGATCGTGCAGTTGTCGCCGACCGCGACTCCCTCGTGCAGGCGTGCGTGCGGGCGCAGGTCGCAGGCGCGGCCGACGATCGCCCCTTCGACGAGGACGCTGCGACCCACGGACGTCGAGGCGTCGATCACGGAGCGCGCGGTGCGCGCGTGGTCTCCGAGCGTCACGCTCGGCATGAGGACGGAGTACGGCCCCACGGAGGCGCGCGGGGCGATGCGGCAGTAGTTGCCGATGAACGCCGGCCCCTCGACGGCCTCCAGGTCGTCGAGGCCGACCCCCTCCCCCACCCAGACGTTGCCGCGCAGGCGGATCCCCGGGACGCTCAGGCGGACGCGCTCGTCGAGCGCGTCGAAGTTCGCCTGACGGTACTGGTCGAGGTTCCCGATGTCCTGCCAGTAGCCGTCGGCGACGTAGCCGTAGAGCGGCTTCCCCATCTCGAGCAGGAGCGGGAAGAGCTCCTTCGAGAAGTCGTAGGGGCGATCCGCGGGGACATGGCGAAGCACCTCCGGCTCGAGCACGTAGATGCCCGTGTTGATCGTGTCCGTGAAGACCTGGCCCCAGGACGGCTTCTCCAGGAACCGCTCGATCCGGCCGGCTTCGTCGGTGACGACGATCCCGAACTCGAGCGGGTTGGGGACGCTCTTTAGGCCGATCGTGACGAGCGCGCCCTTCTCGTCGTGGAAGCGGACGAGGGCGGCGAGATCGATGTCGCAGAGCGCGTCGCCGGAGATGACGAGGAAGCGCTCGCCGAGCGCCTCCTCTGCCAGCTTGACGGACCCCGCCGTGCCCGCCGGCGACTCCTCCACCGAGTAGCGAATGGAGACGCCGTACGGCTCGCCGTCGCCGAAGTAGCCGCGGATCGCCTGCGGCATGAACGCGAGCGTGACGATGACGTCGTCGAAGCCGTGCTCGCGCAGCAGGTCGACGATGTGCTCCATGCAGGGCTTGCCGACGATCGGCACCATCGGCTTCGGCTGGTTCGACGTGAGCGGCCGCAGGCGCGTGCCCTCGCCCCCGGCCATGACGACGGCCTTCACCGCTTCACCGTCCGGAGAGCGCCGGCGACGTAGAGGACGGCCGCGGCGACGGCGAGCCCGACGCCGACCCAGAAGAGCACGAGCGGCCACTCCGTCCCCTTGTCCGAGGCGATGACGCCGGTGATGGCTGCGTAGAGCACCCAGGTCGCGACCTTCCCCAGGGTGGAGACGGAAAACTCGTAGCCGCGATCCTTCACGAGCCGGTAGCCCCCGATGAGGAGGGCGTCGCGGCCGAGCACGACCGCCAGGGCGAGCCACGGCAGCCGGCCGTCCAGGCAGAGGATGAGAACGGCGGCGTCGATCATCAGCCGGTCGGCGAGCGGGTCCGCGAACTTGCCGAACTCGGACTCGACGTGCCAACGGCGGGCGAGGAAGCCGTCCACCTGGTCGGTGAGCGCCGCGGCGGCGAAGAGCGCCGCGAGGCCGTAGCTTCCTTCCCCGTTCGTCCGCAAGAGCAGGATCACGAACACGGGGATCACGAGCAGGCGCAGGACCGTCAGCGCGTTGGGCAGCTGGGCGAGCGGAGCGTGAACGACGCGCGTGGCCATCCTCGGACCGAATGGTAACGTCGCCGCGATGACCGCCCGGCTCGCGCTCCCCGGCTTCGTCAACGCACACAGCCATGCGTTCCAGCGGGCCATGCGCGGGCAGGTCGAGGGCGGCGACTTCTGGACCTGGCGAGACGTCATGCTTGGCCACGCCCGGGGTCTGACCCCGGACACGGTCAGAAGGGACTACTCCGAGACGTACCGCGAGATGCGGGAGGCCGGCTACACCGCCGTCGGGGAGTTTCACTACGTCGGCCTGGCCGAGGCTGGGGCGGCCGTCGAGGCCGCGCGGGAGGCCGGGGTCGAGCTCGTCCTCCTCCTCGCCGCCTACGGCCGCGGCGGCCTCGACCGCTTCCGTCAAGACTCCGCCGCCGCCTACCTCGAGGAGGTGGAGTCCCTGCGCGCCGGCGGCGGCCGCGTCGGCGTCGCACCGCACTCCGTTCGCGCCTGCCCGCGCGAGTGGCTCGAGGAGATCGGCCGCTACGCGGACGGCGAGGGCCTCGCCCTCCACGTCCACGCGGACGAGCAGCCGCGCGAGATCGAGGAGTGCCTGGCCGAGCACCGCCTCCGCCCGATCGAGCTCCTCGCGGAGACGGGCTGCCTCGGCCCGCGCACGACCGTCGTCCATGCGACGCACGCCGACGGGCGCGAGCTCGACCTGCTCGCGGAGTCGGGGTCCCGCGTCTGCCTCTGCCCCACGACCGAGGCGAACCTCGGCGACGGCTTCCCGCCGCTCGACGACCTGCTCGGGCGCGGGATACCGCTCTGCATCGGCTCGGACTCCAACGTCCGCATCGATCCCCTCGAGGAGTTGCGGGAGATCGAGGGCACGGCCCGCCGCCAGGCCCTTCGCCGCAACGTTGTGCCTCCGGAGCGGCTGCTCGAGATCGGCTCGCGAGAGGGCGCGGCCGCACTCGGCCTGGACAGCTGGCCCGGAATCGGGATCGATCTAAGCCATGCCTCGCTCCGCAGCGTCGAGCGCGACGACGTGCCCGCGGCGCTCGTCCACGGCTGCGGCGCCGACGTCGTGACCGCGTAGCCCTACCCGCCCTGGGCGAGTTCCTTCGACCGCTGCATCGCCGCCTGGATGGCGTTCAGGAAGGCGGCGCGCACGCCGGCCTGCTCGAGCTCGCGGATGGCGGCAATCGTCGTCCCCCCCGGCGACGTGACGGCCTCCCGCAGCTCGACGGGGTGCATCCTCTCGTCGCGGAGGAGCTTCGCCGTCCCGAGCATCGTCTGGACGACGAGGTCCGTCGACACCTCGCGCGAGAGGCCGAGCAGGATCCCGGCCTCGATCATCGACTCGGCGAGCAGGGCGAAGTACGCGGGGCCGGAGCCCGAGACCGCCGTGATCGCGTCCATTTGGTCCTCGTCCACGCGGACCGAGCGACCGACGCTCCCGAGCACCTCCTCCGCGCGCGCGAGATGCTCCTCCTCGGCGTGGCTCCCGGCGGTGATGCCTGCCATTCCCTCGTGGACGGTCATGGGCGTGTTCGGCATCGCGCGCACGACGGGGACGCGGTCGCTCAGGTGCTGCTCGATGAGCGCGGTCGGGATGGCGGCGGCGATCGAGACGACCGTCTGCTCGGATGTCACGACGCCGGCGATCTCACGTAGGAGGCCCTCGATGTCCTGCGGCTTCACCCCGATGACGACGATGCCGGCGCCCTCGACGGCCTCGGCGTTGGAGAGGGTCGTCCCGATACCGTGGCGCTCGGCGAGCTCGTCGAGACGCTCCTGGTGGCGGGCCGTGGCGACGATCTCCCCCGGCTCCCGCCAGCCGGAGGAGAGCACCCCAGCGATCAGGGCCTCGCCGGCCTTGCCGGCGCCGAGCACGGCGAGCATCCGTCCCTCTGGCATCGACTGGGAACCCTACCGCGCCGGGCAGGGAGCCCTACATCTTGGCTTCGACGCCGAGCTTCCGGTCGAGGGACTGGTCGAACCGGTAGCGGTCGTAGCCCCGGCCGCCGTTCACGTGGTCGTGCTGGCCGTCGCGGGCCCAGAGCCAGTCGTTGCCGTCGCCGCCCTGAAGGACGTCCACGCCGCTGTCCCCCTGGATGCGGTCGGCGCCCGGGCCGGCCCGGATGATGTCGTTCCCGGCGTTCGCCCCGATCGTGTCGTTGCCGGCCAGACCGCAGATGACGTCGGCGCCGGACGTCCCTTGCAGCAGGTCGTTGCCCGCCGTTCCGGTGATCGTGCAGGGCTTCGAGAGGTTGGGGCTGTGCCCCGAGGCGACGTACGGCTGCACGGCGACCGCGATCGCCACCGCGAAGAAGGCGAACCCGAGCACGAGAACCCGAATGCGCATGGCTCTTTGATCGGCCGTTGCGCCGTTCGTCACCATCCCTCGCGCGGGCTACATGCGGCGCTGGAGCATGAGGATGACGCGGACGTACCGCCGCGTCTCGGGGTAGACCCCATGGCGGCGGACGGCCCTCGGGCCCTGGTAGTAGGCGGCGAGCGCGAGCCGTTTGCTCCAGTGGAACTCCCGCAGGAGGTGGCGGAGGTAGAGCACGCCCACGCGGATGTTGCCGCGCACGGTGCGGGGGACGTTCCGGCCGAGGATCACGTCCTCGACGAAGCGCCACGTCGCGGGCATGATCTGCATCACGCCCCGGGCGCCCGTCGGCGAGACGACGTGCGGCTGGAAGCCCGACTCCATCCAGGCGAGCGCCCGCACGAGGCTCGGGCTGACGCCGTAGCGCGTCGCCCAGTAACCGAGCGCCCTGCGGACCGCTGCGCGGCTCATCGAGCGCGCCCGCTGCGGGGAGGCGGCACGCGGGCCGCCTCCCGTCAGCGCCCGCGTCGTCGCCGACCCCACCAGCCCGTCGGCAGCGAGCCCGGCGCGATCCTGGAAGCGCCTGACCGCCCGCAGCGTGGCGCGCCCGTAGATCCCGTCGATCCCCCCGACACGGACGCCGCGACGTGAGAGGAGGAACTGGAGCACTGACACGTCCCAGCCGACCATCCCCCGCCGGATCACACGGCGGCCGAAGAGCGGCCGCCCCAGCCGGCCCAGCTCCGCACGGGTCCGCCGCCCGGTGACTCCGTCGGCGGCGAGGCCGTGGCGCCGCTGGAAGGTGCGAACCGCCCGCTTCGTCAGAGGGCCGGCGATGCCGTCGATCGGCCCGGGGTAGAGGCCGCGGGCCCGCAGGGCAACCTGCACGCCGGCTGTGTGGGGGTCGACGACCGCAGGGGCGGGCGCCGCCGCGACGAGGACGGCCAAGAGAGATGCGAACACGACGTACCTTCCGGTTCGCATGCGGGGTCCTTTGCCTCCGCCGGGCGATCTCCTCCCGAGGCGCGGCCGAAACGAGCCGCGGCCGCCTCTCGGCCAAGCGAGAGGCAGCCGCCTCGCCTTAGTCAGGCGGAGCGGCCGTGCCGGGTCTACCACTGAAAGGGGTAAGCGGGCCGTACCCCCTTGGCCTAGGGAGGCCCGCTCACCCGGAGGGGCGCGGCGCAAGCACTGCGCCCCGGCGACACACGACC
>JAIBJN010000072.1 GCA_020029595.1 Actinomycetota bacterium | reverse complement strand
GGCCGGCGCGCGCAAGGCGAGCGCCACGGGTGAGCGCCTACGACGCCTTCGCGCCCATCTACGACGAGTGGGCGGCGCACATGACCGAAGACGTGCCGTTCTACGTGGAGCTCGCCCGCGAGACGGAGGGGCCGCTCGTCGAGCTCGCTGTCGGGAACGGGCGGGTGGCCGTCCCGGTCGCGCGCGAGACCGGCCGGACGGTGATCGGAATCGACTCGTCGCCGGCCATGCTCGCCCGAGCGCGCGAGCGCGCGGCGGCGGCCGGGGTCGAGCTCGATCTCCGCGAGGGCGACATGCGCGACCTCGAGCTGGAGGAAGCCGCGGGCCTCGTCTACTGCCCGTTTCGCGCCCTGCTCCACGTGCGCGGCTGGAGCGACAAGCGGCGAGTCTTCGAGCGCGTGGCGGCCTCCCTCCGCCCCGGTGGGCGCTTCGCCTGGAACGCGTTCGTGTTCAATCCGCACATCGCCGCCTCCAGCGACGGGTACGCGGCGCCCCACGGGAGCCTCTGGGAGTACGTCGAGCACAGCCCGGCGGACGGCCGGATCGACCTCACGGCGTTCGTGGGTCAACCGGGTGCGGAGCCCCGAACGGTCTCGGTCTGGTGGTGCACCCGTTCCGAGTGGGAAGGCCTCATCGAGGTCGCCGGGCTCGAGGTCGAGGCGCTCTACGGCTGGTTCGACCGGCGGCCCTTCGACGACTCGAGCGGGGAGTTCGTGTGGATCGCCTGCAAGCCTTCGTGAGCTCCTACGACGCGATCGCCGAGCTGTACGACCCCTGGAGCCGGAGCGTCACGGAGGACGTCGACTTCTACGTCGCCGAGGCGCGGAAGGCGCGCGGCCCGGTGGTCGAGCTCGGGGTCGGGACCGGTCGGATCGCTGTGCCGGTGGCGGCCGCCGGCGTCCCGGTGATCGGCGTCGACTCCTCGGAGCGGATGCTCGAGGTCTGCCGGCACCGGGCCGAGGCGGCCGGGGTCGCGCGTCTGCTCGACCTCCGGCTCGGCGATCTCCGCGACCCGCCGGTCGGGGAGCGGGTGCGACTGGTCACCTCGCCCTTCAGGGCGCTCCTGCACTTGGAGACGGACGCCGAGCGACGGGCGGCGCTCGCGGCGGCCTTTCGGCTCCTCGTGCCGGGCGGGCGGTTCGTCTTCGACGTCTTCGCCCCGAGCGCCGGCGGCGAGGACTCCATCTGGCTCGCCCGGCGTCCCGAGGAGTAAGCTCCGCTCGTCATGACTGTCACGATCATCGTGATCGTCGCGATCGTCCTCCTCGTCGGGCTCACGCTCGCCCTTCTCTACAACAAGCTCGTCCGCCTTCGCAACCGCGTGGAGAATGCCTGGGCTCAGGTCGACGTCCAGCTCCGACGTCGCTACGACCTGATCCCGAACCTCGTGGAGACGGTGAAGGGCTACGCCTCGCACGAGCGGGCGACGTTCGAGGAGGTGACGCAGGCCCGCACCGCTGCTCAGCAGGCAGGCACCGTCGAGAACCAGGCCCAGGCCGAGAACATGCTGACCGCAGCGCTCGGGAAGCTCTTCGCGGTCGCCGAGGACTACCCCGAGCTGCGCGCGACGGAGAACTTCCAGCAGCTTCAGAGCCAGCTCGAGGAAACGGAGGGGAAGATCGCGATCTCGCGACAGGTCTACAACGACACCGTCCTCACGTACGACACCGCGCTCGAGAGCGTGCCGACGAACATCGTCGGGAGCACGTTCAACTTCGTCGAGAAGCCGTACTTCGAGATCGAGGAGCCGGTACGGGAGGCACCGCAAGTCCGCTTCTGAGGCGAGTCCTCCTCGCAGCGATCTCGCTGACGGGGCTCCTGGCTGCTGGCGAGGCCGGCGCGCAGTCGTTCACACTTACCTACGCCGACGTCCAGGTCGAGATCGAGGACGACGGCTCCCTGCAGGTCGAAGAGCGGATCACCTTCGTCTTCTACGGTCGCTTCAGTGGAGCGTACCGCGAGATTCCGCTTCGCAAAGGAGAGTCGATCAGCGAGATCTCCGTCGAGGAGGCCGGCCGGAGCTACCGGCCGGGAGCGTCGGCTGAGCTCGGAAGCGAGGGCGCACCGGACACGTACGGCGTCGCTGAGCTCTCGGACGCCGTCCGGATCGTCTGGCACTACCGCACCTACGGCACCTACGGCGATTCGCGGATCTTCACGATCCGCTACCGCCTCGAGGGGCTCGCCGTCGCCTACGACGACGTCATCGATGTGAACCTCAAGGTCTGGGGCGACCAGTGGAAGACCGGCCTCGGTGTGCTCAAGGCTGCAATGGCTCTCCCGGGCGGCGAAATGCCGAATACGTCCTTCCGGGTCTTCGGGCACCCCGCCTGGGTCAGCGGCCGGACGTTTCGGACGCTCAATCAGGGACACCTGGACGCGTTCGAGATTCCCGCCGAGCAGTTCGTCGAGCTGCGCGTCGTCTTCCCGCGCAAGCTCCTCTCCTCGACCGCAGGAGCGACGGTCCGCCAGGGGAACGGCCTCGCGTCCATCTTGGCCGAGGAGCGGGAGGACGCCCTCGCGTACGAGCGGGACCGCGAGAGAATCGACCAGGCGCTCGACAATCTTCCCCTGACGTCCCTCGTCCTCCTCCTCCTCGCGGTCGCGCCGGCGGCGACTGTCCTCGGCGGCGTCTACGCCTTCTACGGGCGCGAGCGTCGCACCGGCTATGACCGCGAGTACGAGCAGGAGCCACCCTCGGAGCTCGAGCCGGCGCTCGTGCCGGTGCTCCTGCGCCAGGGCGGGGGGGCGGGCTCGCAGGAGTTCACGGCCACGCTCTTCGACCTCATCCGGCGCGGCCGCTACAAGGCCAAGCCGGTCACGACCAAGCGCTCCGTCTTCGGCGGCCTGAAGACGGAGGAGGTGGCGGACATCGACGTTGCGATCGGCGACAAGGACGAGACGCTGACGGAGTTCGAGGAGCCGGTCGTAAGGGTCATCGACGGCGTTCTCGACAGCGGGCCAAGGGCGCTCTCCAAGTTCCGCGACTACATCTCCGACGACCGGGCGACGAACGCCAAGAGATTCCAGGACTTCAGAGATGCTGTCGGAACCGATGTTCGCTCGCGGAAGTGGTTCGAGGGCACGGGAGCCCACGTGCTCGCCGTCGCGATCGGCGTCCTCCTCCTCGTCGCCACGCTCCTGCTCGCTCTCGGGATCACAGGCTTCCGAGAGGCGGCGCCCCAGTGGGCGAACCTCGTGCAGATCGCCCTGGGTGCGTGCGCGGCCGTCAGCGCCGGCCTGCTCGCAATCGCCGCGTTCTTCGTGCGGCTCTGGCGCCGGCGAACGCTCGCTGCGGAGCAGGAGGCCGAGCGCTGGGAGGCCTTCCGCCGCTACCTCACCGACTTCCCTCGCCTCGAAGAGGCCCCGCCTGCCTCGCTCGAGCTCTGGGAGCGCTACCTCGTCTACGGGATCGCCTTCGGCATCGCGGACCGCGTTCTCCAGGGAGCGCATCTGCACATGCCGGAGGCGCTCCACGAGGAGAGCACGATCTACTGGGTCACCCCCAACGGCGACCTCGGCTCCGGGCCCTCGTCGCTCGGCATCGACGACCTCGTCTCGGGCTTCGGTTCGGCGCTCACGCCCCCTTCGAGCTCGAGCAACGGCGGGGGCTGGAGCGGTGGTGGAGGCGGCTTCTCCGGTGGCGGGGGCGGTGGCGGTGGAGGCGGGGGCGGAGGCGCCTGGTAGCTACACGCCCCAGCCCGAATGCGGCTCGTGGCGGCCGGGCTCGACGTTCCAGTACTCCCGAAGCGCCGCGCAGCGGCCGTCGGGCGCGAAGCGGAGAAGGAGACAGCCGGGGAGCGTGATCTCCTCGCCCTCGTCGCGCATGATCGCCCACCATTCGACGGCCACCTTGTCGCCGGCCGCGATGGGCGTGCCCATCCGGACGTCGGCGTTCTCCTGGGTCGACGTCGCGCGGGCCCAGTAGGCGCGGATGCCCTCCGAGCCGAGGCTCGGCTCGCGGAATGGGCTAGAGCGATATTCGGCGTCCTCGGTGAAGAGAGCGACGACCGCGTCTCCGTCCTTCTCGCGCCACGCGCGCCCGTACGCCTCGACCCACTCGTGCACGTTCATCGTCTCCTCCTCCGCTCGTAGAGCGCGATCGCCCCCGCGACCGCGACGTTGAGGGACTCCGCCTTCGCCGCCTGCGGGATCGTGGCGGCGGCCTGGCAGGTCGCGAGCACGTCCTCGGGCAGGCCCTCTCGTTCGGCACCGAGGACGAAGACAACCCGTTCCGGGACCTCGAGCTCCGGAAGCGGGACGCCGTCCCGCGGGACGAGCGCAACACGCACGCCCGGCGCGTCCGCAAAGGAGCCGAGCGGGACGCGGAAGACCGCCCCCGCGGACGCGCGCAGCGCCTTGGGCCCCGTCGGGTCGGCGCAGCCCGCCGAGAGGAGCACGAAGGCCGGACCGAGGGCGTCCGCCGTCCGCAGGAGGGTGCCGAGGTTCCCCGGGTCGGCGACGCGCCAGAGGGCGAGCCCGACTGGGAGCTCCTGCCCGCGCGGGAGATCGGCCCGGCGGAAGACGGCGACGACCCGGGCCGGATGCGGGAGCGTCGAGAGCCCCGTCATCACCTCCGGCGCGACGGTCTCTGCGCGCGGAAGGCGATCGAGGAGTGCGGGGCGCTCGGCGTCCACGAGCGCCTCCACCGGCTCGAGTCCGGCGTCCAGTCCGGCTGCGACGAGGTCCTCGCCCTCGCAGGCGAAGAGCCCGAGCTTCTCGCGCTGGCGCCGCGACTCGAGCTTCCGCACGAGCTTCACCCGCGGGTTGGAGGCGGACGTGATCACGCCGCCACCTCGTCGACCCACTCGAGCCAGTTCGCGTGCCCGTCGAGTCGCGCGAGCACGCGTCGCTCACCGCCCGGCCAGACCTGTGCCTCGAGCGAGAACGAGGCGTACGGCCGCTCCGCATCCGCTGGAAGCTCGTACGAGACCCAGGCGAGCGGGCCGTGGGCGCCGGCCTCCTCGATCGCGGCGCGAACCCGGGCCACGTCGGGCTCGGGGACGTAGACGAGCGACGTGGAGTCGAAGACGACCGTCAGAGCCTCGGGATCTCGACCGGCGAGAAGCTCCGGCAGAAGTTCGACGAAGTCGCCGCAGAGAAGCTCGGGGGGCTCCTCGCGAACGATTGCGATCGCGCGACGGAGCCGCTCGAGCCGGTGCTCCTGGTCTGCCCAGACGAACGCCTGCAGAAGCCGGGCGCCGTGCTCCGTGGTCACGTCCACGGGGCGGCGATCGATCCCTACGCGCAGCCGCACCTCGACCCGCAGCGCGAAGAGCTCGGCCGGAGGGGGCCGCCGAGCCGCGCCTGCGAGCTCGAGCTTCGCGCTCTCCGGCCCCCACTCGTGCTCGGCGTACCGGTAGCGGTAGCGGTCCCAGTAGAGGTTGAGCCCGGCGCTCGGGCCGAGCTCGACGAGGTCGAGCGGCATCCCGCCTCCTCCGACGATGAGGAACCCCGGGAGCATCCCCCAGCTTCGCTGCACCTCGTTCGTCTGCACCGGTTGCTCGGCGACGAACCGCGCCAGCCAGTCGCGGTGCTCGCGCAGAACGTCCGGGAAGCGATTCCACGGATGCTCGGCGAGCCCCGCCAGAGCAAGGTAGTGCACCCCGCCGAAGAGACGCAGCGGGAACTCCCAGCGCGCCCGGCGGTCGCCGGCGAGCTCCGCGAGGAGCGGATCGTCCGCGTGCTCCCGCGCGAGTCCCGCGTAGAGCGGCGAGCCGCCGCGCTCGAAGTCGTCCGCCATGCGGCGAAAGACCTCGGCGACGGATTTGGCCCTAGGCGTCGAGCGCGGCCTTCGCCCGCTCCGCGATCTTCGCGAAGGCGGGCGGGTCGTTGACCGCGATGTCCGCGAGCGCCTTGCGATCGAGCTCGATCTCGGCCTTCCGGCAGCCCGCGACGAACTGGTTGTACGAAAGGCCCTCCTGCCGCGCGGCGGCGTTGATGCGCACGATCCAGAGGCGGCGGAACACGCGCTTCTTGCGCTTGCGGTCGCGGTAGGCGTGGTTGTCGGCCTTCTGAACGGCCTCCTTCGCCTTGCGATAGGAGATCGAGCTCTGGCCGACGTAGCCTTTCGCGCGCTCGAGAACGTTGCGGCGCTTCTTGCGCGCGTGGACAGATCGCTTGACGCGGGGCATGCGCTACGACCTTTTGCCGCCGTCGGCGGCAAAAGCTCGACCAAAAGTGTCCAGTCTCTTCATCTGAGTCACGCTATTCGTTCTAGGACTTCTCGCTCCGCGAGAAGTCCTACCGCCCGAGCAGGCGCTCGACTTCGCGGACATCGGTCGAGTCCACCGAGTGGTCGCGACGGAAGCCGCGGCGCCGCTTGGCCGTCTTCTTCTCGAGGTTGTGGCTCTTCATGGCGTGGCGCCGAAGGATGCGGCCCCTACCAGTGATCTTGAACCGCTTCTTCGCGGCTGAGTTGGTCTTCTGCTTAGGCACTTTGAGCTACTCCCACTTCTCGTCCGACGTTTCTGTGCGGCGCGAGCACCATCACCATGTTGCGCCCGTCCTGGATCGGCGGCGACTCGATCGACCCGAGCTCCTTCACGTCCTCCGCCAGGCGCATCAGCAGGTCGCGCCCGCGCTCGGGATGAGTCTGCTCGCGGCCCCGGAACATGATCGTCACCTTCACCTTCGCTCGGTTTCCTAGGAACCTCAGCACGTGGCTCTTCTTCGTCTCGTAGTCGTGCACGCCGATCTTGGGGCGGAGCTTGATCTCCTTGACCTGGATCTGGGACTGGTGCTTCCTCGCGGTCTTGGCCTTCTGCTCCTGCTCGTACTTGTACTTGCCGTAGTCCATGATCCGGGCCACGGGCGGGTCGGCGCCAGCCGCGACCTCGACGAGGTCGAGATCCTTGGAGTACGCGTACTCGAGCGCTTCGGCCGTCGGCTTGATGCCGACCTGAGAGCCGTCCGAGTCGACCAGCCGAACGCGCGGGACCCGAATCGACTCGTTGATCCGCGTCGTGTCCTGCTGCGGCCTGGCCTGCTCGAACCTGCGCCGCGGCCTCACTGAAACGTCACCAAGTTGTGCGACTTCCTCCTCTTAGACAACGAAAAGCTGCACGCAGCCAGCTCGTCAAGTCCCCGATGTGGTTGAACCTCCGATGAGCCCGAGGCTCCGGAGGTGAGGAAACGATGCTCCTGCTTGCAGACGTCAGAGTCTAGCAGCGGCGCGAAGCTCTTCCGCCAGCGCATCGGCAGACGTCACCGACTGGTCACCGCCTCTTCTCCGAACCGACACAGAGTCGAGTGACTCGCGGTCGCCCCAGACGACGACGTACGGGACCTTCTCGAGCTCCGCGTCGCGGATTCGCTTCCCGAGCGTCTCCTCGCGCTCGTCTACGCGGGCCCGCAGACCTTCGGCGCGCAGGCGGTCGGCGAGGGATTCGGCGTCCGCGAGATGGGAGTCCGCAACCGGGAGGATCCGCACCTGCTCCGGCGCGAGGACGAGGGGCAGGTCGCCGCCCGTGTGCTCGACGTAGACGCCGACGAAGCGCTCGAGGGAGCCGAGGAGCGCGCGGTGGATCATCGCCGGCGTGTGCTCCGCGTTGTCGTCGCCCTGATAGCCGAGCCCGAAGCGCTTCGGCATCTGGAGATCGAGCTGCACGGTGCCGAGCTGCCAGCTCCGGCCGAGGGAGTCGGACATGTGCAGGTCGATCTTCGGGCCGTAGAACGAGCCCTCACCCTCGCTCGGCGTGTAGTCGAGCCCCGTCGTCGCGAGCGCCTTCACGAGCTCGCCCTCGGCGAAGTCCCAGTCCTGGTCCGTCCCCAGCCTGTTGTCGGGGCGCAGCGAGAGCTCGACGCGTATGTCGAGCTCGAAGAGGTCGTAGAGGTAGTAGGCGTAGTCCAGGCAGGCGAGCAGCTCGTCCTGGATCTGTTCGTTCGTGCAGAAGATGTGCGCGTCGTCCTGGACGAAATGGCGGACGCGGAGAAGCCCGTGCAGGACGCCGGAGAGCTCGTTCCGATGAAGGTTCCCAGCCTCGGCGATCCGCAGCGGCAGCTCACGGTAGCTATGCGGCGCGAGCGAGTAGAGGAGGCAGTGGCCCGGGCAGTTCATCGGCTTCAAGCCGTAGTCGCGCCCCTCGATCTCGAGCTGGAACATGTGCTCTCGGAACTTGTCCCAGTGCCCGGACGTCCGCCAGAGGTCGGAGTCGTAGAGCTGCGGGGTGCGCACCTCCTCGTAACCGCGCCTCGCGTTCTCCCGCCGGCGCAGGTCCTCGAGGACGTTCCAGATCACCATCCCGCGTGGGTGCCAGAAGGGCATCCCGGGGGCGAGCTCCGAGAAGTCGAAGAGGCCGAGCTCCTTGCCGAGCCGCCGGTGGTCGCGCCGCCTGGCCTCCTCGATCCGGCGGAGGTACCCCTCCAAATCCTCCGGGTCGAAGAACGCCGTCCCGTAGACGCGCGTGAGCTGGGGTCGCGCCTCGTCCCCGCGCCAGTACGCGCCTGCGAGCGAGAGGAGCTTGATCGCCTTGATCGGCTCGGCGTTCACGAGGTGAGGGCCGCGGCAGAGATCGACGAAGTCGCCCTGTCTGTAGAAGGAGATGTCTCCCTCGGCCGTGTCCACGAGCTCGGCCTTGTAGGGCTCGCCCTCCTCCACGAAGTAGCGGCGCGCCTCGTCGCGGCTCGTCTCCCAGCGCTCCCAGGAGCGCCCTTCGGCGATCTCGCGCCGGATCTCCTCCTCGAGTAGCTCGAGCGCCTCCTCGCCGACGGGCTCCGGGAACTCGAAGTCGTAGTAGAAGCCGTTCTCGATCGGCGGGCCGATCGCCACCTTGGTTCCCGGATAGAGGCGCCGCGCGGCCTCCGCGAGCAGGTGCGCGGCCGAGTGGCGGAGCACCCAGAGAGCGTCGGGATCCTCCCGGTCGCGCGTCGTCAGGATCTGGATCTCCTCCCCGTCCTCGAGCGGCAGCCGCAGGTCGCGAACGCTCCCGTTCGCCCGTACGAGCACGGCCTGCTCGGCGAGCTTCGGGCCGATCGCGCGCGCGGCGTCGAGGCCCGTCGCGCCGTCGGGAAGCTCGAGCTCAGAGCTGTCGGGAAGGATGACCCGCATGGTGAGAGAGAATACTCAGCGCCCTTGCCGCTCAGGCCTCGAGCGCGAGGGCGACCGCCTCGCGGCCGTCTGCGAGCACGGGCTCGCCGTGGGAGGCGAGCACGAGCTCGACGGGGAGGCCAAGGAGGGGGCGCAGCGCCTCGCGGAGCTCGGTGTGACGCATGCCACTGGGCAGGTAGCGGAGCCACGAGTCAGGACAAAGCCGCAGCCCGCCTGCGTCGTCGCCGAGCAGGCGGTCCCCAGGGATGAGCGCGCGATGGTCCGGGAGCCAGATCATCGTCTCGCCGGCGCCGCGGATCGGCACCGTCTCGACGCCCTCCGGAAGCGTCTTCCTCGCGCGCGAAGTGGAGGCGCCGTACCGTTCGGCGAGCTCCGGCCGACTGCGCCGATGGAACTGGAGCGTCGTCAGGATCGCCACGCGCCGCCCGTGCCGCCTCACGAGGGCGTCCAGCGCCTCCTGCAGGTCCCCGCGCTCCGGCGGGACGAGGGGGTCGACGAGCACGAGCGCGTCCCGCGCCTGGTAGGCGACGCAGCCGACGTCCGGGCCCCAGTCGGCCGCGCTCCCTGGAACGGCATCCGGGTCCGCGTCCGGGTGCGGGGCCGTCCAGCGATGGAGGCCGGGGCGAAGCTCCCGCAGTCCGTTACCGGCCTGAAGCGACATCGAGACGGGAGTTACGATACGCGTCGCAGGCAGGAGGTCGTCTCATCCCCGAAGTCCTCTTCTTCCTCGCGGTCGCGCTCTTCATCGCCGGCACGATCGCCTGGCGGTTCCGGCGGCGCCTGCGCCCCAGGTCGCGCGCCGTGGCGATCGGCGCGGCCGCCCACGGCGTGCGCCGGGGGGACAACATGCGCCTGGACCTCACCGTGCGGAACGGTGCGCGCGCGGGCAAGCGGCTCCGGGTCGGGCTCGTCTGTATCGAGCGGTACGACGTGGAGGAGTCATCATCCGATAGCAGCACGTCCCGCGAGACGCGCGAGGACATCGCGCACGAGGAGTGGACGGAGGTCGACATCGGAGTGGCCCAGCAGGGGTTGTCGTTCACCATCCCTCCCGACGCCCCCTTCTCCTATCGGGGGACGTGCCTCTCCTTCGAATGGCGTGCCGAGGCGTGCGAGATCGCTCGGCTCCGTCCCGACCCGGTGGCGAGCTTCGTCTTCGAGGTGCGTCCATGAGCCCGAGCTTCGACCTCCAACTCGGACGCGAGAGCTTCGCGCCCGGGGACGCCGTGACGGGCACGGTCCTCGTGACCGAGGAGGGCGACTCCCGGGCGCTCGAGATCGCACTCCGGTTCCACGAGAAGAGCCCCGACTACGAAGAGGTGCCGCTCAACCGCGCTCAGGCGCTCCACACGGGTCCTCTCGAGACCGGCCACTCCTTCGACTTCTCGCTCGAGCTCCCGCCGGACGCGCTCCCCGGCTACAAGTCCGCGCACGGCGAGCTCTACTGGGAGCTGGACGTCAAGTCCGACGAGGCGGGCCGCGATACCCATGAACGCCGGCGGATCGAGGTGGTGGCCGCCGCGGAGCCCACCACGGAGCCAGACCTCTTCGGCGGGGACTTTGGAGGCGCCGAGTCCTAGACGCCCCAGGCCGCCTCGCGGAGCGCCGGCGGCGCCTTCAGCCAGTAGCTCTCGCGGAGCCACTCGAGGGCAGCCTCGAGCGACTCCTCGTCGGCGACCTCGGCCGTGACCCATCCGTAGCGGCCGACGTAGCGGGCCGTGCTGACGAACGGCAGGAGCTGAGCGATCTCGCGCTCCTCGGCCGTGAGCTTGACGGTGAGGCGCACGCACTCCTCCGCCACGTCCATCGAGGCGAACATCTTGTTCTCCGCCACCTTGAAGACGGGATGCCCCCACGGCTCGTCCTCGTACGTCTCCGGCAGGGAGAGCGCCAGCTCGCGCAGGCGCTCGGCCAGGTCGGCCAGGTCGGCCACGGGGCCAGCCTATCCGTTCGCACGCGGCGAATGTCCTTCCTGTTAATTGTGAGGATTCTGCAAATTTTCCAGCTCCTGCCGATTCCGAGGACCCGGGAGGCGTACTCTCTTAGGCCGTGCGGGCCGGAGGCCCTGGAGCTGGCCGCAGGCTCCCGGATCTTTCCCCCGGCTCGTAGCCCACGGACGCCGAGGCGGAGCCCCGCCGCAACGGGCTCCGCCTCGCGTACGCACTCCGCACTCTACCCGCTCCGCCGCGAGTCCTAACGTCGCCGCCTGACGGCGCGCGGAGGCACGGCCCCGGCGTGGAAGGAGGCCCGCGCCCCGGAGAGAGACACGGGCCTGTCGGAGGGAGTGGTCGGGCCTAGCGGCCGGCCGGTGCCGGGGCGGGAGCCGCCTTCGGCGCCGACTCGGTCTGGTGCGAGGCCTCGGGCAGCCACTCGAGCCAGCTCGGCAGATACCAGTTCCAGTCGCCGAGCAGCTTCATGGCCGACGGCAGGAGCACGGCCCGGACGATGGTCGCGTCGATCAGGATCGCCGCGGCGAGCCCGACCCCGGCCTGCTTCATGTCGATGGTGGAGAGCGTCGCGAAGATCGAGAAGACCGCCACCATCACGATCGCCGCCGCCGAGACGACTCCGGCGGTCGTCTTGATCCCGTGGGCGACGGCAGCGTCGGTGTCGAGCCCGCGGTCGTACGCCTCGCGGATCCGGCTGAGGATGAACACGTGGTAGTCCATCGACAGCCCGAAGAGGATCACGAACATGAAGAGCGGGAGCCACGCCGTGATCGCGCCCGTCGACTCGAACCCGAGCAGCGACTCGCCCCAGCCCCACTGGAAGACGATGACGAGCAGCCCGTAGGCCGCAGCCACCGAGAGCAGGTTGAGGACGACCGCCTTGGCGGCGATGACGATCGAGCGGAAGGCGACGAGCAGGAGCCCGAAGGCGAGGAGCAGGACGAACGCGAACACGATCGGCGCTCGGTCCTTCGTGAGCTCGCTGAAGTCGAACGAGGAGGCGGCCTCGCCCGTGACCGCGACGTCGACGCCGTCGACCGCCCCGATGGTGGCGGGGATGACGTCCTCGCGGAGCGTGGCGAGCGCCTGGGTAGAGGCGTCGTCGGTGCCCGTGCCGGCGAGCGGCACGGAGACGATCGCGGCCGTCGAGTCGTCGTTCACCTGCACCTGAATCGGATCCTCCATCTGGCCCGTGGCGAGCGCCTGCTGGCGGAAGTCGGCGAGCGCCGCCTCGAACTCGGGAGAGGTGACGTCGTCGGCCTCCACGGCGACCACGGCCGGCAGCGGGCCGCCGGGGAAGGCCGCCTGGATCCGGTCGTACGTCTGCATGATCGGGATGTCCCGCGGGAGGCTCGAGATGCCGGGGAAGGCCGTGTGGATCCCGAGCGCCGGGAGCGCGAGGAGGACGAGCACGCCCGCCGAGGCGACCGCCGAGACGAGCGGGCGCCGCAGGACGCGGTCGAGGATCGCTCCCCAGACGCGTGAGTCGCCGTCCTTGCGCCGCAGCCGGTGGACGAACGGGATCTTGCCCTTCTCGACGCGGTCTCCGAGCCAGGAGAGGAGCGCCGGGAGCACGGTGAGCGAGCCCGCGACGGCGATGGCGACGACCATGATCGTCCCGATCGCGATCGAGGTCCAGATCTGCGTCCCGCCGAAGAAGAGGCCGGCGAGCGCGATGATCACCGTCAGTCCCGAGATCAGAACCGCCCGGCCTGACGTCGCCGCGGCGGCCTCGAGCGCGGCCGCGGGGCCCTTGCCTGCCGCCCGCTCCTCACGCTCGCGCTTGAGGTAGAAGAGCGAGTAGTCGACGCCGACGGCAAGGCCGATGAGGAGAATGATCGAGGCGGAGGCCTC
>JAIBJN010000122.1 GCA_020029595.1 Actinomycetota bacterium | reverse complement strand
GTCATCACCCTGACCACACGCAGACGCGCCCATACGACGTGCGTTAGGGACGCGTGGGCACGAGCGGGCACGCCCGCGCACAAACGGACATCCGCGCGGCCGCTCTGAACCCTCCGGTCTCGAAAGCCGTTGGCGGCCCTAAGGTCGCCCGAGGGTTCGAATCCCTCACCCTCAGCCTCGCCCAGAAAACGTGTGTTCAAGCGGTTTCTGGGGCTGTGCTGACTCGTCGTCAACCTGATTGCCGCTGTCAGCGGGGGCAACGGAGGAACGAGCGCCAGTTAGCTAGAGCGTCGGACGGGTGTTTCAGCTGATGGAATGCGAGGCCGTGCGGCTCCTCCAACATGGGGCGATGGCGTGGGAGGACCTGATCGAGCTCGAGATCGTTGCAGTCGTCTCCGCGAAGGACACCGCGGACGCGACGCACCCTTGCTCTGACCTCCCTGGCGACGTCTCGGCCGTGGACGGCGTGCGATGATCCTGAGCCGGCTTCAGTATCCGATCGTCCTCGCGCCGTTGGCCGGCGGTCCTTCGACCCCGGCGCTCGCGGCGGCAGTCAGCGGCGCCGGCGGCCTCGGGTTCCTCGCCGCCGGCTACCTCGCCGCCCACGAGGTGCGCCGCAACATCCACGCCGTCCGCTACCGGACATCTGCTCCCTTCGGCGTCAACGTCTTCGTCCCCGGCAGCCCGGACGTGGACGAGCGGGCCGTTCGCGCGTACGTCGAGCGCCTCAGAGCTGAAGCGGCACGGTACGGCACGGACGTAGGCGAGCCGCGCTTCGACGACGACGACTGGGAGGCCAAGCTCGTCGTGCTCCATGAGGAGCGCGTCCCCGTCGTCTCGTTCACGTTCGGCTGCCCGCCCGCCGACGTGGTCGCCTCGCTTCGGGCCGCGGGATCCGAGGTGTGGGCCACGGTGACGGACGTGGTCGAGGCTCGGATCGGGAGGGACGCCGGCGTCGACGTCCTCGTCCTCCAGGGCACCGAGGCGGGCGGGCATCGCGCGTCGTTCCGAGATCGGGACGACGGGGAGGGACTGGGCGTCCTCCCGCTGATTCGCATCGTGACCGCCGAGATCGACCTCCCCCTCGTTGCGGCCGGCGGCATCGGCGACGGCGCCGCCGTCGCCGCCGTCCTGGCCGCCGGCGCGAGTGCCGCGCAAATCGGCACCGTGTTCCTCCCCGCTCCGGAAGCGGGAACCCACCCGGCCCATCGGGCCGCGTTGGCCGCCGAGAGACCCACGGCGCTGACGCGCGCGTTCAGCGGACGGCTCGCCCGCGGCCTCGTCAACCGGTTTCTCGTCGAGCACGGCAGCGACGCTCCTTCCGCGTACCCCCACGTCCACCACGCCACGTCGCCGATCAGAGCAGCTGCCCGCGACCGTGGCGACGCCGACGGGTTCAACCTTTGGGCCGGCCAGGCCCATCGCCTGGCAAAGGAACTGCCCGCGGCCGAGATCGTCCGCAGACTCGCGAGCGAGGCACGGGTCGCGCTCGAGAAAGCCGCGGCTCGACTCGGACGCTAGCAATCACTACAGCCCCGAGGCGCCGAGGCACCGATCGCAGCCGCGCCTCGTAATCGAAGGGCTGGAGCAGGAGGGCAAGCCGCGGCTTCGCTTCCACGACCTCCACCACACCTTCGCAGCCACGTCATCGTCGATCTGCGGCTCGATGTCGCTCAGGTGAGCCGCATCCTCGGCCACGCAAGCACGAGCATCACGCTCCGACCAGCAACACACGTCACGCCAGGGCGACGGCGCTAGGGGAGGGAGCGCGCGAGACCGCCGGCGGGTCGTCGCTTGTGACGGGCGACACGGACGCGGTTGGCGCAGATGTTCGAGCAGAAGATGCGACGCGGGTTGTCTGCAACGAAGAAGAGGATGCAGGCCGGGTTCGCGCAGTGGCGGAGGCGAGCGCGGTCCGGCCCGCCGAGGAGCTCGATCGCCGACCTCGCCACCGCCGCCAGCGCGTCGGGCGACGGTGTCCGACCGACGCTTCGCCGCCGTATGCGTGCTGCTTCCTCCTTCGGCCATTCGAGCTCGGGGTAGGCTGGATCACGGGCGCTCGCTTGGTTGATCGTCGTTACTGCCGGAGCGGGCGCGCGCTCGGCGCTCGCGACCGCGTCGAAGGTCTTCCGCAATGCGGCGCGAAGCGCATGGAAATCGTCGAGCCGCCCCTTCCCCCGCGTACTGTCGAGCCCGAGCCGCTCTTGCTCGAGCTCGAGCCAGGCCGCGAGGCCGTCCTCAGTGGCGAGGAGGTCGCGGGGACGGCCGCGCTCGACAATCGTCGTGTTGACGAGATCGACGGCGGGCGGCCCGCCGCGGAGCGGAAAGTCCGGCCCGGCCATGCGGACATGCTACGCCGCGGCCTCGGCTAGGAGCTCGACCGGGTCGCCGATGCGGATCCGCCCGCCCGTCACGACCGCGCAGTCGAGCGCCATCGCGCCGCCGAACCCGTCGACGATCCGCCTGAGCACGGACAGATCCTGCTCCTGGGTGTCCGGATCGTAGGTCGTCATCACGCACCGCGGCCGCAGGCGGGCGACGTGGATGACTACTTCGCCGATCCGAAGCAGCCGCCCGGGCCACTCCCGCTCGGCCAGACCCTCGACACCCGAGACGAGGATGTTCGGGCGCAGCCGACGGCGGTCGACCCCCAGGGCGCCGATCGAACCGTCGGTCAGGACCGTAAGCGGCAGCACGTCGAACCGCTCGGGCCCATCGTGGCGCACGAGCTCCACGTCGGCCCCGGCCGCGTCTCGGACGGCCGCCAGCGACTCCGGGTCGTCCCACGGGCGACCCTCGACGAGCGGCTCACCCCCGGAGCCGAGCGTCCCGCTCAGGGCGAGCAGCCTTGGTTTCGTGCGCGACGTGATCACGCGTCCGCTCGCGCCCCGGAGGAGCACGAGCCGG
Source organism: Actinomycetota bacterium (assembly GCA_020029595.1). Taxonomy (GTDB): domain Bacteria; phylum Actinomycetota; class Thermoleophilia; order Gaiellales; family Gaiellaceae; genus JAIBJN01. The sequence continues at coordinate 1,401 of JAIBJN010000122.1, read as the reverse complement.
TCGCCGGGGATGCCGAGCGGCCCGAGCTCCGTCTCCTCGAGCAGCTCGCCCTTGAGCGACTTGACCGGGTAGCGCCACAGCTCCGCGACCCTCATCGCTGCCTCCTCTCTGGGCGCGAGGCTCCCGCGGGCAGCCGCGGGAGCCTCGCCCGATCGGTCTCAGGCGGCGCGAGCCAGGCGCGGCTCGACGACCGGGAAGTCGATCGTCGGCTCCGCCACCTTGTTGAAGTAGTTGGTGAACACGTTGAGAGCAACGTGGCCGACGATCTCGGCGATCTCGCCGTCGCTGAAGCCGGCCGCCCTCACGAGGGCGACGTCCTCGTTGCTCACCCCTCCCCGCTTCGCGTTGACGGCCCTCGCGAACTTGAGCGCGGCATCGGTTGCCCGGTTCTCCGAGCGTGCCTCTCGGCTCGCATGGAGATCGGCCTCGCTCAGCCCGGCCAGGCCCGCGAGGGCCGTGTGGGCCGAGAGGCAGTAGCCGCACCCGTTCTCTTCGGCCACCACGAGCGCGATCTGCTCGCGCAGTTGCGGCGTCAGCGTCTTCCCGAGCGGGCCGCTCAGACCCAGGTAGCCCTCGAGCACGGCGGACGAGTTCGCCATGGCCTTCGTCATGTTGGGCGTGAGGCCAAGGCTCGCTTGGACGGCATCCAGCAATTCCTTCGCCCTGCCGGCGACCACGGCCGGATCGATGGTCTGTAGTCGGGACATCGTGTTCCTCCCCCTTCAGCGAGCCGGCCACAATGCCAGGCTCTGGTAATGGTTCCAGAGATCTGTAACCGTTACCGAGCTCCGTGTATTCCCCGACCTCGCTCGTTACCGCCGGGTGGTCGGCGGACCCCAGTCCGCCTCGAGGGCGCGCCGCAGCTCGGCAACCCTCGTTCGCCCGATCCGGTCCGCCAGAGCGGCCTCCAGCTCCTGAATGATCGCGTGCGCAGACTGCACGGTCTCGCGCCCCAGTGGGGTGAGGACGACGCGCTTCGCCCGTCGGCTCAGGGGATCGGGGACGACCTCGACGAGTCCGAGCTCGGCGAGCTCGCCCACCGTCTGATGCACTGCCTGCCGTGAGATTCCGATGCGCCGGGCGAGCTCACTCACGCGCGTTCCTTCCAAGTCGAGGTGGGCGAAGACGAGCGAGTGCGCGCGCGTCAGCTCGGGCCAGCCGGCCGCTTCGAGCCGGCTCAAGAGGCCATCCTCGAACCAGCGGTAGCCGCGGAGAAGAAGATCGATGAGGGGCAGGGAATACGTCAAGTCGCTTGACGGTTATGTAAGGGTGCTTGACGAATCTAGTGGAAGGAGAAAGACGGTGCCAACCTCGATCACGAAGACCCTGGCGAGACGGCTCCTGCTCGGCGTTGCCGTGGCAGTCGCCGCCCTTGGTCTCGCCGCAGCCTGCGGCGGGGGC
>JAIBJN010000121.1 GCA_020029595.1 Actinomycetota bacterium | reverse complement strand
GTCGACGACGACGATGGGCACGATCAGCTCCTGCGGCGTGATCTCGGGCGAGAGCCGCCCGCCCAGGACGAAGTGCCCGGGCGCGTCCATGTGCGTGCCGGAGTGCTCGCCGAACGTCCACTGCTGCGCGTAGAAACCGCCGGTCGGGATCGTGACGAGCGTGCTGCGCGAGGGCGGATCGAAGGCGAAGACGGGGAATCCCGCCGTGAACGTATGAGTCAGGTCGGCGATGCGGTCCCCTCGCCGCGATCCGCTGGCAAGCGCGCTCGCCGGGAAGGCCGCGGCCAGCGCGACGCCGGCGGCTCCGAAGATGGCCGTGCGCCGGTCGACCTTCGGCGCCCCTTCCGCCTCGATCTGCTCGCGCACGATCTCGACCGTGCCCGGAAGACACATGCTTCCTCCTCTCCACGGGGTTGAGGGAGCGACCGTACAGCGGCCTCGGGGCCGGTTCAAGGGGAACTCTAGAATCGGGTTCGTGAGCCTCCGCATCTGCATGGTGACCCCCTTCACGCTCTCGCAGCCGCACGCGGTGAACGATCACGTGGCGGGCGCCGTGGAGGAGCTCCGGCGACGCGGCCACGAGGTCGTCGTGCTGGCTCCCTCCGGCCGCGCCACCGACCTCGCCGCCGGACGGCGCTCGCTCAGGCGCCTCGGCCGCCAAGGGACGCCGCTCGAGGGCTCCGTCGCGCTCGGGCCTGCGCTTCCCGTCTCGCGCCGGAGCAGCCTCGGGGTCCCGATCGGCGTGCAGTCGAACCTCGAGCTTGCGCTCACGCGCGACCGCTTCGACGTCGTCCACGTGCACGAGCCTGGGCTCCCGAGCCTCTCTTACCTCGCGCTCCGCGACGCGCGGAGACTCGCCGTGGCGACCTTCCATTCGCCCGAGCGCCTCGGCTACCCGCCCGGGCGCAAGCAGCGCGAGCGGCTCCTCGCCCGGGTGGACGCCCTCACCGCGACGAGCAAGGAGACAGTCGAGGCCGCGAGGACTCGCTTCCCCGGGGACTACCGGGTGCTGCCGCGCGGCGTCGACCTCGCGCTCTTCCGGCCGGCCACCGCGCGCCGGCGCTTCGTTCTCGAGTGGCGCGTCGAGGAGATGCCGCGCCTGCGTGCCGCCTTCCGGGCGCTCGGCGCCCTCCCCCAGTGGGAGCTCGTCGTCCTGCGGACGACGTCGCTCTCCGGGCGGCCGTACGTCCCCCGCGCGCTTCGCGGGCGGGCGACCGTACGCACGGCTCTCGACGCCCGGGGCCACGCCGTCGAACTCGCCGGCGCGGCGGGGCTCGTCCCCGCTGCACGCGGGAGCGAGCGCCTCGCGCTCGAGGCCGCGGCTGCCGGCGTCCCGCTCGTCGACCCGCCGGGAGCGTACGACCAGCCGGAGCTCGTCGGCGCCGCGCTCGCGCGGCTCGCCGAGGACGAGCGCTGGCGGGAGGAGCGCGCCGCCGGGGCCAGGCGCGAGGCTGAGCGGGAGAGCTTCGAACGCCTGGCGGACGAGCTTGAGCGGATCTACGGCGCCGTCCTCCGCAAACGGCGAGCGCCCATGGTGCCAATCTCCGACCCGCTCGCCGACCGCCCACTCGTCCTCGCCGACCTCCACATGCACACGGAGCACTCCCACGACTGCGCCGTCCCGGTCGCCGACCTCCTCGACCATGCCGAGCGAATCGGCCTCGGTGCGATCGCGATCACCGACCACAACGTGTTCGCGGGGGCACAGGAGGCCGTCGAGCTGGCGCGCGGCCGGGCGCTCACCGTCATCCCCGGCGAGGAGGTGAAGACCGAGGCCGGCGAGGTGATCGGCCTCTTCCTCCGCGAGGAGATCCCGCGCGGCCTGTCGATGGGAGACACGATCGCCGCCATCCGCGAGCAGGGCGGCGTCGTCTACCTCCCCCATCCCTTCGACCGCCTGCACACGATCCCGGACGCCTCGACCCTCCACCGCCACCTGGCCGAGATCGACGTCTTCGAGGTCTACAACGCGCGCCTCCTCTTCGAGGGGATGAACGACGAGGCGCTCCGCTTCGCGCGCAAGTACAACCTGACGATGGGCGCGGGCTCGGACGCGCACGTGCTCCAGGGCGTCGGCACCGGGCTCGTGCGCCTGCGCGCCTTCGAGACGCCGGAGGAGTTCCTCATCAGCCTGCGGAGCGCGGAGATCGTGCGCCGCCCGAAGTCGCTCCTGTATCTGCAGGGCCTCAAGTGGGCCGCAGGGATTCGCGCCTCGCGGCGCGAATCCCTACGCAAGATGAGCTCGGTGAATCGATAGGGAGTCGGCGAAGGCGAATCCCCGTGCCCGTGTCCGCCGACGACATCTCCGAGCGCTACCTGAAGAAAACGATTGCCGAGATCAACGAGCTCGGCCACGAGATCGCGCAGGCGGCCGGCCCCGAGCGCGTCCCCGTGCTCGGCTCGGGCCATCCGCTCGCCGACATCCTCCTGCTCAAGCACCGCCCGCAGACCGCGGAGGTGCACGAGGGAGTCGCGTTCTTCGGCCGCTCCGGCCAGGCGGTTCTGAAGTCGATTCAGCGCCTCCATGTCGACCCGATGGCGATCTACGGGACGAACTGCCTCAAGTTCGAGGATGTCGCCGACGAGGACGCGCACCGCTGGCTCGCGCGGGAGCTCCACGTCGTCCAGCCGAAGATCGTCGTCGTCATGGGGCAAGATGCGAGGACATGCCTGAACGCCGTCAGGTTTCCGCTCGCGACGGAGATCGAGGACCGGTTGGGGGAGATCCAGCGCTTCACGCCGACGATCGACGCCCTCCAGACGCCAGATGTCGACGAGTCCCTGGACGAGCAGCGCTCGAAGCGCGCGTTCTGGGAGGCGTTCAAGGCGCTTGGCCCCTGGTGGTCCGAGCTGCCGCCCTACTAGCGGCTCTCACGCTTCTCGCCGTCTACTACAGCGTCTCGGAGTCGCTCTTCGACCTGGGCACCTGGGGAGACGTGGCGTTCGTCGGCTTCGTGCTCATGCCGGCGTTCTTCTCGCTGACCTGGCTGGCGCTCCCGCTCTGGCGGGTCGCTTCCCCGAGCGCGCTCGGAGGCGCGGTCGCGGCGCTCGTCCTCCTCGCCGTCCTCTTCGAGCTCACCGGCCTCGACGTCGCGGCGAACTTCGTCAAGTTCGCGGCCGTGACCGCGGCCGGCTGGTGGTTCCTCGGCTTCTTCGAGGCCGTGAGCTGGGTCCTCCTCGTCGCGCTCCTCATCATCCCGGTGGACACCTTCTCCGTCTTCCGGGGGCCGACGAAGGTGATCGTCGAGGAGCAGCCGCAGGTCTTCGACGCGCTCTCGATCGCCTTCCCCCTTCCCGGCGAGGAGTTCTCGGCCCAGCTCGGCCTCCCGGACGTTCTCTTCTTCGCCCTCTTCCTCGGCGCGACCGTCCGCTTCGGCCTGCGACCGGGCCTCACGTGGGTGCTGATGACCCTCTCGTTCGGCGCGACCCTCGCGCTCGCCGTCGCCTTCGACATCGGTGGGCTGCCGGCGCTGCCGCTCCTTTCGGCGGCCTTCGTCCTCGCCAATGGCGACCGGATCTGGCGGCAGCTACGTGGAGTGCGCGTGGCGGCCCTCTACGACGTGCACGGCAACCTGCCGGCGCTGGAGGCAGCGCTCGCGGAGGTCGAGCGCTGCCGCGCGGACCTCGTGGTCGTGGGCGGCGACGTGGCGATCGGCCCGATGCCGCGGGAGTGCCTCGAGCGACTGCGCGCACTCGGCGACCGGGCGCTCTTCCTGCGCGGCAATGGCGACCGCGAGGTTGCCGAGGCCCTGCCGGCCGGGCACGACGACGATCTCTGGGCCGCGAGGACCCGCTGGGCCGCCGAGCAGCTCGACGGCGAGCAGCTCGAGTTCCTGGCCGGGCTCCCGCTGACGCAGACCGTGGGGGTGAAGGGCCTCGGCCGCGCGCTCTTCTGCCACGGCTCACCCCGGAGCGACGAGGAGATCGTGACCGCGCTCACGCCCGAGGAGCGGGCGGCGTCCATGCTCTCCGGAGTCGTTGAGCGTCTGGTCGTCTGCGGGCACACGCACGTCCAGTTCGACCGCCTCGTGGCGGGGAAGCGCCTGGTGAACGCGGGCAGCGTCGGCCTCCCCTACGAGGGCAGCCCGGGCGCCTACTGGGCGCTGCTCGGCCCGGACGTGGAGCTGCGTCGGACTCCCTACGACGTCGAGGCGGCGGCCGCAGCGATCCGCGCGACCGGGTTCCCCGGCGCGGACGTGCTCGCCGCGGAGAACGTCCTCACGACCCCGGGGCCGGACGAGGCGGCGGAGCAGTTCGAGCGCCTGGCCGGGGCAACCGTCGATCCCAAGTAACAGACTGTTACTTGGTCGGTTCGCCCAGGGTGAAGAGCGCCACCGT
>JAIBJN010000120.1 GCA_020029595.1 Actinomycetota bacterium | reverse complement strand
GCGACGCCCTCGCCGAGGATCTGGAAGTCGAGCACGGCCTCGTCGAGCGGGATCGGAAGCGCCTCCTGCGCGCGGAAGCGCACGGCGTTCCCGAGCTGCTTGGGATCGTCGATCCCTGACACGTCGATCGTGCGCACGCCGATGCGGTTGTTGGCGAGGCCGATGCGGACGCTCCGCTTCGGCAGCTTGTGGCGCTTGAAGAACTCCTTCAGGGCCTCCGCGAGCCCGGGCACGTCTCGCACCTCGCCGCCCGCGATCAGCCCGGGAGGGAGCGGGGAGCACGCGAGCTGAAGGACCTCGGCCGAGCCGTTGACCGACAGGCACGCCGCGTTCAGCCTCGACGCTCCGAGCTTCAGACCGACGACCTGCTTCCCCACCGCTAGCCCCCGGCCACCCGCAGGCTCGCGGCGCCGTCGGCCGAGGCGAGCAGGCCCGCGCGAACGAGCAGGCTCTTGAGCTGATCCGGCCGGCTCGAGCGCATGAGGGCGATCTCGGTCGTGATCTTCCCGGCCCTGACGAGGTCGAGCATGGCCTGCTCGAGCGTCTGCATGCCGCGCTTGGTGTTCGTCTGCATGACCGAGTAGATCTGCTCGACCTTCGCCTGGCGGATGAGGTTCCGCACGGCGTCGTCGGGCAGCAGGACCTCGAGCGCGGCGACGCGCCCCTTGCCGTCCACGGTCGGGAGGAGGGTCTGGGTGACGATGCCCTGGAGCGTGCTCGCGATCTGGACGCGCACCTGCTCCTGCTGGGCGGCGGGGAAGACGTCGATGAGACGGTCGACCGTGGAGGGCGCGTCCTGCGTGTGCAGGGTGGCGAAGACGAGGTGGCCGGTCTCGGCCGCGGTCAGCGCGGTCGAGATCGTCTCGAGGTCGCGCATCTCGCCGAGGAGGATCACGTCGGGGTCCTGGCGCAGGGCGCCGCGCAGCGCGTCGGCGAAGCTCGTCGCGTCGGGGCCGATCTCGCGCTGGTTGACGATGCAGCGCTTGTGGCGGTGCAGGAACTCGATCGGGTCCTCGATGGTCATGATGTGGTCGTCGCGCGTGCGGTTGATCTCGTCGATCACGGCCGCTAGCGTCGTCGACTTCCCCGAGCCGGTCGGGCCCGTGACGAGAACGAGGCCGCGCGGCTTCGTGGTGAACTCGCGGAGTACGGGCGGGAGGCCGAGCTGCTCCAGGGTCTTGAGCTCCGCCGGGATGAGGCGGAACGCGGCGCCGAGGCTCTCGCGCTGGAAGTAGACGTTGACGCGGAAGCGCGCGAGGCCGGGAATCGAGTAGGAGATGTCGATCTGGCGCTTGATCTCGAAGTGCTTCTGCTGCTCCGTGGAGAGAATGCGGTAGAGCATCCGCTGCGTCTCCTCGGGGCTGAGGCGGGCGAACTCCTCGAGGCGCTCGAGGCGCCCGTTGATGCGAACGACGGGCTCCGAGCCGACCGTGACGTGCAGGTCGGAGGCGCCGCGCACGACGACCTGCTCGAGCAGGTCGTCGATGGAGCCGGGGCTCCGGCGAGGCGCCGGCGCGGCGGCCTCCGCAGGCGCAGGGGTCTCCGCGACCGGCTCGAGGCCGGTCTCCGTGGCTGGCTGTGGGCTCGGCTGCACCGTCGGGTCCAAGGGTCCTCCCGCCCGGTGCTATCGGCAGCCAGCCCGCATGACTAAAGGGCCGTGGAAGATCCCTCAAACGAGGGGATTCCGCGCCGTTCCGGGGAGCCGATACCTCCCCCGTGAGCCACTGCACGCCTACGTTGAAAGGAAGGACTCGCTCATGATTCAGAGGCTTAGGCAGCGGATCACGGTCTCGGAGAAAGAAGGGGGCTTCACCCTCATCGAGCTCCTCGTCGTGATCATCATCATCGGCATCCTGCTCGCGATTGCGATCCCCTCGTACCTGAGCTTCCGCGCCCGCGCAGAGCGGTCGGCGGCCCAGGCGAACGTTCGCGCCGCGATTCCGGGTGTCGAGGCCTACTACGCGGACCACACGGCGACCGGCTACTCCGGTCTCACCTCCGCGGTCCTCAAGGCGTCGTACGACCAGGGCATCAAGAACGTCCAGGTCGTTCGCGCGACGCCCGCTTCGTACTGCATCCAGAGCACCGTCGGCCAGGCCATCTACAAGAAGGCCGGCCCGGCCGCGGACATCACGGCGAACGCCTGCTAGTCCGGCCACCGGCCGAATCGGGAAAGGGCGCGGGAGACCGCGCCCTTTCTTCTTGCCGTGCTTCTTAAGCAGGGCCGGGCGGGTGCCGATAGGGAACGTGGAATGCGGCAGCAGCTTCGCCTTCGCGTGCTCCTCCCCGTCGCCGTGCTCGGCCTCCTCGGCGCCGGCGTCGGCGCCTTCGCCATGGGCCAACCGGCCGAGCCGGCGTCGGTGCCGCTCGCCACGACCGCAGCCACCGCCCCGACGACGACCGGGGGCGAGACGGTGCCCGCGCCAACACCCAAGAAGAAGCAGAAGGCGGAGAGCGCGAAGTCCGCGCTCCAGCGGCAGCTCGCCGACCACGGGGCGGTCGTCGTCGTCTTCCACACGCCCGGGGCAAACGTGGACGCCGCGGCAATCCGCGAGGCGCGCGCCGGCGCAGCGGAGGTGGGCGCCGGCTTCCTCGCCGTGAACGTCACCAAGGAGGGCTCCGTGGCCGTGCTCGCCAAGGAGTACACGGTGCTCGAGGCCCCCACCGTCCTCGTCCTCACGCGCGGCCCCGAGATGCGCGCGCGCTTCGACGGCTACGTCGACCGCGAGACTGTCGCCCAAGCCGTCGCCAACGCCCGCAAGTGAGCGACCCGGCCACGCAGCCGGCCCAGGAGGACGCCCACGAGCTCGCGCTCCGCTCGGCGCGCAAGGACGGACGCGAGCTCGTCCGCATGCGCTACGTCGAGGAGCGAGGCGGCTTCCTCGTCGAGTGTGAGGTCTACCCGGTCGACGGCCTGCGGGTGGAGCCGCTCCGGCCCGGCCCCTACCGCTTCGGGACGCGCGACGAAGCGGACGAGTTCATCCGCGAGACGATCACGATCCTCGAGTACCTCGGCTGCGACGTCACCTGACGCCGTCGCCCCGCGAATCCCCTCATCGGGGGCTTCCCAAGACGGCTCCCGCACACACAGTCCGAGAGTACGTAGGTCCCCGACCGGTTCCTGGCCTTGGAACAGGAGCGAGACATGCCCCTTACGACCACGCTCCTGCGGCGCGACGAGCGCGGACAGATCGTCGCCCTGCTGGCGGTCACGCTCGTGGTCCTGCTCGGCTCGGCCGCGCTCGTGATCGACGTCGGGCGCGCCTATCTCGCCAAGCGCCACCTCCAGGCCTCGGCCGACGCCGCCGCGACGGCGGGGGCGCTGGAGCTCCCCGACCCGGTCGCGGCCGTCGACTACGCCGAGAACTACAGCGGCCGCGACGGCGCGAAGAACGACAACAACAAGCTTCCGTCCGTCACGACCGCGGTGCAGACGAAGTGCCTCTCGCTCGCACCGTGCAGCCCCGTGAACGCCGTCGTGGTCGAGCAGACGACCGTCGTCCCGACGATCTTCGCCAAGGTGCTCGGGATCGACTCGTTCACGGTCCGCGCCAAGGCGACCGCGTGCTCGCCGTGCTCCTCCCGACCGCTCGACATCATGCTGGTCCTCGACCGGACCGGGTCGATGTGCCAGTTCTCGGACGGCTCGAGCGACCCGGCGTGCACCGACCTCCAGAACGCCCGCGCCGGCCTGCTGGAGTTCATCCAGTACATGGACCCGACGATCCACAAGATCGGCTTCGCCGTCTTCCCTCCGAGGACGAGCAGCGGCTCGGCCTGTAGCACGCCCGCCTCGAGCAACTACAACTCCACGTCCTCGGTCTACACCGTCGTGCAGCTCTCGACCAACTACAAGGTCGGGTCGAGCCTCAACGAGTCCTCCCAGCTCGTCTCGACGATCCGCTGCCAGCGTGGCGGGGGATCGACGGCGTATGCGAACGCGATCGAGCGGGCGCAGGCCGAGCTTCAGAGCTCGCGCGGGCGCCCCTATGCCCAGGACGTGATCGTCTTCTTCTCCGACGGCGCCGCGAACACCGGGCCCACGTACTACTCGACGAGCTCCCCGTACCGTCGCCAGCCGTGCCAGCAGGGCGTCAACTCGGCAGGCGTCATCAAGGCCACCGGCACGATCGTCTACACGATCGGCTACGACCTGGACGCGAGCGGCGGCTCGGCGAACGTCTGCAGGTCGTACAGCGGCTCGCTCGAGTCTCCGGCGATCACCGCCTACGACGCGCTCCGCAACATGGCCACCTCGCCGGACACGTTCTACAACAGGCCGAACCCCGGCGACCTGACGCGGATCTACACGGAGATCGCGGCGGAGATCGGCGGGACGCGGCTCGTGGACGACGGCACGCTCTAGGCTCGGCGCGGAGCCTAGACGAGCACGCGGGCCAGCTCCTCGAGCGAGGTGAGGCCCGAGACGACCTTGCCGAGGCCGTCGTCCCAGAGCGTCTTCATCCCCGTCTC
>JAIBJN010000071.1 GCA_020029595.1 Actinomycetota bacterium | reverse complement strand
GGGTGGGTGGGTTCCCTATCAGTGGACGAGTTCGCGGAGCGAACTCGTCCTTGCCTCGGAACGACCATCGCACCCCGGCGACGAGCGACGTTCCGCCAAACCCTCCTAGAGCAGCGCGCGCGTCTGCTCGATGAGAGCCTGGTCCTCGCGGACGACGCCGAGCGCCCTGAGCGCGAACGGCTCCAGGTACGTGTTCGGGCGCAGGTGCCGCGCGGCCTCGGCGGGAGCGATCACGCGCACGTGGAACACGGGTCAGAGCGTACGCGCGAAGGCGGCCAACGGCCGGAGACTGCGTTAGCGTTCGAGCCCGTCGACAAGGGAGGGTTCCATGGATTGGCTCTTCATCCTCATCAGCTTCGCGATCGCGATCGCGATCGCGTACGTCTGCTACCGCATCGCGGAGGGCAAGGGCAGGAACGGCGCGCTCTGGGGGGTGCTGGGCTTCTTCTTCCCGCTGATCGCCCTGATCATCGTCCTCGTCCTTTCGGACAAGCGGTCGACCGCTGCCGTCTAGCGCCGCCGAGTCCGCCGCCTAGGTCCTGTCTGTGCGGGGTGAGCGGGCGAGGATCAGACCGAGGAGCGGGTAGGCGAGCACGGAGGCCATGCCCGCGCCGACCAGGGAGGCTGCGACGTCCGATTCCACGTCGCCGCGCCGGGTCCCGACCTCGACCACGGCGACGATGAGCGGGAGCCCCGTGGCGCTGAAGAACGCGAGCGCTCCTGTCTGCCTCGAGCCGAGGTCGCGGAGCGCGAGGAGCGCCGCCGTTCCGCGCGTGACGAGGAAGAGCGCCAGGAACAGCGCCCCGAGGGCGAGGCCGGTTCCAGTCAGCAGGTTGTCGAGGTCGAACTGCATCCCCGTGACGACGAAGAAGACGGGGATGAGGAAGCCGTAACCGATCGTCGAGATCCGCGGCAGCGCGCGCTTCCCCGTCTCTCCCTGCGCGACGAGCCCGATGACGAGCCCGGCCGCGAAGGCCCCGAGGACAAAATCGAACTCGAGCTTGTCGGCGAGGAGCGTCAGCAGAGCTAGCGCCGCGATCGACAGCCGGACCGCGAGCTGGCCGCTCTTGTCGAGGGTCTCCTGGGCGATTCGCAGGATGCGCGGCGGACGGACACGGAGCGCTGTCACGCAGGCGCCCGCGACGACGAGCCCGAAGCCGAGCAGAAGGAAAATCTCGACCCACGTGCCGTGCGCGCCCGTGAGAAAGACGGAGATCACGACGATCGGCCAGAACTCTCCCGCGACGGCCGATGCCAGCGTGTCCTGGCCGAGCCGTGTGCCGAGGACGCCGCCGTCTCGGAGGATCGGCACGAGCGTTCCGAGCGCAGTCGTGGCGAGCGCAACGGCCAGGAGCCAGCCCGAGGCCGCGACGCCTGCGGCCTCGAGGCCGAAGCCCAGGGCGACGCCGAGGAGGATCGAGACGCCCCAACCGAGCGAACCGCGGGCGAGCAGCCGCCCCGGGACGTCGCTATGGACGACCTCGATCCCCGCGAGGAAGAAGAGGTAGACGAGGCCGAGGTCGGAGAGGAACACGAGGTACCGATCGGCCTCGGCGATGTCGAGCACCTGTGGACCGATGAGGATGCCGAGCGCGATCTCGACGACGACCGTCGGCAGCGCGAGCCGCGGGCTCAGCCGCGAGACGATCGTGGCCAAGGCGGCCGCGCAGAGGACGAGGACCAGCGAGACGAGATCGGGCCGAGCCTCCACGAGCACGGGACCCTACGCGTCGAGGCGCTCTGCGAGAAGTCCTGTGCTCGCGCGCCACCGAGGCGCCGTGCCGCCCGCTCGCTTCGTGGAGCCCGCTCGTATACTCGGCCGGATGGGCGAGGCCGGCCACGCCCGTCGGCTTGCGCGCTCGACGGCGACGTTCACCCTCGCAACGGGCCTGTCTCGCGCTCTCGGGCTCGTTCGCGAGATCGTCGCGGCCTACTTCTTCGGCGTCAGCGGGAAGATCAACGCCTTCACCGTCGCGTCCCAGATCCCGAGCCTCGTGCGGGCCTTCGTGGGCGACGCGGCGGTCTCCGGGGCCTTCGTCCCCGTCTTCAGCGGGCTCCTGGCCAAGGAGGACAAGGCGCGAGCCTGGCGGGTCGCGTCCACGATCTTCTGGCTCGTCCTCCTGGGCGTCACGGCGCTGACGGCGATCCTCATCCTCATCGCGCCGCTCCTGATTCGCCCATTCGGCGACCCGGGCGGCGATTCCGACCTCGCGGTCGAGCTCACCCGGATTCTCATGCCGATCGTCGGCCTCGTCACGGTGTCCGGGGTCATCGTCGGGATCCTCAACGCCCACGACCACTTCACGATCCCGGCACTGGCGCCGGTCGCCTGGAACCTCGTCATCATCGGCGGGCTCATCGTCGGCGTCCCGCTCGTCGAGGGTGAGTCGGCGGAGCTGATCCTGTACGCCGTCGTGACGCTCGTGGCCGCGGTCGTGCAGCTCCTCCTGCCTGTCCCCTGGCTGCGCGGCCTCGACGGTGGGCTCCGGCCGGTCCTCGACTGGCGCGACCCGGCGGTGCGGCGGTTCTTCGCGCTGATGCTGCCCGTGACGCTGACGCTCGGGCTGATCAACATCAGCATCTTCGTCGACATGATCTTCGCCTCTCGGCTCGTCGACCCGGAGCTGGCACCGACGTCGATCGAGAAGGCCTTCCGCGTCTACATGCTCCCGCAGGGGATGTTCTCGGTGGCCGTCGTCACCGTCCTCTTCCCGACGCTCTCACGGCTCGCGGCGCTCGGCGACCTGCCCGCGTTCCGGGCGACGCTGGACGGCGGGCTCCGGCAGATCGCGTTCCTCCTCGTCCCGGCGAGCATCGTCGGCGCCGTGCTGGCCCAGCCGATCGTGCGACTCCTCTATCAGCGCGGAGCGTTCACGGCGGACGACACGATCATCGTCGCCAACTGCCTGGCGGCGTTCTCGCTCGGGCTGACCTTCAACGGGTGGATGCTGATGCTCTCGCGCGGCTTCTACAGCCTCCAGTCGAATTGGATCCCGACGACGGTAGCCCTCGGCACGGTCGCCCTGAACGCCGCTCTCGACGCCGTCCTCTACCGGCTCGGGGTGTGGGGAATCCCGCTCGCCACGTCGATCGTCAACATGGTCGGCGTCGGGCTCCTGCTGGCGGCGATGCGGCGGGGGCCCGGACTCGCCGCTCCGCGCCTGGTCGCTGCGTCGGTCGCACGAATCCTCGTCGCCTCGTGCGTCGCGGCCGCAGGCGCGTTCGCGGTCTGGGTGCTCGCCGACCGGCTGCTCGGACGCGAGCTCTGGGCGCAGATCCTCTCGCTGGGCTCCGGGCTCGGCGTCGCGGGGCTCCTCTATCTCGGCGCCGCGAAGGTGCTCGGCGTCCGGGAGCTCGAGGCGCTGCGGGCGTTGCGGCGCCGCTAGCGACCGAACCCGAGCCACCGCTGCTTCCGGCGCTCGACCTCGTGGGCCTCGGCGATCCGCTCATTCCGGGCGCGCTCGGCGAACGCGCTCTCGAGCGGAGCGAGCTCCTCGCCGAGTGCCCAGCCGAGCAGCAGGTCGGCCAGCTCTGGGTTCCGCGGGAGCACGGGGCCGTGGAGGTACGTGCCGAGGACGTGGCCCTGCACGGCCCCGTCGGTGGGCGGCGTGCCGCCGTTGCAAACGCCGATCTCCACCTCTGCGAGCGGGCGCGCGTCCGGGCCGAGAGCCGTCCGGCCCCGATGCCACTCGTACCCGACGAGCGCAGGGAGGCCGAGCCGTGGCTCCGGCCTCGTGACCACGCGGGAATCGACGTGTGCGCCGAGCGTCGTGCGCACGTCGAGGACGCCGAGCCCTGCGGTCGTCACCCCGGCCGGCGTGTCGAAGCTCCTCCCGAGGAGCTCGTAGCCGGCGCCGATCCCGACCACGACCTTGCCTGCGGCAGCCGCCCGCGCGAGCGTCCCCTCCTCGGCGAGGCGGCGGGCCACCGCGGGTTGATCCTCGTCCTCGGCCCCCGCGAGCACGTAGAGGTCGCCGTCGGGGAGCGGCTCGCCCAGGAGCGGGCTCAAGGTCGTCGCCGAGAGCCCGCGGGCCCGGGCGCGGTGCTCGAGGACCCGGAGGTTCCCCCCGTCCCCCTGGGGGAACATCGATCCCGGATAGACCTCGACGATGGTGAGCTCGTTCACGTCTCGAGAGCGTCGAGCCGGTCGCGGAGGTCGAGGAACGCCGGGTAGTTCCCGATCACGGAGACGGGGCCCGGCGGGCTCGCCAGGATCGCCTCGACCGGATCCGGCACGGCCCTTACGTTCAGCCCGGCCACCTCGAGGCGGAGCGCCATGTCAGACGTGCGCACACCCGTGGCGATCGCGTCGCGGCCGGCGAGCCGCTCGAGCGGCGCGTCCCAGGCGAGGCTCGCGTCCTTTGCGTTGTAGTCGCCGCGCGCCGTGAGGTGGAAGACGAGCGCGTCTCCTGACGGGCCGGCGATCTCGATCGACTCCTGCCAGCTCGCGGGGTTCTTTGCCAGGATCAGCCGCACCGAGCGGCCGTCGACGTCCCGCCGTCCCCAGCGCCCGTCGACGTCGCCTACCTCGGCCATCGCCTCCCCCGCCGTCGCGGGGTCGACGCCGAGCGCGACGGCGGCGGCGAGTGCGAAGACGGCGTTGTGCGCGTTCATCCGCCCGGGCACGGCCAGCTTGATCGGGACCACAGCACCGGGCCCTTCCGCGACGTCCCCTACGAGACACCAGCTCGGCTCCGGCCGAGACTGTCCGCAGGAGTCGCACCACCAGCGCTCTCCCTCTCGCTGGAGGCGGACGATGCAGTCACGGCAGATCGCACCGTCCTCCGACCACTGATCGCCCCCGGCGACCCAGACGACGTCCTTCGCGCCGCGCGCGGCCCAGGTCACAAGCGGGTCGTCGGCGTTCGCGACCACCGTGAGCGGCCAGTCCGCGGCCTCGACGGTCTCGCGCCAGTGGCGGGCGAGCGGCTTGTAGCGCACGCCCCGCTCGAGGTAGTCGCGGCTCAGGTTGAGGAGCGCGATCACGCGCGGGCGCGTCGCCTCCGAGACCGGCCCGAGGTACGACTCGTCGGTCTCGAGGACGGCGAAGGGAGTCTCGCGGGCCGCCTCGAGCGCGACGACCAGCCCCGAGCTCATGTTGGAGCCGTTCTCGTTGTAGGCCGTCGGGCCCAGCCGGCGGACGGTCGCGGCGAGCAGGGCGGCCGTCGTGCTCTTCCCGTTGCTCGCCGAGACGAGCGCCGTCGTGCGCCCGCGTCCGAGCAACCGGAGAGCATCCGGGTCGAGCTTGAGCGCGACCGTCCCCCCGACGACCCCCCCGTGGCCCCGCCGGGCGAAGCGCGAGGCCGTCGCGGCGAGCCGCCCGGTCGCGAGCGCCGCCCGCGTTCGCAGCGGGAGCGGAGGGAGGTGCTGCTCCAAGGGCTTCGGCGTGCTCATCGCGCTGCTGCTCTGCGCTCTGAGATTACAAGGCGCCGTGGAGCGCCGATACCGGCGGTAACGTCGCCCCCATGCAGAGCGCAGAGCCGGCGGACGGCCGGGCGGTCAGGGTCTCGACGCTCGAGCTGTTCTTCGACCTCGTCTTCGTCTTCACCGTCACGCAGCTCACTGTCCTCCTCGCGGACGAGCCGGATGCCGCCGGCTTGGTGAAGGTCGTGCTGCTGCTCTCCGTCATCTGGTGGATGTACGACGGCTACGCCTGGCTCACGAACGCGCTCGCACTCGACGTCCTCGCCCACCGACTGCTTCTGATCGGAGGCATGGCCGGGTTCCTGATCATGGCGCTCGCCGTCCCGACGACCTTCGAGGGCGGCGGCGTCGCCTTCGGCGTGGGCTACCTCGTGGTCGTCGCGCTCCACGGCGGCCTCTACATCAAGGAGACCTCGGTGGGCGAGGCGCGGGCCATGCTCGGCATCGCCCCCTACAACCTCCTCGCCGCGCTCCTCCTGCTCGCCGGCGGCTTCGCCGGAGGCGAAACCCAGTGGGTCCTCGTCGTGGCGGCTGCGGTCCTCTTCTGGTGCGTCCCCCTCTTGGTCTCCTTGGAGGGCTTCCAGATCTCGGCCTCTCACTTCGTCGAGCGTCACGGCCTCGTCGTGATCGTGGCGCTCGGCGAGTCGATCGTCGTGCTCGGCGTCGGGGCCGGGGGCGCGCAGGTGGGGCTCGAGCTCGCGCTCATCGCCTTGCTCGGCCTCGCGCTCAGCACGGGCCTGTGGTGGACGTACTTCGGCGACGAGGAGCACATCGAGCACGCGATGCTCTCGACGCCCCTCGACGAGCGCACACGGCTCGCGATTCACTTCGGCTACCTGCACGTCTTCCTGTTGCTCGGCATCGTGCTAGTCGCCGCCGGGCTGAAGAAGGCCATCGCCCATCCGCTCGACCCCCTCGACGACTTCACGGCCGTCGTGCTCGCCGCGGGAACCGCAGTGTTCGTCGCCGCGGACGCCGCGTTGCTCCGAGTGCTCGGCCTCGCCCGCAGCCGGGCGCGCGCCGCGTCGGCGGTCGCGCTGCTCGCCACGATCCCGCTCGGCCTCGCAGTGTCGGCGGCGCTACAGGTCGCCGTGCTCGCCGCGATCGTCACGGCGGCCCTGGCCGCGGGTCACTGGACGCGGGCCGCCGCGGACGACGAGTCGCTTCTCCATTGACTCGAACGTCTCGACGTCGTAGCTTCACCCCGTACCGCGGCAGCGAGAACAGCGGCGCTCGCAGTCGCTTGACGGGACAAGCGGCCCTCAAGAGGAGGTTGGTTTTCGTGAGAAGGCTTCTACCCCGCGTCGTCGTCGCGATGGCTGCAGCGCTTGCGCTCGCCCTCGTGGGCGGCGCCACGGCGACCGTGCCGGCGGATGCGCCGGACCGCATGCCGCGAGCGGGCACCGGGGACAGTACATCGGTCGGCGTGCACCAGCAGCACGGTGAGCCGAGTGGCCACCTGCCTGGCTCGAGCGCCAACGTCGAGCTGGTGGGCGAGCTCGAGCCCACGCGTCAATTCGGCCCGATCGTGGCCGGCCAGATCGCAGACCTCGCGGTCTACAAGGACTTCGCCTACCTGAACTCCTGGAACGAGCCGGCGTGCACCAAGGGTGGCGTGTACGTGGTCGACATCCGGAATCCCAGGAAGCCCAAGGAGGTCGCCTTCATCCCGGCCGTACCGGGCAACTTCCACGGCGAGGGCGCGCAGGTCATCAGCGTGAACAGCAAGAAGTTCACCGGCGACCTGCTCGCGACCAACAACGAGAAGTGCATCGACACCGACGCCGGCGGCGGCTTCGACCTCTACGACGTCTCTGACCCGCGCCACCCGCAGGCACTCGTCCAGGGCGCGGGCGACCACGGCGGCGAGGGGAAGATGAACGGCCCCGAGCCGTCCAACACCTACCACAGCGTGTTCATGTGGAAGGACGACGGCAAGGTTTACCTCGTCGCCACCGACAACGAAGAGTTCCACGACGTAGACATCTACGACATCACGAACCCGCGGCAGCCAAAGGGGGTCGCCGAGTACGACCTGTGGGAGAGCTTCCCGCAGATCGCACAGACCGACGAGCACCCTCGACTCTCGGAGATCTTCAACCACGACATGGTGACGAAGGTCGTGGACGGCCGTGACGTCCTGCTCGACTCCTACTGGGACGCCGGGTACGTGATGCTGGACGTCGAGAACCCCGCCCACGCGACCTATATCGGCGACTCCGACTTCGCGGACGAGGATCCGCTCGTGCCGGGAATCTCGCCACCCGAGGGCAACGCGCACGAGGCCGAGTTCTCGCACGACAGCACGTACTTCCTCGGTGCCGACGAGGACTTCGGCCCCTACCGGCCGGACAAGTTCTTCGTCGACGACCAGGAGCGGCCCGCGGTGGGGGTCGGCGGCGGCACGGCGGCGGCCGCGCTGCCGGACCAGACGCTGAGCGGCAAGGTCGTCCAGGGCGGCTACGGCTGTCCGGCCGATCCGACGCCGCTGCCACTGGCCGGCGACTACACCGACGCGGAGCTCGGGCTCCAGCCGGGGGACGAGCGGATTCTCCTCATGCAGCGCGGCCCGTCGGGTGACCCGAGCGCGGACTACAACGGCAACGGCGATCTGACCGACGACGCCTGCTTCCCGGGTGAGAAGGCCGCGAGGGCCTTCGACGCGGGGTGGGACGCGATCGTCCTGGTCAATCGCCATCTCGGGGCCGACGACTCGACCAGCGAGCCCTTCTGCGGCTCGGGTGCCTTCGAGCCGGGTAAGCCGATGGTGACCGTCTGCACCACGCATGCGGCCTACCACGAGCTGTTCGGGACGACGCCGCAGTTCGGGACGCCGTACGCACCCGACGACGCTCCGGCCCTCGGGGCGGTCAGCGTCAGGCGGGTCCTGGCGACCTCGGTCTTCGACGGCTGGGGCTACCTGAGCCTGTTCCGCCGCGGGGAGGGCAAGGTCGAGCGGATCGACTCCTACGCGATCCCGGAGGCGCTCGATCCGGCGTTCGCGTTCGGGTTCGGCGACCTGTCCATCCACGAGATCGCCACCGACCCCGGGCAGAACCTCGCCTACAGCTCGTACTACGCGGGCGGGATCCGTGTGTTCAGCTTCGGAGAGTCGGGCATCGAGGAGGTCGGCCACTACATCGACGCCGAGGGGAACAACTTCTGGGGCGTCGAGACGTTCGTGGCCGGGAACCAGGCTCCTGGCAACCTGAAGGGGAAGCGCCTGTTCGCGGGCTCCGACCGCGACCACGGCATCTTCATCTTCCGCTACACGGGCGGCTAGCCCGCCGCGGGACTACTGCTGAAGGGGGCGGCTCCGGCCGCCCCCTCCGGTTTGACGCGGCGTGATGTGTGCAGGCGGTGCGGGGCGAGCGGAGCGGCGCAGGAGTCGAACCTACCCAGCGTGGGGCTGCCACGCCTCACCGGTTTTGAAGAAAGGATTCCGCTGCGCGGAATCCCTAATAAATGTCCTCGGTCTCGGTTTCCTGGACCTCCTCAGCGTCTCGGCCGGGAGGCTCGTCGCGGAAGAGCCCCACGTACGGCGAGTAGCTGAAGATTCGGTCCCGTCGCCTTCCGGTGATCTCCTCGAGGATCCCGAGGCTCTCCATCTGCTCGACGAGCTTGTTCGCGGTGACGAAGGCGATCCCGAGGCTGTCCTTCACGAGGTTCACGTGGACCAGGGGCCTCTGGAAAAGGAGGTCGAGGAGGCGGAAGCCGTTCACCCCGGGGACGCGCTCCTGGATCACCCGTCGATGCTCCTCGCGAAGGTCGAGGATCGCTCGCGCCGTGACTGCTGCCTCCTCCGCGGTCTGGGCTACTCCGGTAAGGAAGAACCGAAGCCATCCTTCCCAATCGCCGGACTCCCGGATTGCCATGAGACGGTCGTAGTACTCGGCCCGGTGGCGCTTGAGATAGACGCTGAGGTAGAGGAGGGGGCGATGAAGGACTCCACGATGGACGAGTAGGAAGGTGATTAGGAGCCGCCCGACCCGGCCGTTCCCGTCGAGGAAGGGGTGGATGGTCTCGAACTGCGCATGTGCGAGGCCAACGTGAACGAGCGCCGGGGACTCCTGGTCATGGAGGAAGCGCTCGTAGTTGTCGAGCGCCTGCTTCATCTCGTGGACGGGCGGGGGCACGAACGTCGCCTCTGCGAGAGTCGCGTTCTCAGGACCGATCCAGTTCTGCGACCGGCGGAACTCGCCGGGCCGCCGATGCGATCCACGGACGCCGGTCAGGAGCTCTCGGTGGATCTCGGTGATGAGGCGAAGAGAGAGCGGAAGGTCGCTTATCCGCGCGAGGCCGTAGTTCATCGCCCGGACGTAGTTGACGACCTCCTCGACGTCCTGCGGAAGGTGTCGCCAGGTCGGCTGCGGCTCGAGCTCAGCTGCTAAGAGATCCTCGAGCGTGCTCTGCGTACCCTCAATCTGTGAGCTCAGGACCGCCTCGCGCCGGACGTACATGTAGACAAAGAAGTCGGGATTGGGGACGGTCTGAATGACGCCGTCGAGGCGCCCAACGGCTTGATCGGCGCGCGACAGAAGCGCCTGCAACGCTCCGTCGAGAACGATGGGTGGATCGGGAGGAAGCGGAGCCGGGACGAACGCGGCGTAACCTGTCCGCTGTTTCACATAGCGACCTGCTCGCGCACTTACGGGAGGCACCCAGTCTCCTTGCTTAGCTGAAGTTCAATAGCTGCCCCGCCACCCCGAAGCTATTTTTCCTATCGGGGAAGAAGCAAAATAGCAGCGGGAGCGGTCGTGCCTCGGAGAACGACCCACATCAGCCCTGTCGGGACTCCGGTCGGTAAGGCCCTGCGTCGTCGAGCAGGTGGGAGCGTGGAGTACCGTGCCGCGCACGAACGCCGCGCGCCCTACGAGGCCATTGCTCGCTTTGTGATCAACCGACGTGCGGAGCTCGGACTGACCCAGAAGCAGCTTGCTGGGCGGATGGGAACGAGCCACTCGGCAATCTCGCGCATCGAGAGCGGCCAGCATCAAACAAACGTGGCGACGTTGAGCGGCTCGCCGAGGCGCTCGAAGTCCGCTTCGTGATGGGCTTTGAGAGGGGGTCGCCCGAGCGGCCCGTAAGGGAACTCGTCGCGTAGCCTCGAACGATCACGGACTTGAGCTGTGGTGAAAGGACTGCTCGAGCGCTCGGGCGCGCTCGGGTCCGATGCCCGGCACATCGAGCCATCCATCCGGCCCGGCCGCGAGGACTCCGGCGACGCTTCCGAAGCGGGCGAGGAGCGCTCGAGCGCAGGACGTCGAGATCCCCGGGACGGCGGAGAGCAGCGCCTCGGCCGTCTCCTCGCCCGGCTTCGGCCGTGGCCGCTGCGCGTACGCGGGGCGCTCCGCCGCTGGCTCGAGCTCCTGGCAGCGAACGGCCAGACGGTGGATCCAGAGCGCCGAGTCCCGCTGGTAGCCCGTGCGGAGCAGCGCGATCCCCAAGTCGATGACGGCGAGGCAGGCGCCCCGGATCGCGTTCGCGTGCAGCGGCCCGCGGTCGATGTCCGTTCCCTCGACGAGCAGGTAGGGGAACTCGCACGTGGCGCGGAGCTTGCCAAGCTGCGGCCAGAGGCGGCCCTTCAGGATGGCGGCATGGAGGTCGAGCACACGCTTCCGCTCGACGAGCGTGTCGGCGCCGACCGCGTAGTCGCCGGCGGGAAGAGGTGCCACTTCGATCTCCGCTCCAAGCTCCGAAAGCGTTTCCGCGATGCCGCTCTGGCGCTCGTGTACGTCGACGATGATCTTCACCGGCACCTTCTTCGAGGGACTCATCGCCGTATCTTGCGCCGCGAGGCAGCCTGCTCGCCCGCGTCTTCCTTCACCCCGGCGAGCGCCTCTCGCTCAACCAGCTCGCTCACGAGCTCGGGATCGATCCGGCCACGGTGCAGCGCGAGGCGGAGGGCTCGAGGAGGCAGGCATCCTGACGAGCGAGCGCATCGGGAGGGCGAGGCTCGTCAGGCCCAACGAGGAGTCGCCCTTCTACCCCGAGCTCTCGAGCCTCGTCTTCAAGGCCTTCGGGCCGGTGCCGGTCCTGCGGGAGAGGCTGAAGGAACTCGCCAGTGTCGAGGCCGCGTTCATCTACGGGTCGTGGGCGAGTCGATACGCAGGGGAGCGCGGCGAGGCGCCCGGCGACATCGATCTTCTGATCCTGGGAAGGCCGGTCAGGCGCAGCCTCGCTCGCCTCTGCCGCGAGGCGAGCGAGGAGCTCGGGTTCGAGGTCACCCCGACCGTACTCTCGAAGGAGGGCTGGGAGTCGGACGCGACGGGGTTCATCAGGTCGATCAAGCAGCAGCCCTTGATCCCACTCCACGAGAGCGTCGATGACCGAGGCTGACGTCCAGCGGCTCCTCACGGAGAAGAAGATCCGGACGGTCTCGCCCGATCCCGAGACGGCGCAAGCCGAGCTCGACGTCGGTCGCCGCCACATCGCGTCCGCGGAGAGGATCATGGCCGACGATGCGACGCTCGCCTTCACGGCGCTTTACGACGCCATGCGCAAGGCCATCGCGGCCCACCTGCGCTCGCGCGGGTACCGCGTGACTAGAGGTCCCGGCGCCCATGCGAAGACGGGCGAATATGCACTGGCCGCTCTCGACCACCTCGACATCGGTTCGCACCTCGACGAGTTCGATGCTCTGCGCGACCTCCGTAATCAGAGCGAGTACGAGGCGCTCGACGTAGACGGCGAGGGAAGTGCGCGAAGCGCTCGAGCACGCGTCGGTGATCGTCGAGGCGATCGCGCGCGACCTCTGAAGGCCCTCACCAGCAGACGCGAGCGGAGTAGGCGGACGATCGTGCGACGCCGAACGACCAGTTCTAACCAGGCCTGGAAGTAAACCTTTCGAGCTGTTCTCTCAACGGGCCGGAACCCGCTGTTCCTAGCTCAACGGAGCGGAGCGGCGTAGGAGTCGAACCTACCGACCGATGGGCTACACCGGTTTCGCCGGTTTTGAAG
>JAIBJN010000119.1 GCA_020029595.1 Actinomycetota bacterium | reverse complement strand
GATCGCCCTGACCGCGCTGACGCGCTCGCCGGTGAAGGGGCTCTCGACGGAGGACACCGAAGCGTTCTCGGCCAGGAGGTCGGTGCCCTCGTAGCCGCGCAGGACCCCGAACGGAAGACGGGCGGCCCCCGCCGCGTACGCGGCCGCCAGCCCGGCGTGCGAGTGCTCCACGACCTCGAGCTCGCGGGGCCAGCCGTGCTCGACGGCGTCCCGGAAGCGGTGCAGCGAGCCCACGCCCGGGTTCCCGCCGTACGAGAACGTCAGCCGCCGGGCGCAGCCCATGCCGATCAGCTGGTCGTAGACCACGTCGGGCGTCATGCGGACCAGCGCGAGGTCGCGCCGGCGCTGCCTGACGATCTCGTGGGCGGCCGCGAACGGGATCAGGTGGGTGAAGCCCTCGAGCGCGAGCTCGTCGCCGTCGTGGACGTGCTCGGCGACCGCGTCTGCGAGCGGCAGGAACGTCGCCGCCGCCCGGCTCACGAGAGCCGCACGAGCTTCAGCAACTGTTCGTTCCCGTTGTCGACATCCGCTCCCCTGACGTCAAGACAGGTCAGGCCGACCCGAGGACGACCAGCGACACGGCCACGAACTGCACCGTCGCCGCCGCGACCACGAGGACGTGGAACACCTCGTGGTAACCGAAGACCGCGGGTGCCGGGTCGGGCCGGCGGAGCACGTACGTGACGGCGCCGAGCGTGTAGAGGCCGCCGCCGATGATGAGAAGCAGCGAGACGGCGACGCCGAGGGTCGGGAAGAGATCCGGCAGCGCGACGATGCCGACCCACCCCAGCAGCAGGTAGAGGAGCGCCGCGAGCCAGGCGGGCGCGTCCACCCAGGCGACCTTGAGCAGCAGTCCCGCGGCCGCGCCCGCCCAGACGAGGACGAGCAGGACCGTGCCGAGCGTCCCACGGAAGGCGAGCAGCGCGAACGGCGTGTACGTGCCGGCGATGAAGAGGAAGATCGCCGAGTGGTCGAGCCGCCGGATCCACGCTCGCGCCGCCGCCGAGCCCCAGGGGGTGCGATGGTGGAGCGCGCTCGCGCCGAGCATGGCGGCGAGCGTGGCCGCGTAGAGCCAGGACGCGGCCCGCGGACGTCCCGCGTCCGCGAGGACGACCAGCACGATCCCGGCCGCGACGGCCGCGAAGAACGACCAGGCGTGCAAGACGCCCCGGAGGCGCGGTGTCTCGCCTGTCGGCATGGCTGCGGCGGGCTCGGCGTGCACGTCGCCCGGGAGCGTACAGGCGGCCGCCGCGTTCCATTTTCCATGCACGCGGGAAGGATGAACCGCCGAAGTCCGTCCAGCGAAGCAGGGAAGCAGATGGCGACCATCGACGCGATCACCCACGAGCTCGACGCGCTCGAGACCGAGGAGGAACGTGTCTTCTCGTGGCGGCACGCCAGCCTGCTCGCTGCTGGTTTCGACCACCGCTTCGCCCTCAAGCTCGCGCTGCGTCCGTGGCCTGGGCTTGCGGTGGCGGCCCGGTCTCCCCCGCGGTGTCCGGCCTTCCCGCGCCAGGCGTCCCCCGGCCGTTCGAGCTCCGCGGCTCCGAGGCGGCCTGCTTCGCGTGGCCGAGAGCCTTGCCGTTGCCGTTGTTGGTCTTGGGCTTCGCCTTCGCCTCCGCAGCCGTCGCCTGTCCGAAGGCGCGACCGTGCTCGGACGCGGGAGAGGCCGGGTCGGTCAGCCCGGCGCCGGGCCGAGACTCGTCCGGGTACACCCGGACGAAGGCGGGGACGGCGACGACGGCGCGCGATCCCGGATCGGGCGGGAGCATCTGCTCCCCGGCCGGTGCGGTCGGGAGCTCCGGCCTGTCGCGCCACACGCCGGCCGGGTCGGTGGCGACGACGGTCGTCGTCGCGGCCGCAACAGCGAGCGCAGCGACCGCCTTGACGCCGGCGCTCCCGCCGAGGAGGCCCTTGACCGCTGCAAGGAGCCCGCCCACGTCCAGGGCATGCAGCGACCGGACCCGGACTCGCTTGCCCGGGTTCTCGAGCGCGGCCGCGAGCGAGCGCCGCCCGCGGAAGATGAGCGTCTCGACGGCGGCCTGGGTCAGCCCGAGCCGGTGCGCGACCTCGCTGTAGGAGAGACCCTGCCACTCCCGCAGCAGAATCGCCTTTCGCTGCTGCTCCGGCAGGCTGGCGAGCGCGCCGGTGAGCCCGATCAGGTCGTCCGCGGGGCGGTCCGGCGCCGCGACGGTCTCCTCGAGGAGCGTGACGTCGTGGACGCGCTCGAGCCGGGCCCGGCGACCGGAGGAACGTAGGCGGGTGAGGCAGACGTTCTGGGCGATCCGCAGGAGCCAGGCCGAGTCCGCCAGGGGCCGGGTGCCCTGGTTGAGGCTCCGGCAGGCGTTCAGATAGGTGGCCTGGAGCGCGTCCTCGGCGTCCTCCGGCGAGCGCAGGAGGCGGAGGCAGTAACCGTAGACCCACCCGGAATGCTCGTGGAAGAGACGCTCTGCCGCCGCCGAGGCGGCCGGCGCGAGGACGGCTCCACTCGCTTCATGAGCGACGGCCATGTCGGCATTGTGGCGGACCAGCGGCCAGGATCAAAGCCCGGGGCGGGCACGTCGATCTCCCCCGAAATGTTGATCTTTCGTAAAAGGCCGCATGTTTTGGGCGGAAAGGGCGTCTGTGCTCGTGACGAATTACTCTCCGGACGACCGACGACGGGAGGCCAGACCCGTATGAAGCGCCGACGCAACGCCCTTATCGCCGCCGCACTCGCCGCCGCTCTTCTCGTTCCGGCGGCCGCCGCGACGCCCGGAAACGGGAATGGAAACTCGAACGGGAACGGGAACGGGAACGGGAACGGGAACGGCCCGCCGGCCTGGGCGGGCGGCGGGAACGGGAACGGCAGCGCGAAGAAGGCCGAGAAGGCAGCGCAGAAGCTCGAGCGGCGCGCGGCGCGGGCGGCAGCCCGAGCCGGCGACGAAGACGGCCCGAAGCACATGAACCCCGCGTGGGTCTGCAAGTTCGAGCGCGACGAGATGGGCGCCGACGCCTTCGCCGACGAGTACGGCACGAACGACAACAAGGCCAACGCCTTCGGGAAGTGCGTCTCGAGGGAGGCGCACGAGCGAGACGGTGTCGAGACAGACGACGAGGAGACGCCCGAGTCCGGCGAAGCCGAGGACGGCGAGGACTCGGACGAAGGCGAGGACACCGACGAGGGTGAGGACTCGGAGGCCGACCTGCTGGCCGCCTTCCGGTCCCTCCTCCAGTCACTGATGCAGCTCCTCTAGCCCGGGAACCTGCGGCAAACCGAGAGGGGCGCGCCTGCGCCCCTCTCGCATTCCCGAGCCGAGCGTGCCGGAGCTCGTCGTCGGCTTTCGTACACTCGGTCGGTGGTCACTTGTCCGGGCTGCGGCGAGGAGAACCAGGACCGCTTCCGGCTCTGCGGGTTCTGCGGGACGCCGCTTGTCCTCGAGCCTGAAGTGCATGCCGTCGACCACCGCTCGCACACCGCAGGTGCCGCGCTCCAGGACGAGCACGCGCTTGCCTGCGCGGGCGAGTCGTGGCGGCAGCCGTCCCGCCGAACCCGCTGCCCATGACGATCGCGTCGTAGTCCACATCCACCTCCCCGTTTGGCTCTGACCGGCTCCGCAGGGAAGGTGGCAGCTTGCGCGCGCTCCACAGGGGCTTGCTCGCCGCCCAGAGCGCTGCGCGAACATCCACGCTCGCTACACGGGACGTACACTCGGAAACGTGAGGGTCTGTCCCAACTGTGGGGAGGAGAATCCCGACAAATTCCGTCTGTGCGGATTCTGCGGGGCGAAGCTCGTCCCGGACACGGTCCAGCAGGCGGCGCGGAAGCTCGTCACCGTCGTCTTCTGCGACCTTGCCGGATCGACGAGCCTCGGCGAGAGACTCGACTCGGAGACGCTGCGCGCCGTGATGACGCGCTACTTCGGAGAGATGAGAAGAGTGCTGGAGAGTCACGGCGGGGTCGTCGAGAAGTACATCGGGGACGCAGTGATGGCCGTCTTCGGGCTCCCGGTCGTTCGCGAGGACGACGCGCTGCGCGCAGTGGCCGCGGCGCAAGGAATGCGGGCGGCGCTCGAGCGCCTGAACGACGAGCTCGAGGACGGCTGGGGCGTCCGGCTGACCAGCCGCACCGGCGTGAACACGGGCGAGGTGGTGTCCGGGGATCCGACCGAAGGAGAACATCTCGTCGTCGGGGATGCGGTCAACGTCGCCGCACGACTCGAGCAGGCGGCAGACGGGATGGAGATCCTGATCGGCCCCTTGACCTACCGTCTCGCTCGCGAGGCGGTCGAGGTCGAGCCCGTCGAGCCGCTCGAGCTGAAGGGAAAGGCCGAGCGAGTCCCCGCGTACCGGCTCCTGGGCCTCGCCCAAACCGAAGGATCCGCTCAAGGTAGCGCCGCCCCGCTCGTGGGCAGGGATCGTGAGCTGCGCCTTCTCCTCCGGGAGCACATGCTGGCCACCGCCGAGCGGCGCTGCCGGCTGGTGACGGTCCTCGGTGATGCGGGCGTGGGCAAGTCGCGCCTGCTCGCCGCACTCGACGATTCGCTCGCTGGGTGCCTCCTGTTGCGCGGCCGCTGCCTCGCATACGGGCGCGGTATCACGTTCTGGCCCCTTCGCGAGGCCGTGCGGCAGGCGGCCGCCATCTCGGACGACGAGACGCCCGACGCCGTTCTTGAGAAGCTCCGGCAGCTCGCCGGTCCCGAGGCTGGGGGCGCGGGCGCCGTCGAGCGCGTGGCCTCGGCGATCGGGCTCTCCGGCGCCCAGTTCCCCGTCCACGAGGTCTTCTGGGGCGCCCGCAAGCTGGTCGAGGCACTCGCCGCCCGCGGGCCGCTCGTGCTCGCCTTCGAAGACGTCCACTGGGCAGAGACGACCTTCCTCGAGTTCGTCGACCACCTCGCGCAGGAGGCCGAGGGGCCGGTGTTGCTCGTCTGCCTCGCGCGACCCGAGTTCCTCGAGTTCAGGCAAGACTGGGGTGAGCAGGCCAACGCACTCCGAATCGCACTCGAGCCGCTGGGTGAAGCCGAGGTCGGCACGGTCATCGAAGAGCTGCTCGGACAGGCTCGGGTCGACGAGGACGTGCGCGCGCGTATCGCCACGGCCTCCGAGGGGAATCCGCTCTTTGTCGAGCAGCTGCTCGAGATGATGGTCGAGGAAGGTCTCCTCCGCCGTTCCGATGGGACCTGGGTCGCCGCGGGCGATCTCTCGACCGTCTCGATGCCGCCGACGATTCATGCGCTTCTTGCCGCGCGCCTGGAGAGCCTCAGCACCGAGGAGCGGGAGGTGATCGAGGCGGCCAGCGTGATCGGGCAGCAGTTCGTCCAGGACGCCTTGGAGGAGCTGGTTTCGGAGCGCGTCCGAGAGAGCGTCCCCGAGCTCCTCGAAGCGCTGATGCAGAAACGGCTCGTCAGGCTCGAGCAGGCTGACTTCGCCTTGGAGCGGAAGTATCGCTTCGGCCACATCCTCATCCGCGACGCGACCTACCGGGGGCTCCTCAAGGCCTCCCGCGCAGTTCTCCACGAACGCTTCGTCGGCTGGGCCGACCGCGTGAACCAGGACCGCGACCGAGCAGTCGAGTACGAGGAGATCCTCGGCTATCACCTCGAGCAGGCCTACACGTGCCTCTCCGAGCTCGGCCCTCTGGACGACCACGGACGCCAGCTCGGGGTCCGGGCGGCGGCTCGCCTCTCCTCGGCGGGCCAGCGTGCATTCGCCCGCGGCGACATGCCGGCGGCCGCAAACCTCCTTCGCCGCGCGGTCGCGCTCCTGCCGGCCGACAGCCACGACCGGCTGGCGCGCCTGCCCGACCTGGCGGAGGCGATGATGGCGATCGGAGAGTTCGCCTGGGCGGAGACCTTCCTCGACGAGGCGATCGAGATGGCCATGCAGGCCGGCGAGGAGGGACTCGGGGCTAGCGCCCGGCTCCTCCGCCTGCGGGTCCGCAGCCATTCGGCCGAGCCCGAGGACTGGACGGGGCAGATGGTCGCCGAAGCGGACCGAGGCCTGC
>JAIBJN010000070.1 GCA_020029595.1 Actinomycetota bacterium | reverse complement strand
CGCACAAGCTCGGACCTCGTCGCGGACGACTGGCTCAAGCTCAAACGGGCCGGCTGGGCGGACGCCGACCTGGCCGCGGCGTGGAACACGAGCGAGGACGAGGTGAAGCGGGCACGGCTGTTCGCGGGCGTGCGGCCCTCCTACCGTCGAGTGGACTCCTGCGCCGCCGAGGTCGAGGCGAGCTCCAACTACTTCTACTCGACGTGGGGCGAGGAGGACGAAGGCCGTCCGGCGCGCACACGGCCGCGCGTGGTCATTCTCGGCTCGGGGCCGAACCGGATCGGCCAGGGAATCGAGTTCGACTACTGCTGCGTCCACGCGGTCCGCACGTTTCGCGCGCTCGGCTACGAGACGGTGATGGTCAACTGCAACCCCGAGACGGTCTCCACGGACTACGACACCTCGGACCGCCTCTACTTCGAGCCGCTGCGGGCCGAGGAGGTGCTCGAGATCTGCGCTCGAGAGCGGCCGTTCGGCGTCGTCATCCAGTTCGGGGGCCAAACGCCGCTCAGGCTCGCGCGCGCCCTGGCGGAGGCCGGCGTGCGGATCCTGGGCACGCCGTATGAGGCCGTCGACCTCGCGGAGGACCGTGAGCGCTTCGCCGGCCTGTGCGACCGGCTGGGGGTCGCCGTTCCGCCCTGGGGCGTCAGCTCCGACCCTGCGACCGCCGTCGCGGTGGCCGAGTCGATCGGGTACCCGGTTCTCGTCCGGCCGTCGTATGTCCTCGGAGGCCGGAGGATGCGTGTCTGCTACGACGCCGAGAGCGTCGCGGACGCAGCCGGAGGCTGCGACCGTGTCCTCGTCGACCGCTTCCTCGAGGGCGCGGTGGAGCTCGACGTCGACGCGCTCTGCGACGGGCATGACACCTGGGTCGCAGCGCTCATGGAGCACGTCGAGGAGGCCGGCGTGCACTCGGGCGACTCGTCCTGCGTCCTCCCTCCGGTCGGGCTTCCCGAGGACGTCCTCGCGGCCAGCGCCGACGCCGTGCGTCGGCTGGCGCCGGCTCTCGGAGTCGTCGGGCTCCTGAACGTCCAGCTCGCGCTTCAGGACGGTCGCCTCTCCGTCCTCGAGGCGAACCCGCGCGCCTCCCGCACCGTGCCCTTCGTCTCCAAGGCGCTGGGCGTGAACCTCGTCGCGGCCGCCTCACGTCTCGCCGCGGGCGCGCGCCTCTCCGAGCTGGACGTGTCCGGGCGCCAGGCACCGGGGCATGTCTCCGTGAAGGCATCCGTCTTCCCGTTCGCACGCTTCCCGGGCGCCGATGCGGTTCTGGGCCCCGAGATGCGCTCGACGGGCGAGGTGATGGCGAGCGCCGACGACTTTCCGACGGCCTTCGCGAAGGCCGAGCGGGCAGCCGGCCGGCCGCTTCCGCACGAGGGCACGGCCTTCCTCTCCGTCCGAGACGAGGACAAGGCGGTCGCCGTCCTGCTCGCGCGCCGGCTCGGCGAGCTCGGCTTCGCGCTGTGCGCCACCGGTGGCACGGCGTCGGCGCTCGCGGCCGCGGGGCTCGCGGTGACGCATGTCCGCAAGGTCTCGGAGCCCGGTGACGGGCCGACGGTCGTCGACCTCGTCCGCCGCCGGCGGGTGGAGCTCGTCCTCAACACGCCCGACGGCCGGGGAGCCCGCTCGGACGGCTACCTCATCCGCGAGGCCGCGCTCAACGCGCGCGTCCCGTGCGTCACGACCATGGCCGGCGCCACGGCCGCGGTCGAGGCGATCGCGCGCGCGACCCGCGGTGAGACCCTCTCGCTCCAGGAACGTGTCGCCCGCTCGGCTTAGCGTCGTCGGAAACGAGGCCGTCGGCCCGTATGCGCTCCTCCGCCTGCGGCGGGGAGCGCTCGAGCCCGGCGTGCCGGGACAGTTCTTCATGCTCCGCCCGCCGGGGAGGCTCCTCCCGCGCCCGATGAGCCTCTGCCTCGCTCCGGTCGGCGAGCTCGGCTTTCTCGTGGATCCGATCGGGCCGGGCACGCGCGCCCTCACCGCGCTCGAGCCCGGGGACGAGGTCGACGTCCTCGGCCCCCTCGGCAACGGATTCCGGCTCGATCCGGAGCGGCCGCTGCTGGTCGGGGGCGGGATCGGCGTCGCGCCGTTCCCGTACCTCTCCGAGCGCCTCGGCTGCCCGCCGGCCCTCCTCGGCTTCCGGACGGCGGATCACGCGGAGGCCGCTGCGCTCGTCCCGAACGCCGAGGTCGTGCTCGAGCCGACGCTCGTCACGGACGCGCTCGCGCCCGGCTTCGACGTCCTCGCCTGCGGCCCCGAGCCGATGCTCACGGCCGTGAGTCGGCTGGCGCCGGGCGCCCAGCTCGCCTGGGAGGCGCCGATGGCCTGCGGCTTCGGCGCGTGCTACGGCTGCGCCGTCGAGGTCGACGGCCGGATGGCTCGGCTCTGCGTCGAGGGCCCAGTCATTTCCGCGAGAGCGGAAATGACTACAGAAGGGGGCGTCGCGCTCTCGGTCGCCGCTTGCTCTTCTGGTCGAGCTCTTGCCCGAAGGGGAGGAGGTCGTTGATCCTCAACGCCTCCGGGTGCCTGGACGCGCTCACCGCGCCCGAGGTGGCGCGCGAGTTCGACGCGTTCGTGACGAAGACGGTCACGCCGCTCCAGCGGGAGGGGAACGCGCCCGTGCGGATCGCCGAGACGGACGTGGGGATGCTCAACTCGATCGGGCTCGCGAACCCCGGGATCGACACGTTCCTCGCGGATGTCCTTCCGCGCCTCCTCGACCTCGGGCCTCCGGTCTGGGTCTCCGTGGGCGGCTTCGCCGCTGCCGAGTACGCCGACCTCTGCGCGCGCCTCGAGCGGACGGACGCCGCCGCAATCGAGCTGAACCTGTCCTGCCCGAACGTCGCCGCACCGGAGGACGAGGCGACCGCGATCGTCGCCGCCGCGCGCGCCGCGACGGGCAAGCCGCTCTTCGCCAAGCTCTCGCCCGCCCTCCCCGACCTCCCGGCGGTCGCGCTGGCCGCCGCGGCCGCAGGGGCGGACGGGCTCGCGCTGGTAAACACGATCCGGGGTCTGGCGCTCGACCCGGCGACGCTCCGGCCGCGCCTGGGGACGGCCGCCGGGGGCCTCTCCGGGCCGGCGCTCCGGCCGGTGGCGCTCGCCGCGGTGCACACCTGCTTCCGCGCGACGGGCCTGCCGATCGTCGGCATGGGAGGCGTGGAAACGGGCGCCCATGCCCTCGAGCTGATCGCCGCCGGGGCCTCGGCGGTCGCGCTCGGTACCGTCCTGTTCGCCGACCCCGGCGCGGCGGCCCGCGTCCGGGAGGAGCTCGCGGGCGAGGCGAGACAGCGCGGCTTCGCCGACCCGCTCGCCGCCAGGGGCGTCGCCCATGCCGATCTGGACGGCGCGCCGCCCGGTCCTGTTGTCAGAGTCGCTGACGGAGCGCGGAAAAGGTCTGCACAGGTGGGGTTGAAGGTCTGAGGGGCGCTGTTAGAATGCCGCGCCATGCAAGGCACGAAGACGCAGGTCCAGGCACCCCTCCGTTCCCTGGATCAGCGGATGGAGGCGCTCCGCCGGGCGAATGAGATCCGCGTCAAGCGGGCGAAGCTGAAGAAGGACCTCAAAGCGGGGTCGGTGCAGATCGAATCGATCCTGCGCAACCCGCCGGAGTACGTGGAGACCGCGAAGGTCTTCGACATCCTCATGGCCGTCCCCAAGTTCGGGCGTGTGAAGGCGGCCCGCTTCCTGAACCAGTGCCGGATCAGCCAGTCGAAGACCGTGGGCGGGCTGTCCGACCGCCAGCGGGCCGAGCTGGTGGCGCTGCTCCGCCGCTGACGTGCGGCCCCGGCTCTTCGTCGTCACCGGGCCGTCCGGCGCCGGCAAGGGCACGCTGATTCGGGCGCTCGCCGAGTGTCGCCCCGACCTCGCGGTCGCGGTTTCCGCGACGACCCGCCCGCGGCGGCCGGGCGAGGAGGACGGCCGCGACTACCACTTCCTGAGCGAGGACGAGTTCCAGCGCCGCGTCGACGCGGGGGAGTTCCTCGAGCACGTCACGTACGTCTCCGGCCACCGGTACGGAACGCTGCGCGAGGAGGTCGATCGCATCCTTGCCTCGGGGCGGAGCTGCATCCTCGAGCTCGAGACGCAAGGGGCCAAGGAGGTGCAGGCGACGGCGCCCGACGCGGTGACCGTCTTCGTTCAGGCTCCGAGCTTCGACGAGCTCGAGCGCCGTCTGCGCGAGCGTGCGACGGAGAGCGCAGGGGAGATCGGCGAACGTCTCGAGCTCGCCCGCAGCCAGGCGGAGGAGGCAGGCGACTTCGACCACGTCGTCACGAACGCCGCCGTGGAGCAGGCGGTCGAGGAGCTCGGGGCCCTCGTCGACCGGGCACTCGGCGAGCCGAGTGCTGCAGGTAAGCTTCGAGCGCCATGATGTATCCGCGCATCGACGATCTCCTCGCCAGCGCCGGCGGCTCGCGCTACGCGCTCGTGATTGCCGCGGCCAAGCGCGCGAGGCAGATCAACAACTATCACCACCAGCTCGGCGAGGGCACGTTCGACGACTTTGCGCCCCCTCTCGTCGAGTCCCGGTCGAAGAACTACCTGACCATGGCCCTCGAGGAAGTCTCCGAGGGCAAGATCACCATCGCCTACTCCTAGTGCCCCTCCAGGCAATGCACGCCGCACTTCTGGCGGCTGCAAAGCCGCGTCAGGCAGCGTCCTCAGTCGCCCCCGTATTGGTCAATACGGGGACTCCCTGCGTCCTCGCCTGCCGGGCTTTTCGCTCGCCAGAAGCGGGGCTGCATCGCCTGAAGAGGCACTAACCCTCGGGCAATGAGGGCCACGTGGCTCGGGTTCTCCTCGGCGTAACCGGCGGGATCGCCGCCTACAAGGCGTGCGAGCTCCTCAGGCTGCTCGTGAAGGATGGGCACGACGTGACGCCCGTCCTTACGCCCGATGCCGAGCGCTTCGTGACCGCCCACACGTTCGAAGCGCTTGCCCGCAAGGAGGCCGCCCGAGACCTCTATCCCCACCTGGTCGAGGCCGACCTCCTCGTCGTCGCACCGCTCTCGGCGAACACGCTCGCCAAGCTCGCGCACGGGCTCGCCGACAACGTCCTCACGCAGGCTGCGCTGGCCGTACGCGGGCCGGTGCTCGTCGCCCCGGCGATGAACGCCCGCATGTGGGGGCACCCGGCGACGCAGGCGAACGTCCGCCTCCTCCTCGAACGAGGCGTCCACATGATCGGGCCGGACGAGGGCGAGCTGGCCGAAGGCGAGCACGGCGCCGGACGCATGAGCGAGCCGGAGGCGATCCTCGCCCGCTGTCTCGAGCTCCTGGGCGCCGCCGGCCCCCTGCGCGGGAAGCACGTGCTCGTGAGCGCGGGGGGGACCAGGGAACCGCTGGATTCGGTGCGCTTCCTCGGCAACCGCTCGTCCGGGAAGATGGGCATCGCCCTCGCGCGGGAGGCGCGACGGCGCGGCGCCGAGGTGACGCTCGTCGCCTCCAACCTCGCAGTCGACGCGCCCGACGGGGTCGACGTCGTTCAGGCGCCCGCGGCCGCCGACCTGGCGCGCGAGATGCTGGCCCGGGCGGACGCAGACGTGGTCGTCATGGCCGCGGCCGTCGCCGACTACCGGCCGACCGAACCGACGGCCGGCAAGCGTCCGAAGGACACTGGCACGTGGACGATCGCCCTCGAGCCAACGGAGGACGTGCTCGCCGAGCTCGGCCGTCGCAAGCGCAACGGCCAGGTGCTCGTCGGCTTCGCCGCGGATGAGGGCGAAGGGGGCCTCGAGCGAGCGCGCACGAAGCTGACAAACAAGCGAGGGAACCTCTTCGTCTACAACGACGTATCCCGTTCTGACATCGGATTCGAGTCGGACTGGAACGAGCTCGTCCTCCTCACCGCCGCGGGCGACAGGGCGGTGAGCAGGCGAAGCAAGGAGGAATGCGCTGTGGCTATCCTCGACGAAGTCGAGACCCTGCTGGGAGGGGAGTAGATGGACGAGCCGGCCGTCGAAGCGGAGCGGAGTGTGGAGGTTTCGAGCGCGGCGTCACTCGCCCAGAAGATCGTCGCCAACCTCAGGCGGGTGATCCACGCGCCCGACGAGACGCTCGAGTTCGCCGTCCTCTGCCTGCTCTCGGAGGGTCACCTGATCATCGAGGACTTCCCGGGCGTCGGGAAGACGACCCTCGCCAAGGCGCTCGCGCGCTCCGTCGACTGCTCGTTCTCGCGGCTCCAGTTCACTCCGGACCTCCTCCCGTCGGACGTCACGGGCGTGAACGTCTTCAACCAGCGGTCGAACGAGTTCGAGTTCCGGCCGGGGCCCGTCTTCGCGAACATCCTCCTCGTCGACGAGATCAACCGCGCCTCGCCCAAGACCCAGGCCGCGCTGCTCGAGTGCATGCAGGAGCGTCAGGTGACGATCGACGGGGTCTCCTATCAGCTGGCGCCTCCGTTCATGGTGATGGCGACGCAGAACCCCATCGAGTACGAGGGCACGTATCCGCTGCCCGAGGCCGAGCTCGACCGCTTCACGATGCGGATCGCGATCGGCTACCCGCCGCTGGCCGACGAGGCGCGCATGCTCTCCGAGAACGCGGCCGAGACGCCGCTCGACACGCTGGAGCCGGTGGCGAGCGCCCAGGAGGTCCTCGGGGCGATCCAGGACGCGCACGGGATCTACGTCGAGGACAGCCTCAACCGGTACGTCGTCGCCGTGCTGCGCCACACCCGCTCGGACTCGCGGCTCTACCTGGGGGCGAGCCCCCGCGCAGGCCTCGCGCTGCTGCGGGTCGCAAAGGCCCGCGCGCTCGTCGCCGGCCGCGAGTTCGTCGACCCGGACGACGTCAAGTCGGTGGCCCCTACGGTTCTCGCCCACCGGCTCATCCTCGCCCCGGAGGCGCGCTCGAGCGGGCTCGACGCGGAGGAGCTCGTCCGCGACGTCATCGAGCGCACGCCGGTTCCCGTGTAGGGAGCCGACTCCCAGTGCTGACCGACCGCGGCCGCTGGATCCTCGCCCTCGGAGGCGGGATCTATCTCGCGGCCTGGGCGCTCGGCTCGGAGGCGCTCTACCCCGTCGCCCTCGGACTCGTCCTCGCCGTCGCCGCGGCGGCACTCTGGGTTCGCTTCCTCCGGCGCCCGATGACGCTCCGGCGGAGCCTCGGACGCGGCGACCGGCTCGCCGGCGACGACGTTCCCGTCCAGCTCGAGCTCGACGCCGACGGGCCAGTCCCGTCGGGCACGCTCGTCCTGCGCGAGCGCATCGCACGTCTGGGCGAGCGCGAGACGCCGCTCCTGCGGCGCCACGGCCGCCTCCGGGGGCGCTACCTGCTGCGGAGCGTCCCGCGAGGGCGCTACCCGATCGAGGAGACCGAGGTCGTGATCGAGGATCCGTTCGGGCTCGAGCGCATCGCAGTCGACCTGCCGGCCGGCGCCTCGATCCTCGTCTACCCACGGCTGGTGGACGTCGATCGGCTCTTCTCGGAGTCGGGCGCCCGCACGCCCGAGGGTCGTCGGCTGCTGCTGCGGCGGCCGTCCGGGTTCGACCTCCACAGCGTGCGCGACTACCAGCAGGGCGAGTCGCTGCGCCGCGTCCACTGGCCCTCCACGGCCAAGCGCGGCCACCTGATGGTCAAGGAGCTGGAGGACTCCCCGCGCGACGAGACGGCCGTGCTGCTCGACGCGGATGCGGGCTCCGTCGTCGGAGAGGCGCCCGACTCGAGCTTCGAGCTCGCCGTCCGAGCGGCAGGTTCCATCGTCAAGTCGCACGCAAGCCGGGGGAGGCGGGCCGCCCTCCTCGTCAACGGCTCCAGGCCGACCTACCAGCGGGTGCATTCCTTCGACGGCGACTGGCACCGCGCGCTCGAGATCCTCGCCGCGGTGGAGCCGGACGGCCATGCGCCGGCGGCGAACATGCTCGCCGACGAGGCCGGGCCGGCCGCGCGGGCGGTCGAGCTCACGGTCGTGACGTCTGCGCTCTCGCCCCGCCTCGTCGAGCGACTCGCGCACCGAGCGCTCGCCAACCACGGCGCGACCCTCGTCTACGTGGACGCCGCCAGCTTCGCCGACGGGGCGGCGGCGGGCTCGGTCCCTGTTGCGGCCGGCGCGCAACTCCTCCGGCTCCAACGGGCCGGAGTCCCGGTCGTCGTGCTTCGTCGAGGCGACGATCTCGCCGCCCGGCTCGGCGCACAGGAGCTCAGGGCCGTTGGCTAGGCGCGCAGTCCTCGTCGTTCTCGTCGGCGCGGTGGTCTCGGTCTCCTGGCTGCGCCTCGAGGCGCTGTCGGTCTCGTGGCGCGACTGGCTGCCGATGCTGCTCCTGGCGCTTCCGCCCATCCTCGCCGTCGCCCTCGGCCGCTCGCGTCTCGTGACGGCGGCGGCGTTCGCCGGCTCCGCCATCCTCGCGGCCGGCGTGGCCTTCGAGATTCCGCTCTCGGACGCCCGCCCGCGCGACCCGCAGCGCGACTTCGTCGGGCCCGTTCTCGACGGCATCCGGCAGGGCTTCCTCGATTTCTACGAGACGCAGCTTCCGTTCGACCGCATCGACTTCCCTCTCATGCACGCGCTCGTCCTGCTGGCAATCTTCGGCTTCACGGCCCTCGTCGGAGCGCTCGTGATGGCGCAGAGGCCGGTCGCCGCGGCGCTCGGGCTCGTCGTCGCTGTCGCGTGGCCGACGACGCTGAGCCCCGCCGAGTACCCCTTGCGTACCGGCATTCTTCTCCTCGCCGGCGTGCTCGCGATCCTCTTCCTGTTTCGCCGGGCCGAGCCCACCCGCGGCGTCGGCCAGGCCGCCGGAGTCGGCCTCGTGCTCATCACGATCGCGGCCGTCGCCTCGACGTCCGACGCCGTCGCGAAGCCGGCCTTCCTCTCGTGGCAGACGTGGGATCCGTACGACCGCCCGACGGAGCTCGTGTCGGTCGACTACGTCTGGCGGGCGAACTACGACGGGATCCAGTTCCCCGAGACGCCGACGACGGTCCTGCGCGTGAAGGTCTCGGGGTCGAAGCGCTCCCTCTACTGGCGCGCGACGACGCTCGACGACTACACGGGCCAGATCTGGGACGAGGACCTCGAGCTCGGCGAGGCCACCCAGCGAGAGCAGATCGACGCGGTGGGCGAGAACGCGTTCCTGCCAGCAGCCGCTGCCGACGAGGACAACTGGGTGCGCCAGGACTTCACGATCGAGGCCCTGCGGGACACGCACCTGCTCGCGTCGGCCCAGCCCGTGCGCTGGCGGCCGGGGACGGAGGCGCCGGTCGCCGACGCCGCCGGCGACGTCGTCGTCCTCCCCGACACGCTCAGGCGCAACGAGCGCTACACCGTCTGGAGCTACGTGCCGCGGCCGAACCCGAGCCAGCTGGACGCCTTTGCCGGCGACTACCCCAAGGAGGCGGAGCGCTACCTGGAGGTCGTCTACGAGCCCGTGCCGGAGTGGAGCGCGGACGGCCGCGACACGCTGATGGCGGTCTTCTTCGGGACGCGTGAGGACCAGTTCGAGATCACCCAGCTCGAGTCGCTCTACGAGACCGCGCGGGACGTGACGAGCCAGGCGCGATCCCCGTACGAGGCGGCCGTCCTCCTCGAGACCTGGTTCCGGGAGGCCGGCGGCTTTACCTACGAGGAGCAGCCGCCGGCACCGGTCGGCGGCGTGCCGGCGCTCGTCGACTTCGTGAACACGACCAAGCAGGGCTACTGCCAGCACTACGCCGGCGCGATGGCGCTCATGCTCCGGCTCCTCGGCATTCCCTCGCGCGTCGCCGTCGGCTTCACGAGCGGCGATTACAACGCCGACGAGAAGGAGTGGGTCGTCAAGGACACGAACGCGCACGCCTGGGTCGAGGTGTGGTTCCCACGCTTCGGCTGGATCCCGTTCGACCCGACCGCTGGGCGAGGCCAGCTGGGGGCGACGTACTCTGTCTACTCGACGTTGTTCAATAACGGCGACGGGGCCGAGATGGGCCTCGACGCGCTCATCCAGGAATTCTCTCCGGATCGGGCGGCGCAGATGCGCTTAGCCGGCCGGCCCGGCCTCCCGGACGCGAGCGGCCTTGCGAATCCTCCCTCCGGGGGGGCCGTCTCGGTCGTCCGCGACCGGGGCCCGAACCTCGTCCTCCTCGTCCTCCTCGTCCTTGGAGGCGCGTACCTCGCAGTCGTCCTCCTCAAGGCGGCCCGCCGGAGCGCGAGGTTCGCCACGCGCAACCCGCGGGCGCTTGCCTCGGCCTGCCGCCGCGACGTCGTCGGCTACCTGGCCGACCAGGGCGTCGAGGTGCCGGCAAGCGCCACGCTTCCGGAGATCGGCTCCACGCTCGAGCGGTACTACGGGATCGACGCCGACCCCTTCGTCCGCGACGTGACCCTCGCCCGTTTCGGGCCGCCCTCCGAGACTCGGGACGCTCTCCGGCGAGCCCGCCGCGAGCTCCGGGAGGTCCGCCGCGATCTCCGCCGCCGGCTGGGTCTCGGCAGCCGGCTGCGCGGCGCCGCGAGCCTCCGCTCCCTCACGCTCTAGACGCTCGCCCGGTGGTCGGCAGACCGTCCGGCTTCCCGTATCGTTGGAGGAGATGAGCGAGACGTACGACCTCTACCGCCAGGGCCGCGACCACCTCGCCGCCGGTCACGCCGCCCAGGCGACCGTCGCGCTCGAGAAGGCGAAGAAGCGGGAGCCGCGCAAGGCTTCCATCCGCGAGGCGCTCGGGATCGCGTACTACCGGATCCGCCGCTTCGCCGAGGCCGAGGCGGAGTTCCGGGAGATCCTCGAGCTCGCCCCCGTCGACCACTACGCGCACTTCGCGCTCGGTCGCTGCCTGGAGAAGCAAGGGCGCGCGCAGGAGGCCGTCGGGCACTACCGCCTGGCGAGCTTCTTCCGCCCGCAGAGCCGCGACTACCAACAGGCGCTCGCGAAGCTCGAGAGCTAGCGGGGGCGTGCGATGATCGGCTCGTGCGGGCTGTCGTCCAGCGGGTCTCTCGCGCGCGCGTCCTCGTCGACGGCGAAAGCGTGGGCGAGGTGGAGCGCGGGCTCTGCGTCCTCCTCGGCGTCGCGGGAGAGGACGACGAGGCCGCGGCCGAGCGTCTGGCCGGGAAGGTCGCCCGCCTCCGCATCTTCGAGAACGACGAGGGGAGGTTCGACCGGAGCCTCGTCGACGTGGGAGGCGGCGCGCTCGTGGTGAGCCAGTTCACGCTGATCGCGGACACGGCCAAGGGAAACCGGCCGAGCTTCACGGGAGCAGCTCCGCCCGAGCGGGCCGAGGCGCTCTACGAGGCCTTCTGCTTCGCTCTCCAGCTAGAGGGAGTCGAGGTCGCGAGAGGCCGCTTCGGAGCGCAGATGCAGGTCGAGATCGCGAACGACGGCCCGGTCACGATCGTCCTCGATACATCCGCCACGAGCTCGGCGAGAGAGCGCCCACCGCTGCTATCCTGACCGGGACATTTCCCCAGGTCGGAGAAATGGGCGCGCGGCGCCCATTTTTTACGAGAAGGAACGGATGCAGGTCTACGAGAAGGAACGACAACTCCAGCGCGAGGTCGCGGCGACCGTCGAGGATCGGTTGCCGGATGTCGAGGTGCTGGCGGTGGAGCTCGGCGGGCCCGAGCGCCTGACCGTCTACGTCGACCACCCGGACGGGGTCGACCACGCGCTCTGCGAGCAGGTCACCGACGTCCTTCGCGCCTACCTCGTGCGCTACACGCTCGACGTCTCCTCGCCGGGGCTCGAGCGCCCGCTCCGAACGCCGCGGCACTTCGGGGGCGTCGTCGGGCGGCGCGCCTCGATCCGCACGACCCGCGAGGTCGCGGGCCGGAAGCGCTTCCGTGGCGAGGTCGTGGCCGCCTCCGAGCGCGACGTGACGCTCGCCACGGGCGGCGAGCGCGTCGAGATCCCGTACGAGGCGATCGCGCGCGGCAATCTCATCGACGAGGGATAGGAAGGAACCATGAGCCGGGAGATCCTGGAGGCGGTCAGGGAGATCGAGAAGGAGAAGGGCATCGAGGACGAGACGCTCGTCCGCGCGCTCGAGGACGCCCTCCTCGCGGCCTACAAGAAGACGCCGGGCGCCGCCCGGCACGCGCAGGTGGAGCTCGACCGCGTGAGCGGCGATTTCC
Organism: Actinomycetota bacterium; assembly: GCA_020029595.1. Lineage (GTDB taxonomy): Bacteria > Actinomycetota > Thermoleophilia > Gaiellales > Gaiellaceae > JAIBJN01. The sequence goes on along the minus strand of JAIBJN010000070.1, from coordinate 575 downwards.
GCGTCTGGTCGATCGAGCTGCCCGCGGACGTCGAGGAGCGGCTGCTCGACGAGGCGCGCGAGCGCGCCATCGTCGAGCTCGAGGCTGCCGAGATCGAGAACGGCGAGCGCTCGCACACGCTCATCTCGGACGACGACCTCGCAATCGACTGGTCGGACGTCCCCACGGAGCTCGTCAAGCGGGCCGACGTCACGCCCGACAACTTCGGCCGCATCGCAGCGCAGACGGCGAAGCAGGTGATCCTCCAGCGGATCCGCGAGGCCGAGCGCGAGATGATGTACGACGAGTACGTGGACCGGGTCGGGGAGGTCGTCACGGGCATCGTCCAGCAGGCCGGCGACCGCAACAACGTCCTCGTCGACCTCGGCAAGGTCGAGGCGCTCCTGCCACGCTCCGAGCAGGTGGACGGCGAGCGCTACGAGCAGGGAAGCCGCATCAAGGCCGTCATCACCGAGGTCCGCTCAGGGACGAAGGGACCGCAGGTCATCCTCTCGCGCCGCGACCCCGAGCTGATCAAGACGCTCTTCGAGCTCGAGGTGCCCGAGATCGCCGACGGCCTCGTCGAGATCCGCGGC
>JAIBJN010000118.1 GCA_020029595.1 Actinomycetota bacterium | reverse complement strand
ATCCTCCTCGTCATCCTCATGACCTTCGGGCTCATGAAGAACATCGGGGGGAACCCGTTCCGCAAGACCGACCGCGCCGTCACGCCCCAAACCCAGGCGAACCTCGAGCGGAAGTTCAACCTCGACAAGCCGTGGTACCAGCAGTACGCGCTGTACGTGAAGGGCGTCTTCACCTTCGACTTCGGCCCCTCTCTCGCGCAGCCTGGCCGTGACGTCAACGAGTACGTGAAGGAGCAGTTCCCGCGCTCGATCAAGCTCGGGCTGCTCGCGTTCGTCTGGGCGATCCTCCTCGGCTTCCCGGCGGGGGTGATCGCGGCCCTACGGCCGAACTCCATCGTGGACTACTCCGTCATGTTCTTCTCGAACATCGGCTTCGCCGTGCCCAGCTTCCTGGTGGCGACGCTCCTCATCTACTACTTCGCGGTGAAGATCGACCTCGTGCCCACGAGCGGCTGGCCGCTCGGCTTCTGGTCCCTCGACTCGCGCGTGCTCCTCCCGTCGTTCGCGCTCGGGCTCCTGCCGATGGCGTACTTCGCGCGCCTCGTCCGCGGCTCCATGCTGGAGACGTTCCAGCAGGACTACGTGCGCACCGCCCGGGCGAAGGGACTGCGCTACCGGCGCATCGTCGGCCTGCACGTCTTGCGCAACTCGCTCATCCCGGTCGTGACCGCCGCCGGACCGCTCCTCGGGTTCCTGATCACGGGATCCTTCATCATCGAGTACATCTTCTCGATCCCGGGCATTGGGAGGGGCTTCGTCAGCGGGGTTCAGAACCGCGACTACTCGGTCGTCATGGCGCTGACCGTGCTGCTCTCGCTCGTCGTCATCGTCGCCAACCTCGTCGTGGACATCCTCTACGGGTTCCTCGACCCGAGGACGCGGGAGACGGGGCGATGACGCTTCGCGCCCCCGAAGGAGCCTGATGGTCGTCGACCGCCGCGAGACCGCCCTCGAGATCGCCGGAAAGACCCCGTTCGCTCCTGAGATCGGCGAGGCCGCGGGCGCTCCCGTCCGCCAGTCGAGTCTCTGGCGGGACGCGTTCCGGCGCTACACGCGCAACAAGGCCGCGGTCGCCTCCGGGGTCATCTTCATCAGCATGTGCCTCTACTGCCTGCTCATTCCGGGCTTCTGGAAGATCCCCGGGATCTGGACCTCGATCTTCGACATCGACCCGAACGACGCGGACTTCGGCCAGACGTATCTCTCGCCGAGCCTCGAGCATCCGTTCGGCACCGACGGCTTCGGGCGCGATCTCTTCACGCGCACCGCGCTCGGCGGCCAGATCTCGATTGCCATCGGTTTCGCGGCGACGTTTGCGATTCTGGTGATCGGCGTCACCTACGGCTCGATCTCCGGCTTCGTCGGCGGCCGGCTCGACAACGCGATGATGCGCTTCCTCGACGCGCTCTACGGCCTCCCCTACCTGCCGTTCGCGATCCTCACGATCCAGATCGTCTCCGACCAGGGCGCGGTCGACTTCAAGACGATGGTGATCGCGCTCGCGATCGCGAGCTGGTTCACGACGGCCCGCATCGTCCGTGGTCAGATCATGACGCTGAAGCAGAACGACTACGTGCGGGCCGCGAAGGCGGTGGGCGCCCGCTGGTACCGGGTCCTCAGCCGCCACCTGCTCCCGAACACGCTCGGGATCCTCATCATCGCCGTCTTCCTCGAGCTCCCGGGCGTCGTCCTCGGCGAGGCGATCCTCTCCTTCGTCGGCCTCGGCATCAATCCGCCGGACGCCTCCTGGGGCTCCATGGCGCAGGAAGGGCGCGAGGCCTACAGGCTTCACCCGATCGAGATCGTCATCCCGGGCGTCGCCATCGCCACGCTCGTCATCTGCGCGAACTTCATCGCCGACGGCCTCCGGGATGCGCTCGACCCGCGGACGAGGGAGACGTAGCCGGCGTATGGCTCTGCTCGAGGTCGACGGTCTCAAGACGTACTTCTTCACCCGCGAGGGCGTCGTCCAAGCCGTGGACGGAATCTCCTTCGAGGTCGAGAAGGGGAAGACACTCGGGATCGTCGGCGAGTCCGGCTGCGGCAAGTCCGTCACCGCCCTCTCGCTCATGGGCCTCATTCCGAAGCCGCCGGCGCAGATCGTCGAGGGCTCGGTCCTGTTCGACGGGCGCGACCTGACCAAGCTCTCCGAGCGCGAGCTCGAGGACGTGCGGGGCCGGGAGATCGCCATGATCTTCCAGGACCCGATGACGTCGCTGAACCCGACGTTCAAGATCGGGACCCAGATCACCGAGACGATCAGGCGCCACTTCGACACGTCGAAGGGGGCCGCCGGCCAGCGCGCTGTCGAGCTGCTCGAGGAGGTCGGGATCCCGCGCGCGGCGGAGCGTCTCGACGACTACCCCCACCAGTTCTCCGGCGGCATGCGCCAGCGCGTGATGATCGCCATCGCGCTCTCCTGCAACCCGAAGCTGCTCATCGCCGACGAGCCGACGACCGCGCTGGACGTGACGATCCAAGCCCAGATCCTCGACCTGCTCGAGCGCCTGCGCGAGGAGCACGAGATGGCGATGATCATCATCACGCACGACATGGGCGTCGTCGCCGAGGCCGCCGACGACGTCGCCGTCATGTACGCCGGGCAGATCGTCGAGCAGGCCTCCGCGCTCGACCTCTTCGAGAATCCCGAGCATCCGTACACGGAGGCGCTCCTCGGCGCGCTGCCCCAGCTCGAGGGCGAAGGCATCCGAGAGGGCCGGCTGACCGCCATCCCCGGCCGCCCGCCCGACCTCGTCGACCCGCCCGAGACGTGCCGCTTCGCCGCGCGCTGCCCCTACCGGGAGCAGGACTCCTGCGCCAGCGAGGTGCAGGAGCTCCGCGAGGTGCGCACCGGCCACTGGGTGCGAAGCGCCCACCCCGCCAGCCAGCGCGGCCGCACGCGCGAGGTGGTGACGACGTGAGCGAGACGGCCGGGAACGGAGCGAGCCGGGACGGGGCGCTGCTCACCGTCACGGACCTCACCAAGTACTTCCCGGTCCGGAAAGGACTCCTCTGGGAGAAGACCGTCGGCTACGTGAAGGCGGTCGACGGCGTCTCGTTTGTGATCCAAGAGGGTAAGACGCTCGGTCTCGTGGGCGAGTCGGGATCCGGGAAGTCGACGACGGGCTACTGCGTCCTCCAGCTCCTGCGGCCGACCGGAGGCTCGATTCGCTTCAACGACACGGAGATGACCGGGCTCAAGGGTGAGGCGCTCCGGAAGATGCGCCAGAACATGCAGATCGTGTTTCAGGACCCGTACTCCTCGCTCGATCCGCGCATGACGGTCGGGGGCATCGTCGCCGAGCCGCTCGAGGTGCACGGGATCGGCACCCGCAAGGGCCGGAAGGAGACGGTTCGCCGTCTGCTCGAGGTCGTCGGCTTCAACCCGAACTTCACGAACCGGTACCCGCACGAGTTCTCGGGAGGCCAGCGCCAGCGCATCGGGATCGCGCGGGCGCTCGCCCTCAACCCCAAGCTGATCGTCTGCGACGAGCCCGTCTCGGCGCTCGACGTCTCCATTCAGGCGCAGATCCTCAACCTCCTCAAGGACCTCCAGCGAGACTTCGGGCTCACGTACCTCTTCATCTCGCACGACCTCGCCGTCGTCCGGACGATGGCGGACGACATCGCCGTCATGAACCAGGGCAAGCTCGTCGAGGTCGGCCCGGCCGAGCAGGTGTACCTGAACCCGAAGGACGAGTACACAAAGGCCCTCTTCACCGCGGTGCCAGTCCCAGACCCGCGTCGACAGCGCGAACGCAAGGCCGAGCGGGCCCGCTTGCGGCTCGACCGAATCACGGGGATCTAACCTCCTCCGTTCGCTATCGTCAGAGGAGGTATGGCTGGCAGAGACCCGCTGATGGTGGGCGGCTTTTGCGACTGTGCCCGTGAGTGGGCGTCGCTTCGCCTCGACGACGAGATCTCGCCGCTCGAAGAGGAGCTTCTCGAGCGGCACCTCGAGGCCTGCGAGGATTGCCGCGCGTTCGAGGAGGACGTTCGGTGGGCCACCGACGTCCTCCGCCTGGCGCCGGTCGAGAGGCCTGCGCGCCGCGTGACGATCCCCGCCCGCCGTGCGGCCCGCTTCACGCTCGAGCGCCGGCGCACGGCCGTCGTGGCCGCGGCCGCACTCGCCCTCGGCGCCCTGGTCGGGTCTCTCCTCGAAGGCCCTGGCCAGCCGGCGCCTTCGTCCCCGCCGCCGCAGGTCAGCCTGCTCTCGAACGACGCAAACCAGCTCCAGCTCGACCTCCCGCGGACGAGGATCCTGACGCCGCCGCCGGTCCCCGCGACGCCGCCGAATCCGCCCGAAGGCGTGATCTAAGGGCTCAGGCGGTCGGCGACGAGCAGTCGCAGGCCGACCAGGCCGGGTTCCGACTCCTTGCCGTCGCAGACGCGCACAGCGAGCGTGAACTCGTCTCCCGCGCGCACGTACGGGATGCCGTGGCGCTCGAGCCCGGTGATGACGGTGTCCGCGTCCAGCGAGACGATGCGATCCGTCCCCTCCGCGATGAGGAGCGACTCGACGGACGCGTCCTCGGCCTGGACGCGTAGGGGCTCGCCATCA
>JAIBJN010000069.1 GCA_020029595.1 Actinomycetota bacterium | reverse complement strand
GCGTGGACGGTGGACACCGCGGCGCCGAACACCACGCTCGACGTCGTCCCGGCCGACCCGTCCCCTGACGAAGCGCCGTCGTTCGAGTTCTCCTCCAGCGAGCCCGGCTCGACCTTCGAGTGCAGGCTCGACGGCGGGAGCTGGGCGGCCTGCACGAGCCCCGAGACCGTCGGGCTCCTGGCCGACGGCAGCCACACGTTCTCCGTGCGCGCGACGGACGCGGCGGGCAACACGGATCCGACGCCGGCCTCGTACACCTGGACGGTCGACACGACTCCGCCCGACTCGTCCTTCACGGTCGTCCCCGCCGACCCGACCAACGACACGACGCCGACGTTCGAGTTCTCCGCGAACGAGGGCGGCTCGACCTTCCAGTGCCGCCTCGACGGCGGCGCCTGGGCGGCCTGCACGAGCCCCTCGACGGTCGGCCCGCTCGCCGACGGCAGCCATACCTTCGAGGTGCGCGCCACCGACGCGGCCGGGAACCAGGAGACGACTCCGGAGGCCTACACGTGGGTCGTCGATGCGGGCGCGCCCTCGGTCTCGATCACGCAGCCGGGCGGCTTCGTGAATGCGTCCGATGCCGACCCGTACACCGTGCGGGCCGCGACCCCGGACACCGACGTCACGAGCGTCGAGCTCTTCCGCTGCTCGGACGCCTCGCCCGCGTGCGCGACCGGCTCCTGGGTCTCTCTCGGCACCGATGCGACCGCTCCGTACGAGGCCTCCTGGCCGCTCGACGCAGACGGCAACCGCGCCCTCCGGGCCGTCGCCACCGACGCCGCCTCCAACACGGGCGCGGACATCGTCGACGTGACGATCGATCGCACGGTGCCGGCGACGACGATCGACTCCGCCCCCTCCGACCCGAGCGCGAGCGCGGACGCGAGCTTCGACTTCAGCGCGAGCGAGCCGGGCGCCGCCTTCGAGTGCCGCCTCGACGGGGGCGCCTGGACGGCCTGCGCGAGCCCGGACTCCTACACCGGTCTCTCCGAGGGCAACCATACGTTCTCCGCGCGCGCAACCGACGCGGCCGGGAACGTCGACCCGACCCCGGCCACGTTCTCCTGGACGGTCGACACGATCGCACCGCAGACGACGATCGACGTCGCCCCGGGTGACCCGAGCGGGAGCCCGGCGCCGACCTTCGAATTCTCCTCGAGCGAGCCCGGCTCGACCTTCGAGTGCCGGCTCGACGGCGGCGCCTGGACGGCCTGTGCGAGCCCGCAGGGTTACGCCGGCCTCGCCGACGGCAGCCACACGTTCTCCGTGCGCGCGACCGACGCGGCCGGCAACACGGATGCGACGCCGGCGGCGCACACCTGGACGATCGACGCGACGCCGCCCGGCGGCGGGCTGGCCGATCCGGGCCAGTACCTGCGCGGCACGGTCGCCCTGACGGCGTCGCCGAGCGACACGGGCGCGGGCGTGCAGAGCGTCGACTTCCAGTTCTCCCCGGCGAACGCAGGGTCGTGGACGTCGCTCGGCCTCGACACGACCGATCCCTACAGCGTCAACTGGGACACGGCCGGCGTCGCGGACGGCCTCTACGACCTCCGAGTCGTCGTCACCGACAACGCTGGGAACTCGAGCCCGTCGGCCGTCGTCGAGGATCGCATGGTCGACAACACAGCGCCGGGCGCGACGATGAACGACCCGGGCGCCTACCTGCGCGGCACGGTCTCGCTCACGGCGAACGCGACCGACGCGGGCTCCGGCGTGGCGAGCGTCTCGTTCGAGCGCTCTCCGGCCGGCGGAGGCACGTGGACCTCCGTTCCAGCCTCCTGGAACACGACAAGCGTGGCCGACGGCCTCTACGACCTCCGCGTCACGGTGACCGACAACGCGGGCAACTCGGCGACGTCGGCGGCGGTCACGGACCGCCGTGTCGACAACACGAAGCCGAGCCTCACCTCCTCGACTCCGGCGGACGGCTCCACGATCGCCTCTGCCGGCGCGCTCCAGGTCGTCGCGGGAGAGGACTTGGCCGGCATCGCCGGCGCCCAGATCGACGGCGCGTCCGCCCCGGCCCCGAGCGTCTCCGGCAACACCATCACCTATACGCAGTCCTTCGGCAGTGGCCCTCACCTGCTCGCGGGCGAGCTCGAGGATCTCGCCGGGAACCGGCAGCCGATCCGCGTTCACTTCACCGTATGGTCGGGCGCGGCGGCGGACTACCCGTACGTGGAGAAGAACTCCGAGTCCGCGACGGACATGTCCCTCCGCTCGGCGAGCGACACGACGACGGCGACCGTCCCGGCCGGCGCCTGGACGGGCGCGCCCGCGGGCGACTGGCTCGTCCTCCGCATCGACCCGCAGCCCGCCTCCGGTGGCTCGGGCGGCTTCCAGCCGGCCAGCGAGGTCCTCGACGTGACGGCGTACTGGGCGCTTGCCGGCACCTCCGTGACGACCTTCTCGCTCCCGCTCCAGGTCGAGGTCGACAACACGCTCGAGCACGTCATCCCCGCCACGTTCGAGGGCGGCGTGTGGCGGCCGCTCGCGGCCGTCCCCGGCAGCGGGCTGCCCGCCTCCTGGAACGACGGCTTCGCCTTCGACGGCCTGAACGTCCGCATCCTCACACGCCATCTCTCCCTCTTCACGCTCCTCGAGGACCTGCAGGCACCGACGGTCCCGGGCGGCTTCAAGGGCACCGTCTCGGGCAAGAACTTCTCGCTCTCGTGGACGGCGTCGACCGACAACTCCGGCCTCGTCTCGGCCTATCGGATCTACGCCAACGGCGCCGTTGTGAAGACGGTGGACGGCACCGCGCGCTCCGCCGCGATGGGCAAGTTCAAGCTGACGGACAAGCGTTCGTTCCAGGTGGCCGCGGTGGACGAGGCCGGCAACGTCGGCCCGAAGACCAAGGCGCTCAAGGTCGTCCCCAAGGTCTCGAAGCTGACGCTCGCCGCGGCCAAGTCGGCGCTCAAGAAGCGCAGCTTCAAGATCGGCAAGGTGAAGTACAAGAGCTCGGCAAGCGTTGCCAAGGGCAAGGTCATCGCGGGTGCCGCGAGCGGCCTCAGGCTCGTCGGCACGAAGATCGGCCTGACCGCCTCCAGCGGGACGGGCGCCTCGAGCCGGCCGATCCCCACTCCTCCGCCTCCCTTCCCGGGCACGACGACACCGCCCCCTGCACCGACCCCGCCCCCCGCGCCGACTCCGCCTCCTTCCGCTGCAACGCCGCCGGCCACGTCCCCCACGACGACGGTCGCGGAGGCCGTGGAGCCGAAGGGCGGGCGCGTCCTTCCGCTCGTTGGCTCGCAGCTCGTCGGCCTCTCGGATCTCAGGCGGGAGCTGGGGTTCGGACTCCTGGTGGCAGCCTTCTCGATCGCGGTCGCCGCCGGCCTGCGGGCGCGTCGCCCGGCCCGGGCGCTGACGGGCGAGGGCGGCGACCAGATGCTCCTCTGGGACGCGCGGATGCTCCGAAGCGGCGGCCGGGCCCTGCGCCGCCTCCTGCGCCTCCCTTAGGAGACCGCCGCAGCCACGGCGATCGCCGCGGCGACGACGAGGAGCGCGCCGCCGATCAGCCGGCGGAGCGTCCTCTCGGGGAGCCGACCGCTGTAGCGGGCACCGAGCCACGACCCGGGAACCGCCCCGGCGAGGCTGACGGCCAGGACCAGCCACTCGACCTCGAGGCGGACGAGGTGGGCGGCGAAGCCCGCTGCACCCAGGAAGAAGCCGACGACGAGGTTCGTGCCGACGGCCGTGTGCGCCGGGAGCCCGACGCTACGGAGGAGCGCCGGCAGTCGGAGGGTCCCCAGGATCAGCCCAACCGCGCCGCCGAGGAGCCCGATCAGCCCGCCCGAGACCGTGGCCGCCAGTCGCGGACGCCGTGACTCGGGCGCCGCTCTCAGCTCGAAGAGGAGGTCGAGGCCGTTCCAGGCGAGCACGACCGCGATGGACGCGAGGAGCGCGCGCGCCGGCACCGCGTGCGCGAAGTACCCGCCCACGAAGGCGCCGGCCACCGACGGAGGCGTCATCCACGCGACGATGCGCCAGCTGACCCGCCCGGCGCGCGCGTGCGCGAGGCCGCCAGAGAGCGCCGCGGCCGCGCTCACCGCGATGTTGGTCCCGGCGGCGGCGGCCGGGTTTCCCGACGCGAGCAGCACCGCGGGCAGTCGCAGGCTCCCGAGCACGAGGCCGACGACGGATCCGAGAAAGCCGGCGAGGAACGAGCCGGCGAAGGCCACGAGAAGCTCGAGAGTCGTCGCGCTACTCCGCGCCTGCTACGAGCCGCTGCCGGGCCTCCACAGGAGCTCCGGCTGGCCGGCGTTCGCCGCCCGGGCGAGGATGAAGAGGAGGTCCGAGAGCCGGTTGAGATAGGCCAGCGCGACGGGGTTCGCGCTCTGCTCCGCGGCCAGCGCGACCGCGAGGCGCTCCGCGCGCCTGCACACCGCCCTGGCGACGTGGAGCCGGGCCGCGGCCTCCTTGCCGCCGGGGAGCACGAAGCTTCGGAGCGGTTCGAGCCGCGCGTTCACGAGGTCGCAGAGCTCCTCGAGCCGCTCGACCTGGCCGCTCGTCACGCGCAGGCGCTCGCGGCGGTCGTCCTCGAGCGGGACTGCGAGGTCGGCGCCGAGGTCGAAGAGGTCGTTCTGGACCTGCTCGAGCCACGGCCGGAACTCCACCGGGAGGTCGCCGGCGAGCGCAAGGCCGATGAACGAGTTGAGCTCGTCGACCGTCCCGTAGGCCTCGATGCGAACGTCGGTCTTCGGCACGCGGCTTCCGTCGCCGAGGCTCGTCTCCCCCGCGTCCCCGGCTCGGGTGTAGATCCGCGTCAGCCGTACGGGCTCGTCCCGGCGTGGCACGCGGCGAGTATAGAGACGCGGCCCGCGGGGGCCCTACTAGGCGCCCGGGCCCGGGATCTTCACCGGCTCATTCACGTCGGTGATCGCGAAGTCGAGATGCAGCTCGGCCTTCTCCCCCGCGACCTCGACGGTGAGGTCCACGAGCGTGCGGAGCGGGAGATGGCTGACCTCCGAGATGTAGATGACGACCCGCGTGTCGCCGAGGCTCTCCGAGAGGTCGGGAACGGCCCCGCCGGCGGCCGACCCGAGCTGGCTGAAGACTCCTTCGACGAGGCCGCCGGTGTTGAAGACTCCCGTCACCTTCACGGCCGGCTCGCCGCCGGCGGAGTGGCCCTCGTCGACGTCGACGTCCTTCACGTACTGCGTGAAGTCGAACTGCTCGATCCCGGTCGGCTGGCCGGGCGGAACCGGCATCCGCTGCCACCCTTGCCCCGCCTGCACCCAGGCGGTCTCGCCGCGCGTGACGACAGTGACCTCCGGAAACTCGGGCACGCCTTCGGCCTGCATGGTCACGAAAGAGGAGCCGCCCTTCTGCGAGTTTCCGCCGCCGCGCATGACGAACGTGAAGTTGCCCACCGGCGTCTCCATCCAGAGCCTGCCCGCGAAACGGAACGAGTCGACCTGGGCGAGCGCCTGGTCCGACTGGGCGAGGAGGTCCTGCGCCTGCTGCCCCTCGGCACCCGCGCAGCCGAGCGGGAAGGCGGCCACCAGGAGTACGAGGACGAGCGCCGCTCTGCGCATGAGCAAGGAATCGGCGTCCCGGCGCCGCCGGTTCACACCCCGAACGAGGGACGACCCTGTTGACCTACGCGGCGAACTCGGTGCGAACGGCGCGCAGGCCGGCCTCGCGCTCGACGAAGGCACCGACGACGGCCGGGTCGAACTGCCCCTCCGCCTGGCCGACGATCTCCCGTCCGGCCTTCTCCCACGAGAGCGAGGGCCGGTAGGGCCGGTCACTCGTCATCGCGTCGAGGGCGTCGGCGACGGCGAAGATCCGTGCCGCGAGCGGAATGTCCGGCCCGGCAATCCCGTCCGGGTAGCCGCTTCCGTCCCAGCGCTCATGGTGGGAGCGCACGATCCTGAGGCCCTCGCCCTGGAGGAAGGCGACGCCTCCGAGCATCTGCTCGCCGAGCAGCGTGTGTGTCTTCATGAGCCGCGCCTCTCCCTCGTTGAGCGGGCCGGGCTTCTGGAGGATCCGGTCGGGAATCCCGATCTTGCCGACGTCGTGGAGCAGGAAGCCGTACTCGGCGCTCGGGTCGTCGACGAGGTCGGAGCCGACGGAGCGGGCGAGCTCGAGCGCATAACGCTGCACGCGCTGCGAGTGTGCGCGCGTCCCGGTGTCCTTCGATTCGAGGGCGCTCGCGAGCGCCGCGACGGTCTCCTTGTACGCGTTCTGGAGCAGGATGCGCTGGCCGCGCTCGATCTCGAGCAGGTGGCGAAGGTCGCGCGCGTAGAGGAGGAGCTGCTGCTCCTCTCCCGGCCGGCCCCGGTCCGCCGCGGGCGGCGGGACGGCCTCGAGGCCTCCCGTCAGCCGCTCGACGACGTCGAGGAGCTCGAGCGGGCTGAACGGCTTGCGCAGGAAGGCGTCGGCGCCCGAGGCGAGCGCCGCGTCGGTGTCGTCCGTCGACCCGGAAAGGAGCACGATGGCAATGTCCGCCGTTGCCTTCTCCGCCTTGACCCGCCGGCAGAGGTCGAGCCCGCTCAGCTCCGGGAGACGGACGTCGAGAACGATCGCGTCCGGCCGGCGAAGCCTCACGGCTTCGAACGCCGTCTCCGCGCTCCCGGCCTCGTCCACCTCCACGTCCACGACCTCGAACGTCGTGCGGAGAAGGGCGCGAAGCGCGGCGTCGTCGTCAACGATCAGCAGGCGCACTGGCGGCTCCCGTACTTCGTTGTCACGAGCTCCATCGGTTTTCTGGACCTACCCCTTTAGAGGGAGATCCGAAAACATGTGACTGCCGCCTCAAGCGTAATCGTAGAAGCCGCGGCCTGCCTTGCGCCCGAGGCGCCCGGCGGCGACGTGCTCGCGGAGGAGCGGGCACGGGTCGTACTTCGGATCGCCCAGCCCGTCGCGCAGGACCTCCATGATCGAGACGCACGTGTCGAGCCCGATCAGGTCGGCGAGCGCGAGCGGGCCCATCGGGTGGTTGAAGCCGAGCCGCGCGATCGTGTCGATCGCCTCCGCCTCGGCCACCCCGTCCTGGAGAGCGTACGCGGCCTCGTTCAGGAACGGCATCAGGATCCGGTTGGAGACGAAGCCCGGGAGGTCGTTCGCCTCCGCCGGGGTCTTGCCCAGCTCGTGCGAGAGCTCGACGATCTCCCGCACGGTCTCGTCGGACGTCCCGGGGGCGCGGACGACCTCGACGAGCGTCATCACGGGCACCGGGTTGAAGAAGTGCATGCCGATCACCCGCTCGGGCCGACTGGTGACGTCGGCCAGAGAGGCGATCGGGATCGACGAGGTGTTGGACGCGAGCACGGCCTCGGGCGGGAGGACGGCGTCGGCGCGGCGGAAGATCTCCTGCTTGACCTCCGCGTCCTCGACCACGGCCTCGACCAGCAGGTCCGCCTCCGCGAGATCATCCACCGGTTCGACGCGGCCCAGTACCTCGTCAGGGTCGTGAGGCGCGCCCCTGGCGGCGAGCTTCTCGAGACTTTTCCGCATCGTGGCGACGCCCTGCTCGACGGCTCCCGGAGCCGCGTCGTGGAGGAGCACCCGCCGGCCGGAGGCGGCCAGCACCTGGGCGATCCCGCCCCCCATCTGCCCCGCGCCGACGACGAGCACGCGCTCGAACCTCACGGCGGCGGAGTCTAGGCGTTCAGCGCCGGAGGAGCGTTCCTAGACCTCGACCAGGATCGCGTCGCCCTGGCCGCCGCCCGAGCAGATCGCCGCGAGTCCGAGGCCCCCACCGTTGCGGCGGAGCTCGTAGACCATCGTCCCCAGGATGCGCGCGCCCGAGGCGCCGACCGGGTGGCCGAGCGCGACCGCGCCGCCGTTCACGTTCGCCTTCTCGGGGTCGGCGCCGAGCATCCTCAGGGAGTTGACGGTGACGGAGGCGAAGGCCTCGTTGATCTCGATCCGCTCGACGTCGTCGATCGTCTTTCCCGCCCGCTCGAGCGCGCGGGCGCCGGCCTTCGCCGGGGTGCGGGCGAGGTAGGCCTGCTCGTCTGCGACCCAGGCCTGCGAGACGATCGTCGCCAGGACCTCGAGCCCCCGCTCGCGGGCGAGCTCGTCGCTCGTGAGGACGAGCGCCGCGGCACCGTCATTCACCCCGGGCGCGTTCCCGGCCGTGGTCGTCCCTTCCGGATCGAAGACCGGCTTCAGGCTCGCGAGCTTCTCGAGGGACGTGTCGCGACGCGGCGCCTCGTCCACCTCGACGCCGTCCACGGCGACGATCTCCTCGGCGAAGCGGCCCTCGTCGATTGCCGCGATCGCCCGCTCGTGGGAGCGAAGCGCCCAGGCATCCTGCTCCTCGCGGGTGATGCCGAGCTCGCGGGAGACGAAGGACGCCTGCTCGACCATGTGCTTCCCGTCGAAGGGCGAGACGAGACCGTCGTGGAGCATCAGGTCGATGACCGCCCCGTCGCCGAGGCGGTAGCCGAAGCGCGCCTTCTTGAGGACGTAGGGCGCGTTCGACATCGACTCCATCCCGCCGGCGACGACGACGCTTGCGTCGCCCGCGCGGATCATCTGGTCGGCGATCTCGACCGCGCGGATGCTCGAGGCGCAGACTTTGTTGACCGTGTCGGCCGGAACCTCCCTGGGGAGGCCTGCTCCCAGCGAGGCCTGGCGGGCCGGCGCCATCCCGGCGCCGCCCTGGAGCACCTCACCCATGATCACGTAGTCGACGCTCTCGTCCGGGACGTCGACCCGGTCCAGCGCCGCGCGGATCGCGACGGCGCCGAGCCGGGGCGCCTCGTAGTCGCGCAGGCCACCGCCGAGCTTCCCGAACGGCGTGCGAACGGCGGAGACGATGACGGAACTGGCCACGGAGTCAGCCTAGCAACGGCCGCTCAGCGTCCCCCGCGCTCGCGCCAGGCCTCGGCCATGCCTATCCGCTCGGCGATCGACGGGTGCGTCTCCACGAGGAGGTAGGACCACGTGGGCGGGCTCGGGTCGAGCAGGGCCGCGGATGAGAAGTCGGTGAAGAGTCGGCTCGCGGCCTCCGGGTCCTCGGTCGTCTCGAGCGCCACCCAGTCGGCCTCTGCCTCCATGTGCCGCGTGATCGCGTTCTGGGCCGGAAGTGCGAGGACCTGGAGGAGGACGAGAACGAGCAGCGCGAGCGGCACCGCGGTCGGCTCGCGCATGCCCCCGCGCCCGCGCGTGGCCCAAGCGATGAGAAACGCGCCCGGCACGGCGAAGAGCGCGTACCAGGCGATGCTCTTCCAAAGGTGGTTGCTCGAGTGGTGGCCGAGCTCGTGCGCGAGGACGACGCGAACCTCGTCCCCGTCGAAGGTGTCCACGAGCGTGTTCCAGAGGATGATCCGTCGGGTCGGCCCGAGGCCCGTGGCGGCCGCGTTCGGGGCCTCGTACGCGTCCACCTCCTGCACCCGCACGGGGATGTCTGGGAGCCCTTGCTCCTCCGCCAGCCTGTCGGCCTCGGCGACGAGCGCCGGCGGGGCGTCGACCTGGGCGGGGATCAGGTAGGGCGAGATGAACGTGAAGAGCGTGGCGAGCCCGACGAAGACGGCGGCGCCGGGGATCCACCACCAGTTGCGCAGGGGCCCGGCGAGGCCCATGACGATCAGGAGCGCGAGGCAGACGAAGACGAACTCGCCCCCGAGAGCGAACCAGTTGAGGACGAGCCATTCGCCGTAGCCCAACTCCGAGACGTCGTGGCGCCGCTCCCACCAGAGATCGAGGAGCCCGAACGGGACCTGGACGAGCCAGAGGATGGCGAAGCCGAGCATCCCCAGCAGCATCCCGGTGCCGATGCGGCCTGCAGCCGACTCGCGGACGAAGCGGGCGCCGTAGCGCGCGTAGAGCCCGAAGACGACGAGGAGCACGACCAGCGAGCCGAGAAAGCTGAAGCGGAGGAAGCGCTCGTAGTCCCGGGCCTCGTCGAGCTCGGCCGCGGAAAGCACGTCAGTGGCGGCGACCTCGGGCAGGCGCAGCCCGGAGGGGACCTGCGTCTGCCAGAGCCACCAGGCGCCGATCGCCCACCCCGCGGCGAGGGCCGCTACCAGTGCAGCGAGGGCGAGGGCGACACGCCGGGCCATGCGGGTTCAGGCTCCTCCTCCGGCGGAGCCTCGACGTCGATGCCCGGGGGGCCGCTGTACGGATACCGGGCGGTGAGGAGGGAGGCGTAGCCGTAGGTCTGAGCCGTGTACCCGAGCGCGTAGGCTCCGAGCCCACGCAGTCCCCTCGGCATGCGACCGGTGACGAGGGCGGCGAACCAGCCGAGGAACGCCGCCACCCCCAGCGCACCGGTCAGCGCCGAGTCGACGACGAAGGCCGGGAACCCGAGCAGGAGGCGAAAGAGGACGGTCCAGCGACTCTGCCGCTCGGGCGGGTCGATGCGGACGTCGACCGGGTAGCTCCCCGCCGTGCCGGCGAAGCCGGGGAACGGGTTGGAGACGAGGTAGAGAAACGCGAACACGTGGGTCGAGTAGCGCAGATACGCGGCGAGGAATCGGTGGAGCGCGTTCGGGAGCCGCCCGAGAGCGAGCGCGGCGAACCAGCCGGCGACGAGCGCGAAGAACGCGGCGATCGTCCAGAGGAAGAGCCAGATCAGGTGCGGGATCGCGAGCAACAGCCGGAAGAAGACGGTGAGCCGGCTGCGACGCAGGTCGTCCTCCTCCGAGGTGAGCGCCACCGGCCGGTAGGGCGGCGGAGTCGGCGCCGGCTCGCGCGGGTCGGAGTCCGGATAGCGGTCGGTGAGGAAGAGCAGGTACCCCCACGTCTGGGCGCCGTAGCGAAGCGCGTAGGCGAGCAGGTCGCGGAAGCCGTTCGGCATCCGCGCCCGCACCATGCACGCGAACCAGGCGAGAACGGCCACTGCGAACGTGACGCCCGGCGCGCTCAGGTAGTAGCCGAACTCCTCGCCGGCGCTCTGGCTCGTTCCGCCGCTGCTGCCTCCTCCTCCCCCCTGGCCGCCGAACAGAACGCTCGTGAGCAGGAGCGCGGGCAGCGCGAGGACGATCCGAAAGGCCGTCTTCCAGCGGTTCTGGCGCCCGGGCGGGTCGATCTCGAGGTCGATCGGGTAGCTGCCGGCCTTGCCGGTGAAGCCCGGGAACGGATCCGCGGCGAGCAGGACGTAGGCGTAGACATGCGTCGCGTAGCGAACCAAGGAGCAATAGAAGTCCCACAGGGACTGGGGCGCCTTCCCCGAGACGAGCGTCGCGATCCAGGTGATCGGCGCGATGAACAGGAGCGCGATGAACGACCAGAGCGAGAGCCAGATGAGGTGTGGAATCGCGAGCAGGAGCCGGAAGAAGACCGTCAGCCGCGAGCGCTCGAGGTCGTCGTGGACGACGAGGCGGATGGGGTGCGGCTCCATCGCCGCCATTATCGGCGGAAAGGCGGACGCCTGGAGTCGGCGCTTGACGCACCCCGCCGGGGTCGCCTACGCTCCACGCAGATGACCACTCCCGTCCGCACCTGGTGGGCCTGGCGCCGCGAGCGGAGCGGGAGCGTCGCCTAGCCCAGAGGCTTCGACCAGCCGCTCTGCTCGTAGACCCCCGCCAGGAGGGTCTTTTCGTTTTGCCGTGACGACCGCGTCCGACATCCACGCCGACCTGATCACCCCCCTCGGGGCCTACCTCCGCCTGCGCTCGGGGGCCCACGCCGGCTTTCTGCTCGAGTCCGTCGAGAAAGGACGTCTGGGCCGCCACAGCCTCGTCGGGACGGGCGAGCGCCTCGTCGCCCTCGACGAGGCAGAGCGGGAGGTTGCCTCAGGACGCCCCGTCGTGGGCTACCTGGGCTACGACCACGTCGCGAGGCTCGAGCCGACCGTGCAGCTGCCGGACGCAGGCCCCGGCCTGCCGGAGAGCCGCTTCGTCGTCGCCTCCACGCTCGTCCGTTTCGACCACGCCGCCAGCGTCGCCGAAGTGCTGGCGGGCAACCCGGCGGAGGTCTCTGCCCGGCTGGGAGCGCCGGTCGTCCGAGAGCAGGCCTCCGCGGTCTCGGGCGGGCCGACGCGCCGATTGCCTGCGCGCGAGGACTACGAGGCAGCGGTACGGCGGGCGAAGGAGCACATCCGCACCGGCGACGCCTTCCAGATCGTCCTCTCCCAGCGGACGGAGCGGACGACGGACGTCTCTGCGCTCGCGCTCTACCGCTCGCTCCGCCGCATCAACCCTTCTCCGTACCACTTTCTCCTCGAGCTCGACGGGATCTCGCTCGTCGGCTCCTCCCCGGAGACCCTCGTCAAGCTCGAGGGCACGCGTGCGTCGCTCAACCCGATCGCCGGCACGACGACGCCGGGCGAGGGCGACGCCGAGCACCTGCTCGCCTCGGAGAAGGACCGCGCCGAGCACGTCATGCTCGTCGACCTGGGGCGCAACGACCTCTCGCGGGTCTGCACGGCCGGGACGGTGCGCGTCGTCCGCTTCCTCGAGCCCGAGCGGTACTCCCACGTCACCCATCTCGTCTCGGAGGTCGCGGGCGAGGTCGCCTCCGGCCGCACGGCGTTCGATCTCCTGCGGGCGTGCTTCCCCGCGGGGACCGTCTCCGGCGCGCCCAAGGTGCGGGCGATGCAGATCATCTCGGAGCTGGAGGGCTACCGGCGCGGCCCCTACGCGGGCGCGGTCGGCTATGCGCTCCCGGACGGGTCGCTGGACACGTGCATCGCGATCCGCACCGTGATCCTGGCCGACGGAGTCGCGCGGCTCCAGGCGGGCGCGGGCATCGTGGCCGACTCGGACCCGGCCGCCGAGCACGACGAGTGTCTCCGCAAGCTCGCCGCCCTCGAGGCGGCGCTCGCCGACGCCGAGCACAATGGAAGGACGCCGACGCCGTGAT
>JAIBJN010000068.1 GCA_020029595.1 Actinomycetota bacterium | reverse complement strand
CGGCGTCGAGCCTGACGGCGGGCTCGTTGATCTCGATCACGCGCACGGGCGGCGCATCGTCGCGCTCGAGGACGGACATTCGAGCGGACGCTATCCCAATCTGCGACGGCGGACGTGAGCCGGCTCTTACCCAGCGCCTGCGACCACGTGCGACTCGGCGTCCGGCTCCATGACCCGCACCAGGCGCTCGGCCTCCTCGCGCAGCTCGCGTCGCGCTCCCGCCGGCAGCCGCTCGAACGGCTCGAGCGTGATCGTCGCCTCCTTCCGGCTGCGCTCGACGTCCCACGTGCCGGCGACAGCGCCGTCGACGAGAAACGTCGGCGTGGAGTGGGGCGTCTTCGTGTCGAAGACGAGCGACCGAAAACGCTCCGGAAGGATCTGCGTCCGCCTCGCGTGGGCGAGGAGCGTCGCGTCCCACGTGGGCAGGAAGCGAACGGGCGCCGGAGCCTCGCCCCCGGGGAGCGGGGCACGCGCGAGGTCGAGGAGCTCGCGCCCCTCCTCGTCGCGGAAGCGGCGCAGGCGCACGCGCTCCGCCACGGGCTGCAGCTCGCCGACCGGCAGGCCGGCCCAGCTGGCAACGTCCGCGAGGCGCGCCGGCCCGAAGCCGCCGAGGTAGCGGCGCAGCAGGAGCTCGACGCTGAGCTCGTGCGTCACGTCCGGTGGGCCGAGCCAATCCTCGGCGAGCGCGTAGAGGTCGGCCCGGCGCCGCTCCCAGGTGCCCGAGGGCGGCGCGCGCACGAGGTCGATCCACGCGCTGAGCGCGTTCCAGGCCAGCGTCCCGCCGGTCGGGTCATGCTCCCGAAGGAGCTCGAGAAGCTTGTCGCGATGGAGGACCCGGCCGGCGAGCGCTGAGCGGACGAGCGCGGCGCGCTCGTCCATGTCGACGGGCCCGAGGCGCTTCTTCTCGAAGCGGAGCCAGGAATCGCGCCGCCCCGACCGGCTGCCGACGGCGAACGGCCAGTAGTCCGAGGCAGAAACCAGATGGATCGTCGAGCGCAGGAGCGTCCCCTGTACGACTCGGCGTCGCTCGAGCGCGCGGTTCAGGTCGCTCAAGGCGAACCGCTCGAGCCGGCTCCAGAGGGCAATGTACGAGGAGGGTGCGTACTGCGCCTGGATGCCCCCGACGCGCTCCAGCGCCCTGGTCAGCGGTAGCTTCGAGCGCTCGAGCAGGAGCTGCCGCGCGAGCAAGGCACGGTTCAGGTCCGCGGTCGTGAGTACCCGCTCGCGCACGTGCCGGACGCTACAGGAGTCATCCCCGGCAGCTGCTTGTCGGACTTCCGCGCGGGGCGTAGCGTCCTCGCACCGCAGTCGAAGGAGGCCAGCGATCGGAGAGCAAAAGAGCACGAAGCGTCCTGTCCGCGAAGAGGAATGCGATCTCGTCATGCGAGGCGGGGTGACAAGCGGTGCCGTCTACCCGAGCGCGCTCTGAGAGATCTCGCAGCGATACCAGCTACGCAACGTCGGCGGGGCTTCGGCCGGGGCAATCGCGGCCGCGGGCGCCGCGGCCTGCGAATTTGGGCGGCGCCAGGACCCCGCCGCGTTCGGCCGCCTCGTGAAGGTGATTCGGGAGATCACTGAAGAGGGCTTCGTGCGTGACCTCTTCCAGCCGAAGGAGGACACGCGACTCGCCTTCAGGATCGGCCTCCGGATCGCCACGTCGCCTCGTCCGTACCCGCGGCGGCTCGCGCGGGCCGGCTGGGACGTCGTGAGCGGGCGCAAGAGGTGGCTGGTCGCGGGCAGCGCGACCCTGCCCGGTGCGACGGCGAGCTGGAAGACGCCGACCTGGTGTCTGGGAGCGATGGGAGTGAGCGACGTGCTGATCGGCGAGGCGACGAGACTTGGGGACGCGGATCTGCCCGACTTCGAGGAGGGCGCCCCAAGGCCGACGCCGACGCTGCGGATCGTCCCGCTGGCCTAAGCGCTCAGCCGCTCAGGCGTGGCCAGGGCCTGAAGGCGTTGTCCACGCCGCGGAGCGCGGGCTCGAGCTCGCGGTAGTGCCGGCTGAGGATGTTCGACATCGTCGCGTCCTCGATCCACTGGAGGCCTCTCGGCGTGTACACCGCCGGGGTGTAGGCCGTCGTGAAGAAGCGGTCGCTCTTCAGCCGCCGGGAGGCCATCAGGAGGAATACGCGGAACGCGGTGTCGCTGAAGGCGAATCCCTTCGGGCACGGCTCCGCGTAGAGACCGACCATCGTGTCGATCCTGTCGACGTGGCCGTAGACGTCGCGCAGCTCGGCCGCCGCACGGGGGTCGCGGGTCAGCTCCTCGAACGACGAGACGGGCTTGCGGTGCAGGAGGGCGCGGAACTCGTTGTAGCGTGGGACGCCGCGCTCGCGGTCGCGCAGGACGTCGATCGTCGCGAGGTCGACGAGCGGCCCCTCCGCGTCGGGCCTGAACGACTGGAGAGAAGCGGGGTAGTTGTGGAGTTGGATGGCGCCGGGATTGGCGATCCCGAAGGAGTAGAGGGCGTTGGCAACCCCGATCTCCGCGAGAGGCGCTCGCCATGCTCGCGGCCCGATCTCCAGGAAGTCCCGTCCGCTCAGGAAGCCGTCGTCCGCCGTGGACCGGAACTCGTATTCGTCCGGGATCAGCGGGTGCATCCGGTAGACCGCCACGAACTCCTCCGTGAGGGAGTAGGGGGCCCCGTGGTGGTTGGTCGGCGAGCCCGGGATCCCGCTCCAGACATCACTGGGTCCGAGGCGCCCGAACCGCTTTCGAACGCGTTCTCCCAGGAGGCCGTACCAGTTGGCGTTCATGCCCCATTCGGTCGTCGGGTGGGCGATGATCGCGGGCGTCCACTCGACCGTGTGGATCTTCGCCATCACGGCCGCGTTGATGAGGCGGGCCTTGTCGTAGAGCTGGTCGTCGCTCCAGTTCTTGTTCTCTGTGCGAAGCGCCTCGCAGATCGCGTTGTGCTCGCGCATGAACAGCGTGTGGAGGAGAGCGAGGCCGACCCAGAAGTTCCCGCGCGGCCCCGGCGGGTCGAAGAAGGGGTCGAGCGTCTCCGGAGGGAGGCCGTTGACGAGGTCGAGCGCGCCGCCCGCGCCCGTGCGGACGACGTCCTGGAAGGCCTGGTCGTGGCCATAGATCTGCGAGCCGTCCCACCAGTGGCTGTCGTGGGTAGAGAACGCCGGGGGACCACCGTCCACGCCTGCGGAGGGATCCGGCACGGTGCGGGCGATCTCCATCGGCCGCTCGGGCCAGGCGTCGTCGTCCTCGAGCGGAACGGGGATCGGGCTCGTCGCGTCCGTGTCATGGCTCAGCCAGTCGTGCACCTCGAACTGGATCCAGGCGGCGGCTAGCAGGTTGACCGTCCGCGCGGGGATGAACTGCTCACGGGCGAGGAGCGTGCGGCTGACGAGGCGCGGGCTCGGCTCGAGAACGTCCGGCTCGCCCTCGGGGTAAGCCCGCTCGAGGGGAACGTTGCGGCCGAAACGTGTCTTCAGGCTTCCCATCGCGGGCCGATGCAGGTCGTTCCAGCTGCCATCGAGGGTGCGCACGGCGAGGTCCGGCGGGTTCGGCGGGGCGGGATTGACGAGGCCCGTGTCGTGGAGGTTGCGCTCGCGGAGCTGGTCGCGGAGTCCGATCAGCGTCAGGAGGCCGAGCGGGCGCGGCAGACGGTCCCAGCCGATCCTCCTGTCGAGCGCCGAGGAGAGCGAGATGAGAAGGTGCGAGGCTCCCATGGGGCCAATGGTCGCGGCCGATGAAACACTCTTCCCAGACGGCCGTCAAGCTGGAAGACTTCCGCCGTGGAGCTCGCGCCGGGGATCGTCTGTATCGGAGACAAGACGCGTGGCTACGTCCGGGCGTTCCTCGTCGCGGACGGGAAGGAGCTGACGCTGGTTGACGCGCTCGCCGACACGCACCCCTTCGCCGTCCTGGCGGCGATCCGCCGGCTGGGCCGCTCGGTCACCGATCTGAAGCGGATCTGGCTGACCCACGCGCACTTCTCTCACCTGTGCGGTGCCGCCGAGCTGAGGCAGCTCACCGGGGCGAAGGTCTGCTCGCACGAGTGGGAGGCGGACATCGTCTCGGGAGACCGTAAGGCGCAGCCGGTGTCACTCGTCCCGAAGCGTCCGCTCCGCGCCTACATCCCCTTCCAGCTCGGGCTCGCACTCGGTCTCGGGGATCACCCACCCTGCCCCGTGGACGACGTTCTGACCGACGGCCACGAGGAGGGCGGCCTGGCGGTGCTCCACGCCCCCGGCCACACCCCCGGGCACGTTGGGTTCTGGTCGGAGAAGCACGGTGTGCTGCTTTCGGGCGACGCGATCGTGACCTGGCCCGAGTTCGCAGGGGGTTGGGACTCCTTCAGGCTCAACGCGGTCCAGCAGAAAGAGTCGCTCCGCCGCATGGCCGCTCTCACTCCCAAGGTCGTCGGAGTCGGGCACGGCGATCCGATCATGGAGCGGGCGGCGGAGCGGGTGGACAGCCTCCTCTGAGCGCCGGCCGGCGCCCGCCGGGGCCCGCGCCGTAAACTCGGCTCGAGCGAACATGTCCCAACTGCGGTGACGGGGCCACGGGAGGCCTGCCTCGCGCCGCGCAGAGAGCCGGCATGACAGAAGCGAGATCACCCTCGCGGACACGCAAGACGGTCACCGTCGTCTTCTCGGACGTCGCGGAGTCGACGAGGCTCGGCTCGGAGCTCGATCCCGAGGCGGTCCGCAGCATCATGTCGCGCTACTTCGAGACGGCCGCTCGGGCCCTCGAGCGCCACGGGGGCACCGTGGAGAAGTTCATCGGCGACGCCGTCATGGCCGTCTTTGGGATCCCCGCGGTTCACGAGGACGACGCGCTCCGCGCCGTCCGCGCGGTGATCGAGCTGCGTGACGCCGTCGACGAGCTCAACCGGGAGCTCGAGCGGGAGCAAGGCGTGCTGCTCCGTCTCCGCACGGGCGTGAACACGGGCGAGGTGGTCGCCGGCGACCCCGCGGACGGGCAGACCCTCGTCACCGGCGACACGGTGAACGTCGCCGCCCGTCTCGAGCAGGCGGCCGGGCCCGGCGAGATCCTGATCGGCGAGACGACGTGCCGGCTGGTGCGGGACGCGGTCAGGGTCGAGCCGACCGGGCCGCTCACCCTCAAGGGCAAGGAGGACGGTGTCCGCTCGTGGCGCCTGCTCGAGGTCTTCGAAGGCGCACCTGCGCTCGCGCGCGGGCTGGACTCCCCGCTCGTCGGTCGCGAGGTCGAGCTCGCGCAGCTGCGGCAGGCTTTCGACCAGGTCGCCCGGGAGGCGAGAGCCTCTCTCGTCACGGTGCTCGGAGGCGCCGGCATCGGGAAGTCGCGGCTCGCGAGGGAGCTCGAGGCTTCTCTTGCGGACGTCGCCCGGGTATTGACCGGTCGCTGCCTCCCGTACGGCGACGGCATCACGTACTGGCCGCTCTTCGAGATCGTCCGCGACCTCGTTGGCGAGGAGGAGGACCCGCGGCCGGCGATCGCGCGCCTCGTGGCGGGCCGGGAGGCCGCCGATGCGATTGCCGAGCGGATCGCCGGCGCGCTCGGGCACTCGACCGAAGCAGGCTCGGCCGAGGAGACGTTCTGGGCCGTTCGAAAGCTCTTCGAGGCGCTTGCCCAGGAGCGTCCGTTGGTGGTGGTGTTCGAGGACCTGCACTGGGCCGAGCCGACGCTCCTCGACATGATCGAGCACATCGCGGACTGGTCGCGCGAGGTCCCGGTCTTCGTCATCTGCCTCGCACGGCCGGAGCTGCTCGAGAAGCGGCCGCGATGGGGGGGCGGCAAGCTCACTTCCGCCTCGCTGCTCCTCGGGCCGCTCACGGCGACGGAATCCGACGCCCTCATCGGCCGCTTGCAGGGCGAAACGACGCTCCCGCCCGCGACGCGCACGCGGATCGCCGAGACAGCCGAGGGCAACCCGCTCTACGTCGAGCAGATGGTCGCGATGCTGGCGGAAAGGGAATCCCTCGAGGGCCCGCTCGAGATTCCGCCGACGATCCAGGGCCTGCTCGCTGCGCGCCTCGACCGGCTCAGCTCCGGCGAGCGCGCGGTGATCGAGCGGGCATGCGTCGTCGGCAAGCGGTTCTGGGCCGACGCCGTCGTCGGACTCTCCTCCGAGAGCGCTCGAGACTCCGTCGAGACGAACCTGCAGCTTCTCGTCCGCAAGGACTTCATCGGCCCCGACCGCTCCATCGTGCCCGGCGAAGAGGGGTACCGGTTCCGCCATCAGCTCATCCGCGACGCGGCGTACAGCGGGATCCCGAAGGAGGCGCGTGCTGGCCTGCACGAGCGCTTCGCGAGCCTGATCGAGGAGAGGGCCGGCTCCAACATCGTCGAGGTCGAGGAGATCCTCGGCTACCACCTCGAGCAGGCGTACCGCTACCGCTCGGAGCTCGGTCGCCCCGACGAGCAATCGGCTGCGCTTGCGGGCCAGGCGGCAAGACGACTCGCGGAAGCGGGCCGCCGCGCCCACGCCCGCGGGGACGCTTCGGCGGCCGCAAACCTCCTCGGGCGCGCCGCCGCTCTCCTTCCGGAGGACGCGCCTGCACGAGCGGATCTGCTCGGGGCGCTGGGCTCCTCGCTCGTCCTGGCCGGAGAGCTCGGCGAGGCGGACGCTGTCCTGACCGAGGCCATCGAGGCGGGCGCCGCGTCGGACAATCGCCGCCTGGAGCTCCATGCCGTTCTGGAGCGGGCGTTCCTCCGCGCCCTTACGGATCGCGAGGGGGTCGAGGAGCTGCGCCGGGTCGCCGAGGACGCCCTTCCCGAACTCGAGGAGCTCGGCGACGAGCTCGGCCTCGCCAAGGCCTGGCGGCGGATCGCGGACGTTCAGTGGATGGTGAATCACTGGAGCGAGCAGGCGCAGGCGCTCGAGCGGGCGCTCGCGCACGCCCAGCGCGCGGGCGATGACCGCGAGGCGGCGGGTGCGCTCATGCGCCTACCGATGTCCCTCTACTACGGGCCCATGCCTGTGGCCGAGGCCATGGCCCGGGCGGAGACGATCCTCGAACGCGCGCAGGGCGCACGGGTGGTGCAGTCGACGGCGCTCGTCTGCCTCGCCGGCCTTCATGCGCTGTCGGGAAACTTCGAGGAGGCTCGCCGGCTCCTCCCCCAGGGTCGAGCGATCTCGGACGAGCTCGGCTTCCGGGTCTGGGTCGCCGGGTTCTCGCTCCTCGCCGGCGACGTCGAGATGCTCGCCGACGACCCCGCGGCCGCCGAGCGGGAGCTGCGGCGCGGCTACGACGCGCTCGAGGCCATGGGTGAGCGCGGGCTGCTCTCGACGGTCGCCGCGGAGCTGGCGCGCGCGGTCTGTGCACAGGCGCGGTACGACGAGGCCGAGCAGCTCACCAGGGTGAGCGAGGAGCTGGCGCGGCCGCTGGACGTCGCAGCTCAGATCTCGTGGCGCACGGTCCGCGCGACGAGCATCGCCGGCAGCGGCGAGCTGGCGGCCGCGGAGGCCCTTGCCGGCGACGCCCTCCACGCGGTAGAGCAGACGGACGACCTCAATCGGCAGGCTCGTGTCCTCGCCGATCTGGCGGACATCGTTCGGCGTGCCGGCCGCGAAGCCGAGTCGGCCTCGCTCCACGAGCGGGCGCTCGACCTCTTCGAGCGCAAGGGCAACGTCGTCTCGGCCGAGAAGGTTCGGAGCATTCTCGGGGAGCGCGCGCGATCGCCACAATAGGTGGATGGCCAGGACGCTCTTCGACCGCGTCTGGGACTCCCACCTCGTCGCCGAGCCGGAGGGCGAGTCGCCCCTGCTCTACGTCGACCTCCACCTGGTGCACGAGGTCACCTCGCCGCAGGCGTTCGAGGGCCTTCGCCTCGCCGGCCGGCGCGTCCGCCGACCCGACCTGACGCTCGCGACGATGGACCACAACGTCCCCACGGACGACCGCCCGGCCGACGATCTCGCCGCGGCTCAGCTCGAGGCCCTCCACAGGAACTGCAAGGAGTTCGGCGTCCCGCTCTACGCGACCGGCAGCGGGCGGGAGGGGATCGTCCACGTGATCGGCCCGGAGCTCGGCCTCTCCCAGCCGGGGCTGACCATCGTCTGCGGCGACAGCCACACCTCGACGCACGGTGCGGTCGGCGCGCTCGCCATCGGCATCGGCACGTCGGAGGTCGAGCACGTGCTCGCCACCCAGACCCTGCCCCAGCGGCGGCCGAAGACGATGAGGCTCGAGCTCTCGGGCTCGCTCCCGCTCGGCGTGACGGCGAAGGACGCGATCCTCGGTGCGATCGGGCGGATCGGGGTCGCGGGCGCCGTCGGCCACGTGATCGAGTACGCAGGCGAGGTCGTCCGTGGGCTGCCGATGTCTGGGCGCATGACCATCTGCAACATGTCGATCGAGGCCGGGGCGCGGGCCGGGATGATCGCGCCCGACGACACGACCTTCGCCTACCTCGAAGGCCGGCCGGCCGCGCCGCAGGGCGCGGAGTGGGAGCGGGCCCTCGACCGCTGGCGCGCGCTTCCGTCCGACCCGGACGCGACCTACGACAGGGTGGTCGAGATCGACGTCCGCGAGCTCGCCCCCCAGGTGAGCTGGGGCACGAACCCCGGCATGGTCGTCTCGGTGGACGGCGTCGTCCCGGACCCGGCGGACTTCGAGGACCCGGCCGAGCGCGATGCGGCCGAGCGCGCGCTCGCCTACATGGCCCTCGAGCCCGGCACGCCGATCCAGGAGATCGAGGTCGACCGCGTCTTCATCGGCTCGTGCACCAACGCCCGCATCGAGGACCTCCGCGAGGCGGCGGCGGTCGTCGCCGGCATGCGCGTTCACCCGCGCGTGCGCGCGCTCGTCGTGCCCGGCTCGGCGACGGTGAAGCGCCAGGCCGAAGAGGAGGGGCTCGACCGGGTCTTCGAGGCGGCCGGCTTCGAGTGGCGGCGCGCCGGCTGCTCGATGTGCCTGGGCATGAACCCCGACATCCTCCAGCCCGGCGAGCGGTGCGCCTCCACCTCCAACCGCAACTTCGAGGGCCGGCAGGGCCGCGGCGGGCGCACGCACCTCGTCAGCCCCTCCATGGCGGCGGCGACCGCGCTGGCCGGCCACTTCGTGGACGTCCGGGAGCTCGCCCTGGAGCCGGTGGCGTGAAGCCCTTTCGCCGCACGACCGGGCGCGTCGCGGTGCTCGACCGCGCCGACGTCGACACCGACCAGCTCATCCCCAAGCAGTTCCTGAAGCGGATCGAGCGTACCGGCTTCGGCGAGTTCCTCTTCTACGACTGGATGCAGGACGACGGCTTCGAGCTGCGCCGGCCCGAAGCTCAGGGAGCGGCCATCCTCCTCACCGGGCGCAACTTCGGGTGCGGCTCGTCCCGCGAGCACGCGGCGTGGGCGCTCCAGGACTACGGCTTCGAGGTCGTCGTCGCGCCGTCGTTCGGCGACATCTTCCGGACGAACTCGCTCAAGATCGGCCTGCTCCCCGTCACGCTCCCGGAGGACGACCTCAGGGCGCTCATGGCGGAGGGCTCAGGCGCCGAGCTGACCGTCGACCTCGAGGCGCAAACCATCGGGCCGTACGGCTTCGACTTCGATGCCTTCGATCGCCGGCGCCTGCTCGAGGGCCTCGACGACATCGGCCTCACGCTTCGCCACGAGGAGGAGATCGCCGCCTTCGAGGCGGCGCATCCCTCGCCTATCGACACCCGCGCCCTCGGCTAGGAGGACCCGCCCGTGCGTCCCACGGCCCGACCGGGGCGCGGCGACTACCGTCGTCCCCAGCCGGGTGCGCCGGGGTCAGGTCGGGCGGGAGGCCTGCTGGCGCCCACCTCTGCCTTGCGCCTGCGGGCGACCGGGATGAGCGAGCGGATCAGGGCTGCAGCCTGGGTCGGGTGGAAGAGCCCGGCCCCGTGCTCCTTGCCGGAGATCATCGTGATCCAGATACCCCAGTCGGGGCCCCCGTACTCGTGAGGACTGGGGTCAAAGCCGGCCGCAACTGTATCGATCTCCGCGAGTCTCACAGCGACGTCTCGTGTTGGGCTACGGATGACCACCCAGTTGGCTGTTACGTACACGATCGTCCAGACTCCAGTGAACCTGTCCAGCACCTGCTCGTCCGGAAGCCAATCTGGTTCCGAGACCCACGGAGGGCCGAAAGCCGAGGCAAGCCGTCTCATCCTTTCGCCCATTTGCGCTTCCGGGTCGCACTCGTGTCGGCCGGCGCGAACGACGGAGCGCCGCGTGACGACGATACCCGACGGACGAGCGGGGCGTGCCCGGCCGACGACGGTTGGCTACAGGCTGGCGATGACGGCGTCCGTGAACTCCGACGTCGTCGCGCTGCCGCCGAGGTCCGAGGGAGGGGTGGTCTCGAGCGCAACGTCGACTGCCGCCTCCAGCCGCGCCGCCTCGGCCGCCTCGCCGGGCTCGCCGAGGCCGTAGGCCAACATGAGCGCGGCCGAGCGGAGCATGGCGGCCGGGTTCGCGATCCCTTTCCCTGCGATGTCGGGAGCCGACCCGTGAACCGGCTCGAAGATCCCGGGCCGCTCGTCCCCGAGGCTGGCCGACGCGGCGAGGCCGAGCCCGCCAGTCACCCCGGCGGCGACGTCGGAGAGGATGTCGCCGAACGTGTTCTCCGTCAGGATCACGTCGAAGCGGCCCGGCGCGAGGACGAGCTGCAGGCCACAGTTGTCGACGAGCATGTGCTCCAGCTCGACATCTGCGTAGTCGGCGGCGACCCGCTCGACAACCTCGCGCCAGAGCCGCGACGTGTCGAGGATGTTCGCCTTGTCGACCGAGGTGACGTGCCGGCGGCGGCCGCGTGCGATCTCGAACCCGCGCCGCGCGATCCGCTCGACCTGCTCGGGGCGGTACTCCATCGTGTCGTAGACGGTGCCGTCCTCGCGGACCCCACGCTCGCCGTAATAGAGGCCGCCGACGAGTTCCCGGACGACCAGGAGGTCGACGCCGTCCCCCAGCGCCGGGCGGAGGTTCGCGTAGACGTCGAGCTCGCCGCGGAGACGGATGAGGCCCTGCTCGGGGCGAACCTCCGAGCGGTCGAACTCGGGCGCGCCGACGGCTCCCATGAGGACCGCGTCGGCTGCCTTGCAGGCGGCCAGCGTCTCCCGGGGGAGCGGGTCGCCCGTCGCGTGGATCGCGGCGCCGCCGAAAGGATGCTCCTCGAGCTCGAGCTCGAGCGGGAGCTCGCGCAGGACGCGCGCGGCCGCGGTCGTCACCTCGGGCCCGATGCCGTCGCCGGGGAGGAGCGCGATCCTCACAAGGGCGCGCTCGTCACCGCGCCCTCGGAGGCCGAGGAGACGAGCGCCGCGTACTTGGCGAAGACTCCCTGCGCGTAGCGGGGCGGCGGCGCCTGCCAGTCCGCGAGGCGGGCGTCCACCTCGTCCTCGGAGAGCTCGGCACGGAGCTCACGCGCCTCGACGTCGATGACGACGATGTCGCCGTCCTGGAGCGCCGCGAGCGGGCCGCCGCGCACGGCCTCGGGGGAGACGTGCCCGACCATGAGTCCGTGGGTCGCGCCCGAGAAGCGTCCGTCCGTGACGAGCGCGACCGCGTCGCCGAGGCCCTCGCCGACGATGGCGGCCGTGACGTGCAGCATCTCCCGCATGCCCGGCCCGCCTGCCGGTCCCTCGTAGCGGATGACGACGACCTCGCCGGGCTCGATCCGGCGGTCCTTGACGGCCGCGAAGCACGCCTCTTCCGAGTCGAAGATCCGCGCGGGCCCCCGGTGGAGGAGGCGCTCGTGGCCGGCGAGCTTGACGACGCAGCCCTCCGGCGCGAGGTTCCCGTAGAGGATCGCCAGTCCGCCGGTCGGCTTCAGGGGCGTCTCGATGGGGACTACGACCTCCTGGCCCGGCCGCTCCTCGACGGCGCCCGCGATCTCCCCGAGCGAGCGCCCGTCCACGTTCGGGGCGCCCGCGTGCAGGAGCTCCCTCTTCAGGAGCTCCCGCGCGACGAGGGCCACGCCCCCCGCCTCGTACACGTCGGTCGCCACGAAGCGCCCACCGGGCTTGAGACTCGCCACCACCGGGGTGCGCGCGGCGATGCGGTCGAAGTCGTCGATGGAGAGCGGGAGGCCGAGCTCGCGCGCGATCGCGAGCAGGTGGAGGACGCCGTTCGTCGAGCCGCCCGTCGCCGCGATCGACGCGATCGCGTTCTCGAGCGCCTCGCGTGTGATCACATGCGAGGGCCGGACGTCGCGGTGGACGAGGTCCATCGCGAGCCGCCCCGCCCGCTCCGCCGCCTCGGTCTTTCCGGGAGCAAGCGCCGGGATCCCGTTGAGGCCGGCCGGGCTGATGCCGAGGAACTCGAGCGCGGTCGACATCGTGTTCGCGGTGAACTGGCCGCCGCAGGCGCCGGCGCCGGGACACGCGACGCCCTCGAGCTCGTGCAGCTCTTCCACGCTCATGCGCCCGACGGCGTGCGCCCCGACCGCCTCGAAGACGTCCTGGATCGTCACGTCGCGCCCGCGGAAGCGCCCCGGCGCGATCGAGCCGTTGTAGAGGACGAGGCCGGGGAGGTCGAGTCGGGCGAGCGCCATCACCGCCGCCGGGATCGTCTTGTCGCAGCCGACGAGGCAGACGAGGCCGTCGAGGAGGTGCCCGCGCGCGACGAGCTCGATCGAGTCCGCGATCACTTCGCGCGAGACGAGGGAGGCGCGCATGCCCTCCGTCCCCATCGAGACGCCGTCTGAGACGGAGATCGTGTTGAACTCGAGCGGTGTCCCTCCGGCCGCGCGGACGCCGGCCTTCACGTGCTTCGCCAGCTCGCGCTGGTTGAAGTTGCACGGCATCGTCTCGATCCACGTCGTGGCGACGCCGACGAGCGGGCGCGCGAGGTCGTCGTCCGTGAGCCCGATCCCCTTCAGCAT
>JAIBJN010000067.1 GCA_020029595.1 Actinomycetota bacterium | reverse complement strand
CGGTCGAGCGCGAAGCGGTAGAGCGCGAGCTCGAGGCGCGCGGCGGCGCCGACCCGGTAGACGAAGCGCGAGCCCGATACCTTCGCGCCCCGCTCCGTGTCGATGCGCGCGAGCTCGAGGTGGTCGCGCGGCTCGAAGTCGAACGAGGGCGGCTCGCCGAAGCGGCGGAGCTCGGCCGCGTCCTCCTCCGTGAAGCCGTCCGGGGCGCTCGCATCCGGCGGCGCCGGTACCCGCTCGAGCAGCTCGGCGCGCCGGGCCTCGGCGGCCGCGAGCTCCTCCTCGACGCGCTGGAGGTCGGCCTTCACCGCCTTCAGCTCCTCGAGCTGCTCGGGGGTCGGCTTTCCCTTGAGCTTGGTCTTCCCGCGGAGCTCGTCAGCCCGTGGCACGAGCGCGAGCCAGGCCCGGTCCGCCTCCATGAGCGCGTCGAACTCCCCGGCCGCACCCTTGCGGGCGAGCGCGGCGCGGTACGCGTCCGGCTCTGCCCTCGCGGCCCGGATGTCGATCATGGCGAGGAGTCTAAGACCGCCTCGATCACCTGGGCGACTCCCTCCTCGGCAGCCGACGGGCAGACCCAATCCGCCGAGGCGAGCACACGGGGATGCGCGTTCGCGACGGCGACGCCGAAGACGGCCCACTCGAGAAGCTCGACGTCGTTCTCGCCGTCCCCGAAGGCGACGGTTCGCTTGGGCGTGAAGCCGAGGTGCTCGGCCAGGAAGGCGAGGCCTGAGGCCTTCGTCACCTCGGGGCTTGCGAACTCGAGGAAGAAGGGGAGCGACTTCGAGATGTACAGCCGCCCGTCGAAGCGGGCCTTCATACGGGCCTCGAGGCGGTCGAGCACCTCCGGCTCGTCGATCGCGACGAGCTTCGTCGGCGCCTCCGAGAGCCAGGCGGCGAGGTCGCCGACCGGGTGGATCGGCAGGTGCTGGAAGCCCGCATAGCGCTCGGCCTCCGAGGTCAGCCGAGCGACGTAGAGCTCGTCGCCGACGTAGCAGTTGACGTGGAAGCCCTCCTCCTGGAGCGTCTCGATCGTCTCGCGTGCGAGCTCCAGCGGGATCGGCTCGTGGCGGAGGAAGCTGCCGGTGGTCGGGTCGGCGACGACGGCGCCCTGGTAGCAGACGACAGGCTCGTCGATGCCGGCCTGCTCGAGGTACGGCCGCACCGATCGGAACATGCGGCCGGTGGCGACGATCACGCGCATCCCGGCGGCGCGGGCGCGCTCGATCGCCGCCAGCGTGCGCGGGCGCAGGGCACCGTCCTCCCAGACCAGCGTGCGGTCGAGGTCGCAGGCGAGGACGTCGACCTCGCGCGGGAACTCAGGCGGAAGGATCAGCCGCGGGCCGTGACGACGTAGGCGGCGACGTTGGCGATCTCCTCCTCGGTCAGCGTGCCGCTGTAGGCCTTCATGCCGCCGCCGCCGTTTGTGATCTGGTCGAGGGCGCCCTCGTAGTCGATGCTCGAGTTGTCGAGATTCGGGCCCACGGTGCCGCTCGACTCTGCGTCGGCGAGCGTGTGGCAGCTCCCGCAGCCGGCGGACGCGAAGACGTCCGCGCCGGCTTCCGGGTCGCCCTTGACGTCGCCGCTATCCCCTCCGCCGCCGTTGGTCGGCACGGCGCCGATCACGGTCTCGGGCGTCGGAGAGGTCTCCTCGCCGCCGCCGCAGCCGGCGACGACGACCAGAGCACCGAGGGCGAGGACGAGCGCGGCGACGCGGGCCATGGGGCGCGAAGCATACCCAGGTCAGAGGCGAGGTAACTCACCACCCCGATGAGGAGAACGTCGTTCGGCGAGTCGTTGACCACGAGCGAGACGGCGAGCGCGGCCGCGAGCGCGAGCGGCACGGCGCTCTCGCGTCCCGCCCCTCGGCGGACGAGCGTCCGCACCACCAGGAGCCCGAGGGCGAGGAGCAGGAGGGCGAGGAGCAGGGCGACGTACCACTCCTGCGTGGCGCGGGCCACGGAGAGCGAGACACGCTCGCCCAGGTCGCGAGCCAGCTCGACGGGCCCGCCGCTGAGGGCCTCGGTGACATGGCTCTTGCCCCCGGTGGCGATATCGATCGCCACGAGACCGAGCGCCAGCGCGGCGGCGCCGGCGAGCGCGAGGACGAGCGCGCGCCACCGCGCATCGGCGAGGAGGACGCCGAGCACCGCGAAGCCGACCGCGAGCACGACCGCGCCGCCGCCGTCGGCGCCGAAGCGGTTTCCCGCCACCGTCACGAACGTGAGCAAGGCGACGCCGCCGAACGCGGCCCAGCCGAGCCGGGCCGCGAGGAGCGCCGCGGCCGCGAAGGCGGGAAGGAGGAGTAGCGTCTCGACGAGGTTCGAGAGCCCGAAGAAGCGCCCGTTCTGCCAGGGGCCAAACGGGGAGACGGCGACGGAAGCGTCGAAGCCGAGGGCAAGCAGGTACGCGCCGATCGTCGCCGCAAGCCCGAGGCCGAGCCTGAGCGCGGTCGGCCAGGCGAGGTCCAGAAGCGGACCGCCGAGGACGACGGCGAGCGAGAAGATGACGACCACGGCCAACGGCTCGGAGACCCCGGCGATTACGAGCCCGAGATTGGCCCAGAGGACAGCGGCGAACGCGGGAACGGCGGCGGAGGGAAAGACGAGCGCAAGGAGGACGAGAAGCGCGCAGACGGCGAGCTCGGCGGGAAGGCGCGCGCGGATGTTGTCCTCGATCCGCTCATCGAGGGCGCGCAGCTCGGCAGTCGCATTCTCACGAGGCTGGAAGCCGAGCGCACCTTCCTGACCGAGCGCGGTCGGCGCGATGTCGACAACGGAGACGAGACCGGGGATGCGGGTCGACTCCGAGGTCAGGAGGCCCTCGTACCCGGGCCCGACGACGAGGATCGGATAGCGGCGGTCATTCGGCTGCCGCGCGCCGTCGGGAAGCCCGACGTAGATCGCCGGGCCGTCTACGCTTCCGGGCTCGCCCCTCGTCACCGAGATGAGCGGAGGCCCAGGGGGGAGGTCGCCCCGCAACGAGTTCCGCACCTCGCCGCGGACGAGCGCCGCCTCGGCGAGCGCGGCGCTCGTCTCCGGCCCCGCGCCCGGGTTGAGGAGCCCGACGGCGCCGAGCTCTTGGACGTCCTCGAGGTCGTCCACGGTGAAGCCCGGCACCACGACCACCTCGAAGGCCGTAGCCTGCGCCGGGCCGGCCATGAGCGCGAGGAACGCGAGAGCGAGCACCGCCGTCCGGGCCATGCCGGGAACTCTAGGCGCGCTCGCGCACGGAGAGACGGCGCGCGTGACGCTCATCGCTCTCACCGTCGCGCTTCCGCTGGTGCTCTTCGGCCCGCCGCCGGGCGATCTGCCCGCGCACCTCTACCGCACGGAGCTCGTGGAGAACGGCGTGCTCGTCTGGGACACCTTCTGGTACGGGGGCCACTACCCGCTCTTCACGTACAGCCTCCTGTACTACTTCCCGGCCGCACTCCTGGGGAACGACGTCGTCGCCCTCGTCTCTGTCGTCGCGGCGGCCGCGCTCTTCGCCTCGCTCGCCTGGCGGGAGTGGGAAGAGGCCGCGCGCTGGCCCGCGTACGCGTTCGCGGTCGTCGCCTGCGGCCCGCTCTTCACGGGGACCTATCCGTACGCGGCCGGGCTCGCCGCCGCCCTCGGGTCGCTGAAGGCGCTCCAGCTCGGGAGGACGTGGATGGCGGTCGCGCTCGCGATCCTCACCCTCGGCTTCTCGCCGCTCGCCTTCCTGTTCCTCTGCCTGGTCGCCGTCGCCGTCTTCCTGGCGCGGAGGCGGCGCGTCGGCCGGCGGGCGCTCGCCGTGGGCGGGGCGCTGCTCGCGCTCGGCCTGCTCCAGGGCGCCCTGCTCCTCCTCTATCCGGAGGAGGCCGAGTACCCGTTCTTCCGCCTCTCGGAGCTCCTCGCGGTCGTCGGGCTGTCCGCCGCCTGCGCCGCCCTCGCGCTGCGCGCCGAGCGCGGCCGCGTGGTCGCGCTCGTCTTCGGGCTCTGGGCGCTGGCGGCGGTTGTGGCGTTCCTCGTCCCCTCGCCAATCGGCGAGAACGTCACGCGCCTGCGCGGGATCGTGCTTCCGCTCGCGCTTCTCGCCGCCGGGCTTGCCTCCTACCGTCCGCGCTGGCTCGCGGGGGTCGCCGTCGCCGGCGCGCTCGCCTTCACGCTCGTCCCCTACGTCGGCGCGGCCCTCCACCGGACGGACACCCGGTCAGCGGAGGCGTCCTTCTGGGAGCCGGCGCTCGCCTTCCTCGCCGAGCGCTCCGACCCCAACTACCGCGTCGAGGTCGTCCCGACGGGCGACCACTGGGAGGCGTACTGGGTGCCGAGGGCCGGCTTCCCGCTCGCCCGGGGCTGGTACCGCCAGCTCGACATCGCCCAGAACCCGCTCTTCTACGAGTCGCCGCTCGAGCCCGAGGAGTACAGGACCTGGCTCGCGGCGCTCGGCGTTCGCTACGTCCTCCTGCCGGACGCGCAGCTCGGGCGCATCGGAGAGGAGCGGGAGGCCGAGCTCCTTCGCTCGGGCCGCTCGGGCCTCCTCGAGATCGCCCGAACCGGCGGCGTGACCGTCTACGAGGTGCCCGACCCGTCCCCGATCCTCACCGGGCCCGGGGAAGCCCGCCTGACGTCGCTCGGGCACGACCGCGTCGCCGGCGAGGTTGGCGCGGCCGGGACGTATGGGCTCGCCGTCCGCTGGACGCCGACGTGGCGCGTCGAGGCGGGCGACGTCTGCGTCGAGGAGGCGCCGGACGGCATGACCACCATCGTCGCCGGTCGGCCGGGCGACTTCGTCCTCGGGACGTCTCCGGTGCCCTCGGCGCCCGGTTGCCCCGAAGGCGGCCGCTAGAATTCGAGGCGTTCACCGCTTCCCTTCGAGGAGTTGACGAGTCGATGAGACGCAAGGCGTACGGGCGCGACTTCGGGCTGTCGTCGCGCATGTTCCTGACCATGTTCCTGCTCGGGGCGCTCTACGTGGGCTTCTTCGGGCTGCTGCTCCAGACGGGAGCCTCCCTCGGGCTCATCGTCGTCGCCCTCGGCGGGTTGGCTTTCTTCCAGTACTTCACCTCGGACAAGATCGCCCTCAGGGCTTCGGGCGCGAGGATCATGAGCCCCGAGCAGGCGCCCGAGCTGCACGCGATGGTCGAGCGGCTCTGCGCAATGGCGGATCTGCCCAAGCCGCGTGTCGCCGTGATTCCGACCGACGTTCCCAACGCCTTCGCTACCGGCCGGAGCCCGAAGCACTCGGTCGTCGCCGTCACCGAGGGCCTCTGGAAGCGGCTCGAGCCTCGCGAGATCGAGGGCGTCCTCGCCCACGAGCTCACGCATGTCGGGAACCGCGACGTCGCCGTCATGACCTTCGCGAGCTTCTTCTCGAACGTCGCCGCGATGCTCATGTGGTTCGGCGGCGGATTCGGCCGTGACAGGGAGGGGCCGCCGATCGCGCTCATCGCGATGGCCGTCTACTTCATCAGCTTCTTCCTCATCCTCGCGCTCTCCCGCTATCGCGAGTTCGGAGCCGACCGCGGCGCGGCGCTGATCACCGGCGCGCCCGAGCAGCTGATGAGCGCGCTCCAGAAGATCGCGAGCGACATGACGCGCATCCCCCAGCGCGACCTGCGGCAGATGGAGGCTCTCAACGCCTTCTTCATCGTTCCGACGAACTGGAAGAGGTCGGTCGGCACGCTCTTCATGACTCACCCGCCACTCGAGAAGCGCCTCGCCCGCCTGGGCGACATCGCCGCAGAGATGGGGCGGCCGGTCGCCGCGTAGGCCTTGGGCCTCGGCAACATCTTCGGCAGGAAGAGGCTCAAGGGCGCGAAGCTCGACAAGCTCTTCGCGCTCTCGACCGCGCAAATCACGCTCGAGACGGAGCTCGGCCTCAAGCCGGCCGGTGTCGCGGCGATCGTCTTCAAGCCGCTCTCGGCGGGCGAGTTCCTGCGTGCGGAGCAGGAGATCGACGAGCTGCTCGGCGTCGTCGCGCAGACGTCCGGCTCCCAGGTGCGGCGGCGCCAGGACACCCTCGGCTACCAGTGGCTCGTCGTCCGCGACCGCGACTTCGAGGACCTCGTCACGGGCGTGCACCTCGTCTCCGGCGAGCTCGTGGCGCACGGCTTCGGCGAGCAGCTCCTCGCTGCGCTCTTTACCTTCGAGGGCTGGGAGCGCCCGACGTACCTCATCTACGGCTTCAAGCGGGGCGCGTTCTGGCCGTTCATCCCCACCGGAGAAGGGCAGGAGCGCGACAACGCCGCGGAGCTCCGTCTCCGCAACGAGCTCCAGGGCGAGCTGCCGATCGAGCCCGACCTCACCCGCTGGCTCGGGCTCTTCGACGCGCCGCTCGACTAGCTCACCGTCAATTGGCCAGACGGCCTGGGTGGTCCCGGGTACACGATTCGTGTCAGTCCAGCGAAACCGTCCGTCCCGACCGGGCGTGCTCGAGTCCAAGCTGAACGATCCAGGACGGCCGCTCCTCCGCGGCGCCCCGCTTCCCCGGCGAGCGAGCTTCTACGCCGGCGGATCCGGGATCAGGCCCTGATCCGAGAAGAGCCGCTGCGTCTCCTCGAGCGTGAGGTCGCTCGGCGGGATGAGGACGTCCGAGGCGTCGAGGGCCTCGTCGGGGAGCCGCTCGCCCTCGGCCAGGACGAGCTTCCACATGTCCTCGAGGACGAGGTCGAGCTCCGGCTCGTCGTCGGCGTCCGCGGCGGCCTGAGCGCGGTCGTCGAGCTCGTTGAGCGTCGGGAGGAACTCGTCGCCGACTCGGAACTGCCCCTCGCCCATCAGCCGGACGATCACGATTTCTCCTCCAGTTCCTTCTGCGCCCCGCCGGCGGCCAGCTCGCCCTTGAGCTTCGCGAGCTCCTCGTCCACCTGACTCTGGGCCGAGAGCTGCGCCAGCTCGCGGTCGAGAGACGTCTCTCCGGAGGTGAAGTCCTCGAGCGCGCCCGTCTCGACGAGCTCGTCGACGGCCGCGGCACGGGCCTGCATGTCTTCGGTCTTGTCCTGGGCGCGCTGGATGGCGAGGCCGGTGTCGGCCATCTCCTCGCCGATTCCCGTGGCGGCCTCGCTGATGCGCACCTGCGCCTCCGCGGCCGAGTACTGCGCCTTGATGACCTCCTTCTGGCTCCGGAACGCCTCGACCTTGGCGGAGAGGCGCTTCTCGTTCGCCAGTAGCTTCTCCTGCTGCGCCTCGAGCCCGGTGATCTGCTGGTCGAGCCCCTGGAGCTGCTGCTGCGCGAACGTCTTACGCTCCAGCGCTGCGCGGGCAAGGTCCTCGCGGCCGGCCCCGAGCGCCTGGCGCGCCTGCTGGTCGAGCTTGGGGAGCTCCTGCTCGAGCTTCTGCGTCTGCAACTCGAGCCGCTTCTTCGCGGTGACGACGTCCGCGACGCCCTTCTTCACGTTCTGCAGCATCTCGAGCTGCTTCTCGTACGAGTAGTCGAGAGTGACCGACGGATCCTCGGCGCGATCGAGGAGCTTCGAGATCCACGCCTTGACGACGGTCGAGGTTCGGCTCATGAGGCCGGCCATGCGAAATCGTCCTCCCAGTCCGGGTTCCGCCCGGCATGCTACCCGTGTCGCGTTAGGCTGACGCGCCATGATGAGGCTCGCCGCGAGGATCGTGCGGCGGTCGGTCGGCGGGGCGCTCGCGCTCGCCATCCTGGCGGCGCCGGCGGCGGCCACGGCCGCGACCGCCGCCGAGCGCGAGCTCGCCCGGCGCTACGCGCCGATCATGATGCTGAAGGAGAACCCCGACCCACCCTGCTCGCGGGACGGCGAGCAGTATCGGCCGGCGCCCGTCGAGATCACGCTCGCCAACCCGGATGTCCGGCTCCTGCGGCCGAAGGCGCGCGGCGCCTTTCCCCAGACGCGCGTGCTCGCGTCCGGCCCGACCGCGGCGGGCGTCGTCGGCCTCGGATCCCACTACTACCTCGACCTTCCGGGCCACCCGCGGCGGCCGGGCTGCACGTATGCCCGCGCCTCGGCAGAGCTCATGCGCGGGCGCGCGTCCGTCATCTACGCCCACGTGGTCCGCGAGCGCGGCGTACACGGGATTGCCCTCCAGTACTGGTTCTACTACTTGTTCAACCAGTTCAACGACGAGCACGAGAGCGACTGGGAGATGATCCAGCTGGCCTTCGATGCGGACACCGCCGAGCAGGCGCTCCAGCTCGAGCCCTCCGAGGTCGCCTACGCGCAGCACACCGGCGGCGAGCGGCGCGCCTGGAACGACTCGGAGGTGGAGAAGGAAGGCACGCACCCGGTCGTCTACGTCTCCTCCGGCTCGCACGCGAGCCAGTACCGCTCCGCGCTCTTCCTCGGGAACGGCGAGAGAGGCTCCGGCCTCGGCTGCGACGATACGCGCGGGCCCTCGGTGCGCGTCGCGCCGACGCCCGTGGTCGTCTCGACGTTCCCCGCCCTCGGCGCGCACGACGCCTGGCTCACGTACCGCGGCCACTGGGGCCAGCACGAGCCCGGGGTCTCGAACGGCCCGACCGGGCCGAACATGAAGCGCCAGTGGCTGGAGCCCTTCCGCTGGATGGGCGGGCTGCGCACGTCGACGCCGGCGGTGCCGAGCGGCGGCGAGCCCGTCACGGGCTTCTTCTGCGGTGCGGTCAGCTCGCTGTCCAGCCTGATGAACGCCACCTCGGCGAGTCCGCTCCTCGCCGTCTTCGTCTTCGCCTTGCTCGTCCTCGCCCTCGCGATCCCGGCACTCAAGACGCGCTGGCGCCCCGTCGTCGAGGCGCCGCTCCGGCGGGTGCGGGCGGGCGGCCAGATCATCGACGCCGCCTTCCGGGTCTACTGGCAGCACGCCCGGATCCTCGTGCCGATCGGGCTCATGGCCGTCCTGATCGGGGGTCTCGCCGTGGGGGCTCAGGCGTTCCTCTTCAACACCACCGGCCTGCGCCAGGCGTTCGACGCTCTGGAGGACGACAAGGTCGAGGGCTTCGTCGCCCTCCTGGTCGGGAGCCTGACGCACGCTCTCTCGCCGCTCTTGGTCGGCGCCGCCGTCGTGCTCCTGCTGCGCGCGATCGACCGGGGCGAGCAGCCCCGCCTGGCGACCGTGCTGCAGGGGCTGCGCGGCGAGATCTGGAGGCTCGTCGGCCTCGCCATCGGCGGCCTTCTCGCGGTCCTCCTCCTCGCGGCGACGGTGATCGGCCTGCCGCTCGCGGTGAAGAAGGGCGTGGACTGGGCGTTCGTCCAGCAGATGGCCGCGTTCGAGGGCCGCGGCGGACGTCGTGCCTACGCGGGAAGCGCGAGCCTTGTCCGGGGGCGCTGGTGGAGGACCTTCTCGATTGGGCTCGTCCTCCTCGTCCTCCTCGTCTTCTCCGGGCCCTTCACGGGCGTGCTCGTCATCTTCGTGACGGACGCGCCCCTCTCGACGATCAACCTCTTCGGCTCGCTCCTCTTCGCGCTCGTCCTCCCGTACGCCGCAGTCGCGTTGACGCTGCTCCACTTCGATCTGGTCAGCCGCCGAGGGGCGGAGCCCGCCGAGTCCGCGCCCACTGGCATGCTTCCGGCGCCGTGATCGTCGAGCGGAGCATGGATCCCCGGTGGCTCTCGAACGCCTACCTCGTCGCGGACCGGGTGGGCGGGACTGCCGTGTTCATCGACTCGGGGGCGCCCGCCGAGCCGCTCCTGGCGGCCGTCGACCGGCTCGAGGTCCAGCCGACGGACCTGCTGACGACGCATGCGCACATGGACCACGTCGCCAACCACCGCCTCCTCGAGGAGCGCTTCGGGCTGCGCGTGTACGCCGCGTCCGACGAGGGAGTGGAAGGCGCTGAGCCCCTCGGCCACGGGGAGGTCGTCGAGGCTGGCGATCTCCGCATCGAGGCGCTGCGAACGCCCGGCCATACGCGCGGGATGCTCGCCTTCGTCGTCGACGGCGAGGCCGTGTTTACCGGCGACACGCTCTTCACCGGCTCCGTGGGCGGGACGGGGGACGCCTTCGACGACCTCCGGCGATCGATCATGGACGTGCTCATGGGCCTCCCGCACGAGCTCGTCGTCTACCCGGGCCACAGTGAGGAGACGACCATCGGCCGCGAGTGGGACGAGAACCCGTTCGTCCGCGTCTGGCGCGGCGCCGACCCGGAGGGGACGGAGCGCTGCCACGTCGAGGGCGCCGAGGCCACGCTCGTCGTCTGGGGCCACGACTACGACGGAGGCGGCAAGGCCTGGGTGCGCTTTCGCGACGGCCGCGACGCCGTCGTCGGCGGCTCGCGCGTGACCAGGACGGGGCATTGACGTACATCGTCGCCGAGGAGATCGAGCGCTACGCAGAGCTGCACACGACGCCGCCGGACGACCTGCTTCGGCGGCTCGCCGAAGAGACCCAGGCCGAGCTGCGCTCGCCGCAGATGCTGACGGGGACGGTCGAGGGACGCCTGCTCGAGCTCCTGGTCTTTGCCCTCCGGCCGCAGCGCGTTCTCGAGCTGGGCACGTACAGCGGCTACTCGGCCCTGTCGATGGCCGCCGCCCTCCCTCCCGGCGGCCACATCGACACGTGCGAGGTCGACGAGGCCCACGCCGAGGTCGCTCGTCGGTACCTGGAGGAGGCCGGTCAGGCGGACCGCGTCACGATCCATCTCGGCCCGGCGCTCGAGAC
Organism: Actinomycetota bacterium; assembly: GCA_020029595.1. GTDB lineage: Bacteria > Actinomycetota > Thermoleophilia > Gaiellales > Gaiellaceae > JAIBJN01. The sequence continues at coordinate 2,252 of JAIBJN010000067.1, read as the reverse complement.
GATCGAGCGGCTCGACGGCGAGTTCGACCTCATCTTCATCGACGCGGACAAGGTCAACTACCCCGCCTACTACGACGCCCTGCTCCCGCGCCTTTCGGAGCGGGGCCTCATGGTGCTGGACAACACGCTCTGGTCGGGCCGCGTCATCGACTCCGACGACTCCCCGGAGACGCGGGCGATCACGGCGCTGAACGAGCGGATCGCATCCGATCGGGCCGCGGTCGCCGTCGTGCTCACGGTGCGCGACGGCGTGACGCTCGTGCGCCGCGCCTCCTAGGGCAGCACCGCCGCCTTCAGGAGGTCTGCCGGCGGGTCGGCGAAGAGCCCGGCCACCTGCTCCAGCCCGACCTGATGGGTGACGAGCCGCTCCCAGGGGTAGGCGCCGCTTGCCAGGAACGCGAGCGCCGCGCGGACGTGCCGCGGCGCGTGGTGGAACGAGCCGCGGAGCGTCAGCTCCTCATAGTGGAGGCGGAACGTGTGCACGGCGACCTCGCGACCGCCGAAGAAGACGACCGTCCCGCCTGGACGGACGAGCTCGAGCGCGTCCCGCCAGGCCTCGGCCGTGCCGACGGCCTCGATGACGACGTCCGCGCCGCGACCGTCCCCCGGCTCGGCGCCAAACTCCCGTGCAAGCTCGCGGCGCCCGGACCGGCCGCCGACGGCGACGACGCGGGCGCCTCCGTCCTTTGCCGCCGCGCAGAGCATGAGGCCGATCGGGCCCGGGCCGAGCACGGCGACCGTCTGGCCCTGCTGCGCGCCGGCGCGCTCGACCCCGTGCAGGCAGCAGGCGAGCGGCTCGACCATGGCCGCGACCTCCGGCGCGAGCGCGGGCGGAACCGGGAGGAGGTTCCGCTCGGCGATTCGTGCGGGGACGAGGAGAAACTCGGCGTAGGCGCCGTTCAGGAACGGCCGCAGGTTCTCGCAGAGCGTCTCCTCGCCACGGGCGCACGGCGCGCACTCCCCGCACGGAGCCGAGTTGGCGGCCACGACCCGGCGGCCCGTGGTGACGTCGATCCCGCAGAACTCGTGCCCGAAGGGGCTCGGAGTCTCTGCGAGCAGGAGCGGGTGCCCGCGCCGAAAGGCCTTCGCGTCGGTCCCGTCCGTGAGGGCGACCTCGACCTGGACGAGCACGTCGCCAGGGCCCGGCTCCGGCTGCGGCACCTCCTCGACGCGCAGGTCGCCAGGGCCGTAGTAGAGCAGCGCTCTCACGGGGTGTAGACGACCTTGATCACCTCGTGGCGCCGGTAGAGCTCGAGGCCCTCGGCGAAGCGTTCGAGCGGAAGCGTCACCGCCGGGATCGGCTCGAGCTCGGGCAGGAGCCCGATCGCCTCGCGCATCGCCGCCGGGGTCGCCGAACAGGAGCCGACGAGCGAGAGCTCTCGCCGGAGCACGAGCTCGAGGTCGACCGGCGTCGGCTGCGCAAGCCACGAGAAGACCAGGAGCGTCCCGCCCGGCTCGAGCGCGGTGAGACCGTCGTCGAGGCCGGCGTGGGCGCAGAGGACAGCGACGTCGGCCGGCCCGTCCGCGGGCTCCGCGCCGTAGCCGAGCGCGAGCTCGAGCCGGTGAGGGAGCGGGTCGGCGGCGAGGACTTCGTCGCCCCGGCGGACGAGCGCCTGCACGAAGAGGAGCCCGGCGAAGCCGCAGCCGACGACGAGCACGCGCCCGCGGGGGAGCCGGTCGAGGGCGCGGAGGACGCACGCGAGCGGCTCGGCGAAGGTGCCGGTGGCGTCGTCGAGGCCGTCCGGGAGCGGAATCGTCTCAGCAGCGCGGACGTGCTCGGCGAAGCCGCCGGGGACGATCGTCCGCGCGGGAAAGCGCTCGCACGTCGTCTCGTGCCCGGCGCGGCACCGTGCGCACTCGCCGCAGGGGAGGTGGTGAACGAGCGCGACGCGCCGACATGCGGCGTCCTCGGCGACGACCTCGTGTCCGAGCACGGTGCCCGGGGCGGCGCGGCCGATCTTCAGGACGTCCGTCCCGCAGAGCCCGCAGGCGCGCATGCGGACGAGCTCCCCCGAGGCGTCGGGCTCGGGGAGGTCCGCGAGCGCAGGCTGCCCCGCGTCGTCGAGTACGACGGCCTTCATCGCGGCAATCGTAGAGGTGGCAGGCCGCTAGACTGTGACCCGCGCGGGGCTATAGCTCAGCTGGGAGAGCGCCTGGATCGCACCCAGGAGGTCGCCGGTTCGAGCCCGGCTAGCTCCATGAAAGACCTGCAAAGCTGGTTTTTGTTTGCCTCTCGTCAAAGAGAGCGCCTG
>JAIBJN010000009.1 GCA_020029595.1 Actinomycetota bacterium | reverse complement strand
AGGAGGGTGGCGAGCGTGCTCACCGACGGCGAGACGACGTCGCGCTCGATGCGCGAGATCGCCGCCTGGGACGTGCGCGCCCGCGCGGCGAGCTGCTCCTGCGTTACGCCGTGCCGGCGGCGGGCTTCACGAAGGATCTCGCCCGGACTCATACGTCGAGTATATCTCTTTCGATATGAAAGACTACTCGACGTAGTCGGGGTATTGCGGCGGCGCGTCGCCGCGGCTCTCGACGATCCGCGGAAGCGTCCCGCCCACCGCCTGCAGGTCCGCCAGCCGGAGGCGGACGCGCCATTCGTCTCCGAAGTCGAAGACGTACGCGATCTCCTGGCCAGGTTCGAGCCCGAGGCGGTCGAGCCGAGTCTCGGCGCTCGTCGCGCCTCCCTCCTCGAGCTCGAACGGGGCTGTGTACTCGCTCGCACGGTCTCCCCAGAACTCGCCGTCGAGCCAGAACGAATACAGGTGGTCGTCCTCCCAGCCGTACGCCACGCGGAGCATCGCGTGAAGCGTGACCAGGGTGTGCGACCCACGCACCGCGATCGTCCGGGTGACGCCCGGATGGCCGACCAGCTCCGTCTCGAAGACGAACGCCGGCGCGCACTGCCCCTTCGCGGTCACCGGTAGCGGTAGACGATGCGGCCGCGGGGAGGGGTCGTACGGGGAGAGCTCCACCTTCACGCGCTCGCCGGGGAAGATCTTGATGCGGTAGCGGCGCATCTTGCCGGCGGTGTAGCCGAGCACATCGTGTCCCGAGTCGAGGTTCACCTTGAACATGCCGTTCGGGAAGGCCTCGACGACCTCGCCCTCCAGCTCGAGCTTTCCTTCTTTGTGGCTATCGCGTCACCTCCTTTCGGGCGTGAGAATAGCGCCCTCGTCGACTGGCAGCGGGCGCGGGCCAACCGGCGCCGAATGGACGATCGAGGTCGTCGTCTGGCCGTAGAGGACGAAGCGGTCGAGGATCGCCTCGAGGTCCTCCATCGCGCGGAGATGGAGCTTGACGAAGAAGCAGTCCTCGCCGGTGATCCGGTAGCACTCGACGACCTCGGGGATCTCGCGCGCGACCTCCGGGATCTTGTGCAGCTGGCGGGAGGCCGGGCGGACGCGCACGACCGCGGCGAGCGGGAAGCCGATCGCCTTCGGGTCGACGGTCGCGTGGTAGCCGGTGATGACGCCGGCGCGCTCGAGCCGCTGGACGCGCTCGGCGACGGCTGGAGCGGAGAGGCTCACTCGGCGGCCAAGCTCGGCCATCGGCAGGCGCGCGTCCGCTTGGAGCTCTTCGATGATCCGACGGTTGGTTTCGTCGAGGAGCTGGTTTTCGTAGGCCACCGGGTCAGACCTCCTTCCATCCGTTGGCCTGCGAGCGGGGATCCCTTCGATCGACCATTCCGCAATCGTAGCTGGCCCGGGACAATTCCTCCATGGAGACGGCAGACGAGCGGCGGTTCGTTCGACGCCTCGAGGGGGTTCCGCCCGCGACCTATTTCGTGGGGAGCGCGGTCTTCCACTACCTCGGGCCGGCCTTCGCCGTCCTCCTCTTCGCTCGGGTGGAGCCGCTCGGCGTCGCGTGGCTCCGGATCGGGAGCGCCGCGCTCATCTTCGCGGTCTGGCGAAGGCCCTGGCGGACGCTCGCCGCGCTCGACGTCGCCGGGCGCCGCCTCGTGGTGGCGATGGGCGCGGTGCTCGCGATCATGAACGTCTGCTTCTACGTCTCGATCGATCGGCTCCCGCTCGGGACCGTGGCCGCGATCGAGTTCCTGCCGGTCATCGTGCTGGCGGCGATCGGGGCGCGCACGGCGAGGAACGGGGCCGCTCTCGTCCTTGCGGTCGGCGGCGTCTATCTGCTCACCGACGTCCAGCTCGCGGCGGAGCCCGTCGGGATGGCCTTCGCGTTCGCCAACGCCGCGCTCTTCGCCCTCTACATCGTCCTCGCGCACCGGGTCGCCCAGTACGGCGCGCTGGGCGGGATCGACGGGCTGGCGGCGGCGATGCTGATCGCGTGGGTCGTGGTCACGCCGCTCGGCGGCTGGGGCGCGCTGCCGGCGCTCACCGACCCGGGCGTCCTCCTCGCGGGCATCGGCGTCGGCGTGACGTCGTCCGTGATCCCCTACGTCTGCGATCAGCTCGCCATGGCGCGCATGCCGCGCGCGACCTACGCGCTGCTCGTCTCGCTGCTCCCGGCCACCGCGACGGTGATCGGGATCGTCGTCCTCGGTCAGATCCCCTCCTGGGCCGAGGTCGCCGGCGTCGCACTCGTCGTCGCCGGCGTCGGCGTCCACCGAGAGCAGTCCACCCGGGGTCGGTAGTTCTCCGCCGAGCGGCTGAGGGAACCCGCCGATGACAGCGGGTCGGGAGCCGTGCGAGCCTTCTCTCATGGCGAAGCCTGGTCAACGCGCCACAGCGGGCAAGCGTCTGTTCATGCTGGCCCTCGTGGTCTCGCTCTGCGTCACCGGGGCGATCGCCATCGCGACCCTCCTCTTCGCCGAGTTCGACGACACCGCTGCGCGAATCCTCGGCACGACGGCGCTCCTCTCGCTCGCCAGCCTCCTCGCCCTGCCGGCGGGAGCCCTTCTCGACCAGGGCCGTGCGCGGCCGCTCGCCTGGGCGGTGATCGCAGCCTCTGCGGCGGGATTCGTCGTGGCCGTGTTCGCCCTCTGGGCCGACCCCGAGCAGGAGTGGGCCCGGATCTGGAAGGTCGCGCTCACGCTCGGGCTCGCCGCCGGAGCGGGCGCCCAGGCGGCGGCCTCGACCTCGCGTGTCGGCGAGGGCGACAGCGCTCGCCTCCGGGCGCTCTACTGGATCGCGATCGTCCTCGCCTCCGCGCTCGCCGTCCTGATCGCGGTCGCAGCGTGGGCGGAGGTCGACTCGCCCGGGTACTTCCGCTTCCTCGGCGCGACTGCGGTCGCAGCCGTCCTCGCATCGCTCCTCCAGCCGATCCTCAGGCGGATGGAGACCCCCGCCGAGCGGCGGTACGAGCTCATCCTCAGGGTGGACCGGGAGCCTTCGCATGAAGCGGTCACCGCGGCGATCGAGGCGCTCGGCCGCCACGGTGTGCGTGCCGAAAAGGGCTAGTCGAGACTGCCGCGGCGCGCGAGCCACTCGGCCGGCTGGCCGGTGACGCGCGCGATCTGGTCGAAGTGGCGGTCGTAGTGGAGCAGTACCGCTCCGTTTGCCTCGGCTATGGCTGCGACGAGGAGGTCGATCGGGGAAGGGCCGCGCTGCTGACTCCGCTCGGCGAGCTCGGCCTGCGTGCGCGCGGCCAAAGCCTCGGCCCGAGAGTCGAGGGGGAGCGTCGGGAGTTGACCGAGCGCGGCAGCGAGGGCCCGGTAGTCGGCCGGCCCACGGGCGGAGTAGAGGAGCTCGAGCGTCACAGGCGCGCACAGCGCGAGCGCGTCCTGCTCGAGGAGCGACGACCACCTGGCCTCTGTCTGCCCGCTCCGATGCCAGGCGCTCGTGTCAGCGAGGAAGAGGGCCACCCCGCGGCTGCCGCAGCCTGCGCACCTCTGCCGGCGACGGACCGATGCCGCCTTCTCGGCGAATCCGATCCATGAGGCGACGGCGGGCTGCGAGCGCGATTACCTCGTCGAGCGCGGCGTCGACCGTCTCCGCGAGCGTGCGCGTCCTGAGGATCTCGCGCGCCTCGGCCACCTTCTCGCGGTCGATGACGAGAGAGGTCTTGTCCTTTTTGGATATCTGTTTAGCCACCCGCTGGATATCCTAATCGCCGAGGAGGTTGGCGTCCACCGGCCGGTCTAAGATGGCTCACCCGATGGCCGGCGCGCCCTTCGTCCACCTGCACGTCCACTCCGAGTACTCGATCCTCGACGGGGCGTGCCGGATCCCGGAGCTGGCGGTGCGGGCGGCGGAGCTGGAGATGCCCGCGGTGGCGCTCACCGACCACGGCTCGCTCGCCGGAGCCGTCGAGCTCTACCGAGAGGCGGGGAAGCACGGCGTCAAGCCGGTGCTCGGCTGCGAGGTCTACGTCGCCGACGACCGGCTCGCGCAGAGGAAGGGCTACGCGCACCTGACGCTCCTCGCGGAGACGAACGAGGGCTACGCGAACCTGATCAAGCTCGCCTCGGCGGGCTACCTCGAGGGCTATTACTACAAGCCGCGGGTCGACTGGGAGCTCCTCGCCGCGCACGGGAAGGGGCTGATCGCGCTCTCGGGCTGCCTCTCCGGCCGCGTCTGCAAGGCGCTCGAGTCCGGGAACCGTGCCGAGGCCGAGGCCGAGGTCGCGCGGCTCCGCGACATCTTCGGGCAGGAGTCCGTCTACCTCGAGATCCAGGACGCCGGGATCGAGATCCAGAAGGGAATCAACGCCGCGCTCGCGGAGATCTCGCAGGCGACAGGGCTCCCGCTCGTCGCCACCGGCGACGTCCACTACCTCCGCCACGAGGACGCGCGCGCGCACGAGGCGCTCCTCTGCATCCAGTCCGGGGACACGCTCGCCAACCCGAGCCACTGGAAGTTCGACACCGACCAGTTCTTCTTCAAGTCGCCGGCGGAGATGGCGCAGGACTTCGCCGACTACCCGGAGGCGGTGCGCCGGACGCTGGAGATCGCCGAGCGCTGCTCCGTCTCAATCGAGCTCGGGGTCATCCACCTGCCGAGGTTCCCGACGCCGGACGGGCGCGACGCGTTCGACTACCTCGTCGAGCTCTGCGAGAAAGGCCTGCAAAAGCGCTACGGCACCGTGACGCCGGAGCTCCAGGAGCGCCTCAGGTTCGAGCTGAAGACGATCCGCGAGATGGGCTTCGCCGACTACTTCCTGATCGTCTGGGACTTCATCCACTTCGCGAAGACGCACGGGATCGGGGTCGGGCCCGGGCGGGGAAGCGCAGCCGGGAGCCTCGTCGCCTACTCGCTCGAGATCACCGACATCGACCCGATCAAGTACGACCTCCTTTTCGAGCGCTTCTTGAACCCGGGCCGGAAGTCGATGCCGGACATCGACATCGACTTCTCCGTGCGCGGGCGCGACCGCGTCATCAACTACGTCGCCGAGAAGTACGGCCGCGACCAGGTGGCGCAGATCATCACCTTCGGGACGATGATGGCGCGCGCGGCCGTCCGCGACGCCGGCCGCGTGCTCGACATCCCCTACGGCACGGTCGACAAGGTCGCGAAACTGATCCCGGAGGGGCCCAAGGTCTACCTCGACGACTGCCTCAAGCCCGGAGCCGAGCTCAAGCAGGCCTACGACGGCGACGAGATCGTCCGCCAGATCGTCGACCTGGCGAAGCCGCTCGAGGGTCTCGTCCGGCAGGACTCGATCCACGCCGCCGGCGTCGTGATCGGCGACCGTCCGCTGACCGACTACCTGCCGCTCCAGCAGAAGGGCTCCGACCAGGAGCTCGTGACGCAGTTCGCGATGGAGGACGTCGAGGCGCTCGGCCTCCTGAAGATGGACTTCCTCGGCCTGCGGAACCTCGACGTCATCGACAAGGCGGTCGAGCTCGTGGGCGGGATCGACGTCCCGCAGCTCCCCCTCGACGACGCGAAGACGTACGAGATGCTCGCCCGCGGCGAGTCCACCGGCGTCTTCCAGTTCGAGTCGTCGGGGATGCGCGAGGCCCTCCGGCTCGTGAGGCCGACCGAGTTCGAGGACCTGATCGCGCTCGTCGCCCTCTACCGGCCCGGGCCGATGGCGTACATCCCCGTGTACGCCAAGCGCAAGGCCGGGCAGGAGACGGTGACACTCCCCGATCCCCGGCTCGAGCCGATCCTCGGTCCGACCTTCGGAATCATCCTCTACCAAGAGCTCGCGATGGAGATCGCCAAGCAGCTCGCCGGGTTCACGCCTGCCGAGGCCGACGACCTGCGCAAGGCGATCGGCAAGAAGATCCACAAGCTGATGGCGTCCCTGAAGGAAAAGTTCCTGGAGGGGTGCGCGGCGAACGGCGTCACCCCGGCGGTGGCGACTCAGCTCTGGAAGGACATCGAGTCCGCGCAGGACTACTCCTTCAACAAGTCGCACGCGGCCTGCTACGCGCTCATCGCCTACCGCACGGCGTATCTGAAGGCGAACTGGCCGGCCGAGTACATGGCGGCGTTGATCTCCTCCGTCATGAACACGAAGGACAAGGTGCCGTTCTACGTCGCGGCCTGCGACGAGATGGGCATCGAGGTGCTTCCGCCGGATGCGAACGTCTCGGCCGAGGACTTCCGCGTTGTGGAGGGCAAGATCCGCTTCGGGCTGAACGCCGTAAAGAACGTGGGGGAGAGCGCGGTCCGCTCGATCCTCGCCGCGCGCGAGGAGGGCGGACCGTTCTCGTCGATCTGGGACTTCTGCGAGCGCGTCGACCCGCAGTACGTGAACAAGCGCGCGCTCGAGAGCCTCGTCAAGTGCGGTGCCCTCGACTCGACCGGGGCGACGCGCAGGGGCATGCTCGAGGTTCTCGAGGACGCCCTCGCCTCGGGCGGTCAGCTGCACGCAGACCGGCTCGCCGGCCAGAGCTCCATCTTCGACCTCGGCGCGGAGGAGGAGACCGACAGGCGCCAGCACCACCGCGCGCTCCCGACGGAGGAGTTCGAGAAGCGCGAGCTGCTCGCGCTCGAGAAGGAGAGCCTCGGGCTCTATGTCTCGGAGCACCCGCTGGCGTCCGTGAAGGCCGAGCTCCGGCGGAAGACCGACTGCCGCATGGCCGAGGTGGAGCGCCGGCGCGACGGCGAGGTCGTCACCGTCGGCGGGATCGTCAGCGCGATCAAGCAGCTGACGACGAAGAAGGGCGAGCCGATGGTCTTCCTCCGCCTGGACGACCTCTCCGGCTCGCTCGAGACCGTCGTCTTCAACTCCGTCTACTCGGCGGCGCGCGAGCTGCTCGAGGCCGACCGCGTGGTCGTCGTCAAGGGGCGCGTCGACCACAAGGAGGGGGAGACGAAGCTCATCGCCCTCGAGCTTGCGCCCTTCGAGGCGACGCCGGACAAGGGCGAGGTGCGCCTCCGCATCGACGCGCGCAAGGCGCCCGCCGGGACGATCCGGGAGCTCGCCGAGGTCGTCAGGAGCTTCCCCGGAGAGGCCGAGGTCGTGCTCGAGCTGGAGACCTCGGTCGGGGCGCAGACCTACGTCTTCGGCGCGCAGTTCCGGGTGCGGCCCGAGCCGGACTTCTACGCCGAGGTGAAGGCGCTCCTCGGCGAGGCGGCGATCAGCTAGAGCTTGAGATGAAACTCCGGCGGCGTTCTGGCCGGAGACGCTGCTGAATGAGTTGGGCGCGTGTAGGCCCGTCCAACGCGCTGCGGATCTACAGTGCCTCGGAGTGCAGGTTCAGACCAGGCGGCTCGTCGACGGCATTCATGACGCGCTGAGGGACAACGTTATAGGCGTCTACCTGCATGGTTCTGCCGTTCTGGGTGGACTGCAGCCGCGGAGTGACATCGATGTCATCGCCGTGACGGCCCGGCGAACGTCCTCGGATGACAAACAACTTCTCGTCGACCTCCTGCTGGCGCTGTCGGGGCGAGGAGGATAGAGCGAGCGGCCGATCGAACTCGATGTCGTTGTGGAGTCGGAGATCCGGCCGTGGCGGTACCCGCCGCCGTTCGACTTTCACTTCAGCGAACTGTGGCGAACGGAGTTCGAACGTGGCGTACTTGAGCCGTGGCCCAATCGCACCAATCGCGACCTCGCCTCGGTGGTAACGATGACGTTGCTTGGAGACACTCCGCTGTTCGGCCCGCCGCCTGCAGAAATCTTTGACCCGGTCCCACGCCAGGATTACCTCGACGCGATCCTCAGGGACACCGGAACCGTCGATCAGTACTTGGACTGGGACACAACGAACGTCGTGCTCACGCTTCCACGCATCTGGAGCGCGATCGCCACGGACGAAGTGCATTCGAAGGACACCGCGGCAGCGTGGGCGCTGCCGCAGCTACCTGAAGAACGCCGGCCGGTGCTCGAACGCGCGCGCGCCATCTATCGCGGCGACGCCGAGGACTCCTGGAACGGGATGCTGCCGCAGGTTCGTGCGTACGCCGACTACCTCGTGTCCAAATCGAGCAGTCAACTCGGATCGGAAGCTGATGTAGCGAGCAGTCGTCGCGCGCGACCTTTCGCCGCCGCGACCACGACGCTTTCGCCGCCCATTCGAGTCGGCGTAGCGGTTCTGCCCTACTCGTGTCAGGCGCGCTCGGCCTGGGCGCGGGCCGAGGCCTCGCGCCGTCCGCTGATGGCGGCGACCAGGCGACGCAGCGCGTGCGGTTTGGCGGGCTCGAGATCCGGCTCGGCGTCTCGCTTCGCGGGACCCGTTGCCGGGCGACCGCCCATCAGCGAGCCGACGACCGAGGCCGGATGGAGCTCGAACAGGTCATTGCGGCGATAGCTCATATCCACTGGACGGAGAAGAGGCCGCCCATCTTCCACCGCGGTATGAGACGCGTATTAAGGGCGCGTTAAGAGGCGACTTCACCCGGTCGGGGGACAACCGCGCGCTCGTTCTGACCGAAGGTGTGGGTACTAGAGCGGAAGGAACAGCACGATGCCTGCGGTAGAACTCGAACTCGAATTTGACGCCGAAGCGGAGCTCGTTCGGAGCTGGCGCACGGAGGAGCTCGAGAGGGCCGGTTACCCGGCCGACCACGCCCGGGAGCTGGCCGACCTCACCTACGTCGACCTGCACCGCGCGACCGACCTCCTCCGTCGCGGCTGCGCCGCCGAGCTGGCGTTCAAGATCCTGGTGTAGCGCTGCTTCGCCGGGACCCTCGCGGGACGAGTCGATAGGCTCTCGCCCGTGGCGGTGCTGGGGATAGTGGTCGGCTCGATTCCGAGCCCGTCGAGCGGCGAGATCGACCTGGGCCCGGTCCAGATCCACGCCTACGGGCTCATGCTCCTCTTGGGCATCGTGGCCGCCACATGGCTGACCGGGCGGCGCTGGACGGGGCGCTGGGCCTTCTGGAGCGATCCGCGCGGCGATCTCGTCTTCCGGGTGGCGATGTGGGGCGTGCTCGGCGGCATCGTCGGCGCTCGCCTCTACCACGTCGTCACGAGCTGGAGCACGGTCGATGGGGAGTGGTGGGAGCCCTTCGCCGTCTGGGAGGGCGGCCTCGGCGTCTGGGGCGGCATCCTCGGCGGGTGCCTCGTCGGGGCATGGGTGGTGCGCCGCGCCGGGGAGAGCATCTTCGCGTTCATGGACGCCGTCGCGCCGGGTCTCCTGCTCGCGCAGGCCATCGGCCGCTGGGGCAACTACTTCAACCAGGAGCTCTTCGGGAAGCCGACCGACCTGCCGTGGGCGCTCGAGATCTCGCTCGACAACCGACCCGCGGACTACACGCTTTTCTCGACGTTCCACCCGACGTTCCTCTACGAGTCGCTCTGGTCTCTCCTCGGCGTGGCCTTCCTGCTCCTCGTCGACCGCCGGTTCACCATCAAGGCGCCGGGCCTCTTCTGCCTCTACGTCCTCTGGTACACGGTGGGCCGTTTCGGGATGGAGCTCCTGCGCATCGACGAGGCGCACGAGTTCCTTGGGCTGCGCCTGAACGCGTGGGTCTCGATCGGGTTCTTCGTCCTCGCGCTCATCGGGTTCGTCTGGTCGCAGCGGCGCAAGGTGGGGGCGGGCCCGCGGTCCGCCGCTCCTCCGCCGTCCGAAGGGCCGACGATGGCGATCCCCAAGGGCCGCGTCCGGTAGCCCCAGTAGCATCGCCACGGATGGCCGTGGCGGTCCGCGAGCTGCCCCTCGATCTCGATGCGTTCGAGGGTCCGTTCGACCTCCTGCTCACGCTCGTCCTCCGGGAGGAGCTCGAGCTGCGCGACGTCGACGTCGCGGAGGTCGTCCTCGCCTTTGTGGAGTCGCGGGCCGAGCGCGGGGAGCTCGACCTGGAGGCCTGCGGCGAGTTCCTCGTCCTCGTGGCCGCTCTCCTCGAGCTGAAGGCGCGCGGGCTCTTCCCCGACGAGGGGCTCGATCTGGAGGGGCTCGACCCGGAGGAGGCCGCCGAGGAGCTCGCCGAGCGGCTCGCCGCCTACCGGCGCTTCCGCGCGGCGGCGAGCTGGCTCGACGAGCGGCTCGAGGCGGAGTCCGACCGCTTCTTCCGGCTCGGGGCGGCTCCGCTCGCACCGGTGCCCTCCCGGGCGCTGGCGCAGCAGGATCCGGCGCAGCTCGCGGCCGCCCTGCGGGCGCTCGCAGTCGGGTCGCCCGAGCCCTCGCTCCGCCACCTCGTCCTCACGTACCCGCCGCTCGCGCGCTTTCTCGACCGCTTCCGGACGCTGCTCCGCTCGCGCGGCCGCTTCGCCTTCGACAACGAGGTCGACCGGCTCTCGCGGATCGAGCAGATCGTCGCCTTCCTCGCCCTCCTCGAGCTCCGCAAGCGCGGGGAGGCGCAGATCGCCCAGGCGGGCCCCTTCGAGCCCATCACCGTATGGAACGTCTCCGCCTCGTAGAGAACCCGGTCGACCGCCTCGCGCGCTCGGTCGAGGCGCTGCTCGTCATCGCCTCGAAGCCGCTCACGGTGGGGGAGCTCGCCGCCGTCACCGAGGAGGACGAGGAGCGCGTGGAGACGGCGCTCGGCCTCGTTGCCGGCCGCTTCCGCGAGGGACGGAGCGGCATCGTGCTCGAGCACGTGGCCGGCGGCTACGCCTTCCGCGCCGCGCGTGAGGCCGCGGACGCGTGCGCCCGGCTCGTCGAGCGTCCCGTCCAGCGGGGGCTCACGCAGGCGGCGCTCGAGACGCTGGCGGTCGTCGCGTACCTCGGGCCCGTAAGCAGACCGGAGATCGCCCGCATTCGCGGCGTGGCGGCCGACTCGGCGGTCGCAGGCCTCGTGGAGCGTGGCCTCGTCTCCGAGGCCGGGCGCGAGCGGGAGGGAGGCGCCGTCCGCTACGAGGCGACGCCGCTCTTCGAGCGCGTCTTCGGGCTCACAGACCGTTCCGAGCTCCCGGAGCTGGACGAGCTCGGAGGCGACGTCGAGGAGCTGCGCTCCCGGCTCGAAGACGTCGCCGCCCGCCGCGGCGCCTAGCCCGGCCGTTCAGAACCCGATTCAAAATGAGGCACTGAGTCATCATTCTGAACCGAGTTCTTAGGAGAGCCTGACGATCTTCTCCGCCTCCTCGCGGGTGAAGGCGCGGAGGGTCTCCGTCGTCACCTGGCCGTGCTTGGCGACCTCGATGAGGATCTGGTAGGCGGTCTCGTCGTCGGGGGCCTCGAAGATCTCGACGACGTCGAAGCGGCCGAGCGTGACGTAGGCGTCGACCAGGCGGCCGCCGCGCGCCTCAATCGCGCGCTCCGCCTCCTCGACCCGGTCCCGCCACGCGGGGATCCCGCCTCGGCCCTGCGACGTCCACTTCATGAGCGTGATGTAGACGGACACGGCGGGATCATGACGGACAGACGGGGCCGGGGTGAGACCACCCCGGCCCCGTCTCGGCCGTCAGCCGATCACGTGGAAGACGAAGTCGAACTCGACCGCGCTCCGCGCGTGGAGGTCCATCGTGCCCCGGGCGTTCCGGTAGGCGCCGGTGCCGCCGGTGATCGCGAGCGTCGAGTCGGCCGCGTCGTAGAACGGACCCTCGACGGTGATCTGGCCGCGCGGCAGGAACGTCGTCCAGAAGCACTCCCAGGCCACGCCCACGACCGTGCGGACGCAGTACCCCTGGTCACTGCCGACCTTCTTGCCGCTCCGCGCGGAGAAGACCTCGTTGGCGAACGTGAGCGTGTCGCCCAACGAGTCTCCGGCCGGGCCGAGGTCGACGACCGTGTCGGTCGTCGCGCGCTCGAAGACGTGGATCCGCTTCCCTCCCCCTGAGGAAGCTGTCCCGGTGCCGCCGGCCGAGAGCGTGAGCACGAGCGCGGCCGTGGCGGCGAGGGCGATGAGGGTGAGCAGGCGCTTCATGGCCCCTCCTCTCGTTGTGGATCGCCCGACCCTACGCCCCGCTCGAGGTTGGCACAATCCTTCAAGGTGTCCTCATGCGCCTGAACGCCTACCTCGCGCGGGCAGGGGTGGCATCTCGCCGCGGCGCGGAGGATTTGATCCGGGAGGGCCGCGTGCGCGTGAACGGCGAGGTCGCCGGCCTGGCGACCTTCGTAGACGCGGGCGACCGCGTCGAGCTGGACGGGCGCGCGCTCGCGCCGGAGCCGCTTGCCTACGTCCTCCTGCACAAACCCGCGGGCGTCGTCACGACGGCCCGTGACCCGCACGGACGGCCGACCGTCGTCGGCCTCGTCGGCCACGAGCGGCGGGTCGTTCCCGTGGGACGCCTCGACGCGGACACGACCGGCGCGCTCCTCCTCACGAACGACGGGGCGCTCGCCCACCGGCTCATGCACCCGCGCTACGAGGTGGACAAGGTCTACGAGGTCGAGGTGGAGGGCGACCTGTCCGACGAGGCCCTTCGCCGCCTCGCCGCGGGCGTCGAGCTCGGGGACGGGCGCACGGCGCCCGCGCGCGTCCGGCGTCTCGGCCCCTCGCGCCTCGAGCTGACGCTCCACGAGGGCCGCAAGCACCAGGTGAAGCGGATGTGCGAGGGGGTCGGGCACCCCGTTCGCCGCCTGCACCGGCGCGCGTACGCGGGCCTGACCCTCGAGGGCCTGGCCCCGGGCAGGTGGCGCGAGCTGAGCCGGGACGAGGTCGACGCCCTCCGAGCCGTGGCTACCGCACGCTCTCCGACCAGGGCGAGGGGTCGCTCCTTGTGAAGACGAGCTCTTCGACGTAGACGAGCCCGAACATCCGGTCGAGGAGCGAGCGGCGGCGCTCGTCGCCGAGCGTCCACGCCTTCGCCGCGAGGCCGAGCCCGACGACCACGGCGGAGCTCACGATGACGGCGCGCTCGAGCGAGCTGAAGTTATCGAGCGGCCGCCCGATCCAGCCGAGGTAGACGTTGTTCACGGCGAGGGCGATCACGAAGGCCAGGCATGCGCGCGGGAGCGTGCGCCTCCATCCAGGCGCGCGGCCGGTCTCCTCGCGGACGAGCTCGAAGTCGAGCGCGCGCATCCCCAGCGTCGATCCCCGCGTCCAGTAGTAGGCGAAGTACGCGACGACCGGGGCGGCGACCAGCACCTGCGACAGGGCGATGAGCGCCGATCCCGGGATCCCGCGCAGATCGCCCGCCTCCCAGCTCGTGACCCCGAGCGACTGGAAGACGCCGGCGACGATCGAGGTCAAGAGGAAGAGGATTGCGCAGAGAGCCCAGTCGATCGTGCCCGCCCCGAGCCGCCTCCAGGCACCTGGGTAGGTGGCCGAGTAGGAGCCGTCCGGCGCGATGTACATCAGATGCTGCGCATCGTGCTAGGGAGTGACGAAGCCGACGCGCTCATGGACGCGCGCGAGCGTCTCCCGCGCGATCGCGTGCGCCTTCTCCGCGCCCTGTGCGAGGATCTCGGCGAGCCGGTCGGGGCTCCCGCGGAGCTCGCCGTAGCGGAGCCGGATGGGGTCGAGGAGCTCGACCACGGCCTCCGCGACCTCCTCCTTGAACCTGCCGTAGCCGTCGCTCGCGTAGCGGGCCTCGACCGCCTCCGGAGTCTCGTCGGTGGCGACGGCCATGATCTCGATCAGGTTCGTGATCCCCGGCTTCTCCTCGGCGCGGACGACGTCACGCCCCGAGTCGGTGACGGCCGAGCGCACCTTTCGCCTGATCGTGTCCGGCGGGTCGAGCACCTTGACCGTGCCGAGCTCGGTGCCGAGCGACGTGGACATGCGGGTCTCGGGGCTCTGGAGATCCATGATCTTCGCCCCGAGCTCGCCGTACGTCCCCTCGGGGACGACGAACGTCTCCCCGAAGCGCTGGTTGAACCGCTGCGCGATGTCGCGCGCGAGCTCGAGATGCTGCCGCTGGTCCTCGCCCACGGGGACGACGTCGGCGTCGTAGAGGAGGATGTCGGCGGCCTGGAGGACGGGGTAGGTCATCAGGCCGACGGAGAAGCTCGTCTGCGCCGCCGACTTCTCCCGGAACTGGGGCATCCGCCGCAGCTCGCCGTACGGCGTCAGGCACTCGAGCACCCACGAGAGGCGCGGGTGCTCGGGCACGTGGCTCTGGACGAAGAGCGTGCAGACGTCCGGGTCGAGGCCGGAGGCGATCAGGAGCGCGGCGAGGTCGAGCGTCGCCTCTCGGAGCTCCTCGGGATCCTGCGGGACCGTGATCGCGTGCAGGTCGACGATCGGATGGAAGGCGTCGACCTCGTGCTGCTCGGCCACCCAGCGGCGGATGGCGCCGACGTAGTTGCCGAGGTGCTTCTCGCCCGTCGGCTGGATTCCGGAGAGAACGCGCACGGTCCGGCACGATTATCCCTCACTAGACTGAGAGCGGATGGCAGTCACGAAGCCTGTCTGGACGCCCTCCTCGTGGCGTTCCTCCACGGCTCTCCACCAGCCGGAGTGGCCGAGCGAGGAGCGCGCCGAGGCCGCCCGCGCGCGCCTCGCGAGCGTCCCGCCGCTCGTGTTCGCGGGCGAGGCGCGCCAGCTCCGGGCCTCGCTCGCGGAGGCCGCCGAGGGCCGCGCGTTCCTGCTCCAGGCCGGCGAGTGCGCGGAGTCATTCCACGACCTCTCGGCCGTCCACATCCGCGAGAAGCTGAAGATCATGCTCCAGATGGCGGCCGTGCTCACGTACGGCGCCACGCTCCCGGTCGTCAAGGTCGGGCGGATCGCCGGCCAGCTCGCGAAGGCTCGCTCGTCGCCGACAGAGCGAGTGGGAGACGACGAGCTTCCGTCCTTCCGGGGCCACATGGTGCACGACGACGCGGCCACGTCCGAGGCCCGCATCCCCGATCCCGACCGGATGGTGCAGGCCTACCACCACGCGACGGCGACGCTCAACCTCCTGCGGGCGTTCACGAAGGGCGGTTTCGCCGACCTCATGCGCGTGCACGAGTGGAACCAGGAGTTCGTCGCCTCCTCGCCGGAGGGCCGCCGCTACGAGCAATTCGCGTCGGAGATCGAGCGCGCGCTCCGCTTCATGGCCGCGTGCGGGATCGATCTCGGCGCCGCGCCGCAGCTCCACCAGGTGGATATCTGGACGAGCCACGAGGGCCTCGTCCTCGACTACGAGGAATCGCTCACCCGGCGGGACTCGCTGACCGGCGACTGGTACGACTGCTCCGCCCACATGCTCTGGATCGGGGAGCGCACGCGCCAGCCGGACGGTGCTCACGTGGAGTTCTTCTCGGGCGTCCACAACCCGCTCGGACTCAAGGTCGGGCCGACGGCGACCCCGGACGAGGTGCTCGAGCTCTGCGAGCGGCTCAACCCGGGTCGCGTGCCCGGCCGGCTCACGCTGATCGCCCGCATGGGGGCCGAGCGGGTCTTCGAGCTCCTGCCGCCCATCCTCCGCGCCGTCCGGGAGTCCGGCCACCCCGTGCTGTGGGCGTCGGATCCCATGCACGCGAACGTCTTCCGCACCGAGTCGGGCTTCAAGACGCGCCGCTTCGACGTGATCATGGCCGAGATCGAGGGCTTCTTCGCCGCCTGCCGCAAGGAGCAGGTCTGGCCGGGCGGCATTCACGTCGAGTTCACGGGCGAGGACGTCACGGAGTGCCTGGGGGGCTCGGAGGCCGTGCTCGAGGAGCAGCTGAACGTCCGCTACATGACGCTCTGCGACCCGCGGCTGAACGCGCGGCAGTCGCTCGACCTCGCCTTCCGGCTCGCCGAGCTCATGCGCCGGCGCGACGTGTAGTGGCCCTCGACCGGCTGGGCATCGTCGGCACCGGGCTCATCGGCGCCTCGGTCGGGCTCGCCGCGAAGCGCGCGGGGGTCGGGCACATCCTCGGATAC
The DNA here is from genome assembly GCA_020029595.1 of Actinomycetota bacterium. Lineage (GTDB taxonomy): Bacteria > Actinomycetota > Thermoleophilia > Gaiellales > Gaiellaceae > JAIBJN01. Next base: position 31,958 of record JAIBJN010000009.1, on the reverse strand, counting down.
GACGCCGATCCGGAGTTCCTGGCGGTGGCGGCCGAGCGGGGGGCGCTCGACGAGCCGGCCGGGAGCCTCGTCGGCGCGGTCGAGGACGCCGATCTCGTCGTCGTCGCCACCCCGGTGGCGAGTCTCGGCGCTCGGATCGGCGAGGCGCTCGCGGCCGCGGGCTCGCGCGCGACGGTGACCGACGTCGGGTCGACGAAGGCGGCGCTCTGCGCGGCTGTCGAGGACCGCGTCCGTTTCATCGGCGGACATCCGGTCTGCGGCTCCGAGGCGCGGGGTCCGACGAACGGGAGCGAGCAGCTCTTCGCGGGCGCAACCTGGTTCCTCACGCCGGTGGCGGAGACGGACCCTGAGCGCTACCGGCTCCTGCACGGCTTCGTCGCCTCGCTCGGGGCCGTGCCGATCGCGATCGACCCCGCAGCGCACGACCGCCTGATGGCGCTCACGAGCCATCTCCCGCACTCGCTCGCGAACGTCGTCTTGAATCACGCGGGCTCGGTGCGGGTGGACGGCCACGAGCCTCTCGCGGCAGCGGGGGGCTCGCTGCGGGACATGACGCGCGTGGCCGGCGCCAACCCGCGGATCTGGATCGACATCTTCCTCGACAACGCGGACCAGCTCCGCGCCGCGCTCGGCGAGCACCGGCGCCGCGTCGACGAGCTCGAGCGCGCGCTCGAGGCCCGCGACGCGGGCTGGCTCGCGCGCTGGATCGGCGAGGCGGGCGGCAACCGCAGACGCCTCCTGGCCGAGGCCTACGAGGATCCCGGTGCGATGCAGCGCGTCCGCGTCCACGTTCCCGACCGGCCGGGCGTCCTCTCCGGCATCACGCAGGCGCTCGGCGCCGAGAAGATCAACATCGAGGACTTCGAGCTCGACCACCTCTCGCCCGAGCGCGGCGGGACGCTCAACGTCCTCGTTGCCGGCGAGGACGCGGCGCGCCGCGCCGCCGAGCTGCTCGAGGCGCAGGGCTACGCGGTGATCGTGTCACCCGCGTTCGAGGACTAGTGTCCCGCCCGGCGACATCAGCCGGCCTCGGAACGGCTGCAAAGCTGCGCCAGGCTGCGTCCTCGGTCGCCCACGTATTTACCAATACGCGGGGGTGGGTGGGCCCACATCATTGTCCGAGTTCCCGAGGGGAACTCGGGCGTTCCTGCCGCGCTTTTCGCGCGCCCGAGGCTCGGCCATGTCACCGGGCGGGACACGGGCGGTGAGAGTCGAGCCCGCGGCCGCGGTGAGAGGTGACCTCGCCGTCCCGGGCGACAAGTCGATCTCGCACCGGGCGCTCCTTCTCGGCGCGGTCGCCGACGGCGAGAGCGCGTTCGACGGCTTCGGCGTCTCCAAGGACACGCTCTCGACGGCCGCGGCCGTGCGGGCGCTCGGCGCGGGCGTCGAGGTGGAGGGCGAGCGGGTGCGGGTCGAGGGCCTGGGACTGCGCGGGCTGCGGGAGCCCGCGGGGCCGCTCGACTGCGGGAACGCGGGGACGCTCATGCGGCTCCTCCCGGGCATCCTGGCCGGGCAGGAGGGACGCTTCGGGCTGGTCGGCGACGAGTCGCTCTCGAGCAGGCCGATGGAGCGGGTCGCGGAGCCCCTGCGGGCGATGGGCGCGCGCGTCGAGACGACGGACGGGCACGCGCCGCTGGCCGTCGAAGGCGGCGCGCTCGAGCCGGTGCGCTGGGAGCTGCCCGTGGCGAGCGCGCAGGTGAAGTCGTGTGTCCTCCTCGCCGGCCTCTACGCGCGAAGCGGGCCGACGGTGGCCGTCGAGCCCCACCCGAGCCGCGACCACACCGAGCGGATGCTCGAGGCAATGGGGGCGCGCATGCGACGGAAGCCGGGAGAGGCGGCCGTTTGGCCCGCGGAGCGCCTGCGCCCGCTCTCGGCGGCGATTCCCGGCGACTTCTCGTCGGCGGCGCCGTTCGTGGTCGCGGCCACGCTCCTGGCCGAGTCGGAGCTCCGTTTGCACGGCGTGGGGATCAACCCGACACGCACGGGGTTCCTCGCCGTGCTCGAGCGCATGGGAGCGCGGATCGCCCACTTCAACCGGCGGGTTGAGGGCGGGGAGCCGGTCGCCGATCTCGAGGTGGAGTCGGCCGAGCTGGTGGCGACGGAGGTCGGGCCCGAGGAGGTGCCGTCGCTCGTGGACGAGCTCCCGCTCTTCGCGCTCGCGGCCGGAATGGCGCGGGGGGAGAGCGTGGTCAGGGGTGCGGCCGAGCTGCGCGTGAAGGAGTCGGACCGTGTCGAGACTGTCAAGGATGCGCTCAAGCCACTAGGAATCCGCATCGAGACGCGCAACGATGGCTTCCGGGTTCGTGGGGTCCCCTCCCGCCCTAAGGGTGGGGGCGTGGTCGACGCCGCCGGCGACCACCGGATCGCCATGCTGGGGGCGATCGCGGGCCTCGTCTCCCGGGAGGGCGTCGAGCTCGAGGGCGCCGAGACCGCCGCTGTAAGCTTCCCCGACTTCTTCGCCATGCTAGACATCCTCAGCGTTCGCTGAGGATGTCTAAACGGAGGGAGGACAGGCGTGATGCGCGAGGGCTCCTTTGTCTTTTGGTCGAGCTTTTGCCCCCGAAGGGGGGAAAAGGTCGTTTGATCGTCGCCATCGACGGCCCCGCCGGCTCCGGCAAGAGCACGGTCGCGCGCGGTCTCGCGGATCGCCTCGGCTTCCGCTACCTCGACACCGGGGCGATGTACCGAGCCCTCACCTGGCTCGCGCTCGAGGAGGACGTCGGCCTCGACGACGGCGCGGCGCTCGGGGCGCTCGCCGCCGCCCACCCGGTCGTCTTCGAGGGCGATCGTGTCTGGATCCACGGCGACGACGTGACCGAGGCGATCCGCGGGACGAGCATCGACCGCGTCGTGTCTACCGTCGCACGCCACCCGGAGGTGCGCGCGATCATGCGGGACCGCCAGCGCGAGCTCGCGGAGGGGGACGACGCAGTCATCGAGGGGCGGGACATCGGCACGGTCGTCTGCCCCCACGCAGAGGTCAAGGTCTACCTCGTCGCGGATCCCGTGGAGCGGGCCCGCCGTCGCCAGGCGGAGCATCCCGAGATCGGCGCGGAGGCGCTCGCGACCGACCTGCGTCTTCGCGACGAGCGCGACGCCGCGCAGATGCAGCCGGCTCCGGACGCGGAGAAGATCGACACGACGAGGCTCGAGATCGACGAGGTGCTCGACCGCATCGAGCGGCTCGTAGAGTCCCGCGCGCGCGCATGAACCGCGTCGACCTCGTCTACTGGACGGTCGGCAAAGGGCTCTTCGGGACCGTCACGCGCGCCCTCGCGCCGCTGAAGACGTACGGGAAGGAGCGGGTGCCTCGCGAAGGGGGCTGCGTGCTCGCGATGAACCACTTCTCGTATCTCGACCCGCCGGCCCTAGGGACGGTGTGCCCGCGACGGATCGTCTTCGTCGCCAAGACCGAGCTCTTCGAGGCCCCCGTGCTCGCTCAGATCATCAGCGCCCATGGCACGCTCGCCATCCGGCGTGGCGAGTCGGACCGGGATGCGCTGCGGAAGATGCGCGAAAGCGTCCGCCGGAACGAGCTCCTGGGCCTGTTCGTCGAGGGGACGCGCCAGACGACAGGCGTGCCGGGAACCGCGAAGCCGGGGGCGGCGATGGTCGCCATCCAGGAGGGCGTGCCCGTTCTGCCGGCGGCCATTCACGGCTCGCAGGACTGGCGGCCGGGCAACTGGCACCCGGTCTCCATCGCGTTCGGGGAGCCGATGCGCTTCGCCGACCAGCCGCGGAACTCGAAGGGCTACGCGGCCGCGTCCGAGGAGATCCAGGCGGAGATCCGGCGCCTCTGGGAGTTTCTCGTGCGCATGCACGAGCTCGGCCGTCCGCCCGGGACACCCCCGCGGCGCGAGAGAGTCCCAGCAAGGGTCTAGTGCCCCTCCAGGCGATACTCGCTGGAGTGGCACCAGCGTGACCGAGGCGCCGCTTCTCGGCGTCGTCGCCGTCGTCGGGTTCCCCAACGTCGGCAAGTCCGCGCTCGTCAACCGGCTCACGGCGACGCGCGAGGCCGTCGTCTTCGAGACGCCCGGCGTGACGCGCGACCGCAAGGACCTCGTCTGCGAATGGGCGGGCAAGCGCTTCATCCTCGTGGACACGGGCGGCGTCGACGTGGTCGACCCCTCGCCGCTGACGCAGCAGGTCGCCGAGCAGGCGCGGCGCGCGGTCGAGGAGGCCGACCTCGTCCTCTTCCTGGTGGACGCGAAGGCGGGAGTGACGCCCGGCGACGAGGAGGTGGCCGAGATCCTGCGCCGCTCCCGCAAGCCGGTCATCGTCGTCGCCAACAAGGTGGACGACCCGCGGCGGGACGCGGAGGCGCTCGAGTTCCACGCGCTCGGGCTAGGCGACCCGGCGCCGATCTCGGCGCTCCACGGCCACGGCACCGGCGACCTCCTCGACCAGGTCGTGGCCGCGCTCCCCGGCGAGGGGCCGCCGGATGTCGGAGAGGAGGCGATCCGCGTGGCCGTGCTCGGCCGCCCGAACGTCGGGAAGTCGAGCCTCGTGAACGCCCTGGTCGGTCACGAGCGGGTGATCGTCTCCGACCAGCCGGGAACGACTCGTGACTCGATCGACACGGTCCTCCGCCGCGGCGAGACGACCTTCGTCCTCGTCGACACGGCCGGGCTCAGGCGCAAGCGCCGTCATCGACAGGGGATCGAGTACTACTCGGAGCTGCGCGCGCTCAGGGCGGCGGAGCGGGCCGACGTCGCGCTCGTCCTCGTCGACGCAGGCGAGGGGCTCGTCGACCAGGACCTGGCCGTTGCCGACATCGCGCGCACGGCCGGCTGCTCGACCCTCGTCGTCCTCTCGAAGTGGGATGTTGCCGCCGTGGGAATCGAGGACGTCCGGCCCCGGATCCAGGAGCGGCTGCGCCAGCGGCCTCCTGTCGTCGCCGTCTCCGCGCAAACGGCCCGGGGAGTCGGTCGGCTCCTCGACCGGGTCGAGGAGCTCTACGCGCACCATACGGCTCGCATCCCGACTCGGGAGCTGAACCGCTTCCTCCAGGAGCTCCGCGAAGCGCGGCCCGGCCCGAGCCGGAACGGCCGCCGCCTGAACCTCCTCTACGGGACGCAGGTGGGCGTGCGGCCGCCGCGCTTCCGCGTCTTCGTGAACGACCCGGGCCTCCTGACGCGGGACTACGGCTACTGGATCGAGAACCGCGTGCGCGAGCGCTTCGAGCTCGCCGGCGTCCCGGTGATCATCGACTTCGTGCGGCGGTCGTAGCCGTGCGGACGGTGGTCGTGGGCGGAGGCTCGTGGGGCTCGGTCTTCGCGGCGCTTCTCGCCGAGCGCGGCCACGACGTGACCCTCGCCTGCCGCGATCCCGAGCAGGCGCGGGCGATCGCCGAGACCGGGCGGAACCCCCGGTACCTCTCCGAGGTCGATCTCTCCGGCGTCCGCGCGTCGAGCGTCGAGAACGCCCCGGTCGCCGAGGCCGAGCTCGTCTGCCTGGCGGTGCCGAGCCGCGCCTTTCGGGCGGTCGCCGACTCCCTTCCAGGGGACGCGCCGCTCCTGAGCCTCACGAAGGGGCTCGACCCCGAGACCGGCCTGCGCCTCTCGGAGGTCGTCGGCGGCCGGGGCGTCGCCGTCCTCACGGGCCCGAATCACGCCGAGGAGATCGCCCAGGGCCTGCCCGCTGCGGCCGTGATCGCGAGCGCCGACGATGTGCTCGCCGCCGAGCTCCAGCACGCCATCATCTCCACGCGCTTCCGCGTCTACCTGAACACGGACCTCGTCGGCGTCGAGCTCTGCGCCGCCGCGAAGAACGTGATGGCGCTCGCCGCCGGTGGCGTGGACGGCTTCGGCTTCGGGGACAACGCCAAGGCGGCGCTCATCACGCGGGGGCTCGCCGAGATGGCGCGGCTGGGCGAGGCCTGCGGCGCACGGAGCGAGACGTTCTCCGGCCTGGCGGGAATGGGCGACCTCATCGTCACGTGCTTCAGCCGCTACAGCCGGAACCGCCGGGCGGGGGAGCTGATTGCCCGCGGGCTGACCCCGGACGAGGCGCGGCAGGAGATCGGCATGGTCGTCGAGGGGCTGACGACGGCGCCGGTGCTGCGCGACCTCTCGCGGCGCCTCGGCGTCGAGTTGCCCATCACCGAGGCGATCTGCGCGGTTCTCGGCGGGGAGAGTGCCCTCGAGCTGGTCTCAGGGTTGATGAGCCGAACGCCGACAGATGAATGACATGAGGACGATGCGCGTCATCGCCGGCCTGCTCGCCGCGGCGCTCGTGTCGGTCGTCGCCGCGTGCGGCGGCAACGGCGCCCCGGGCGGGGCGGCCGCCGTCGTGCCCGAGGACGTCGCCGTGTACGTCTCCGTGGACACGTCGTTCAGGGGCAACCAGTGGCGGGCCGTGCAGGGGCTGGTCTCGAGCTTCCCCGACGGCGAGGGCGCCCTCGAGGAGCTGCTCGACGAGGCGGCGGCCGGCGCGGGGCTCTCGGGCGGCGAAGACCTGAGGAACGCGCTCGGGCCCGAGGTCGGAATCGCCGTCCTCGAGCTGTCCGAAGGCTCCGAGGAGGACCTCCCGATGGTCTTCCTCACGCAGCCCGACGACGAAGATGCGTTCGAGCAGCTCCTCGAGAACAGCGAGCGAGCGGTGCGTGAGGAGGTGCGCGGCTGGCAGGTCGTCGCGACCGACGACGCGACGCTCGATCGCTACCTGGAAGCGCTCGACGGGCCCTCGCTCGAGGACTCGCAGGCGTTCGAGGAGACGATGGACGACCTCGAAGAGGATGCGCTCGTCCAGCTCTACGTCGATGTCGGTGCGCTTCCGGGCGAGCTCTCCGCCTTGCTCCCGGCCGGGCGGGCGCCCTCGCTCGGAGCCGTGCTACGCGCCGAGGACGACGGCGTCCGCGTCGAGGGCCGCATGGTCTCCGCGGAGGGCGCCGAGGAGAGCGGGCCCGCCTTCGAGCCCTACGAGGCCGAGCTCCCGGAGAAGGTTCCGGGCGACGTCCTCGCGTACATCTCCTTCAAGGATCTCGGGAGCGCGATCTCGGACAACGCCGGCGCGCTCGGCGCTCGGCTCGGCATGGCCGAGGCCATGCTCGGCCTCTCGCTCGAGGAGGACATCGCCCCGCTCCTCGCGGGCGAGGGGGCGCTCTACGTTCGCGCCGGGACGCGCCAGCCCGCGATCACGTTCGTCAGCGAGGTCGACGACGAGAAGGCGGCCCTCCGGACGCTCGACAAGCTCGCCGGCCTGGGGAGCTCTGCGGGCATCCCGCTCTCGTACGCGGTCGTCGACGGCCTTCTCGTCGTCTCGACCTCCGAGACCGAGATCGGCGCCGTTCGCGGGGACGGCGACCGGCTCGCCACGGACGACGCCTTCGAGGAGGCGCTCGAGCGCGCCGGTGCTCCCGACGAGACCACCGGCTTCGGATACGTCGACCTGCAGAGGGCTCTCCCGCTCTTCCTCGGGATCGCAGGGGCGCGCGCGGGCGAGGCCCCTGAGGCCGGCGAGTACCTCGAGCCGCTCGAGAGCCTCGTCTTCTGGGGCTCGGAATCGGGCGGCGCGCAGCGCTTCTCCCTCTTCGTCGGCATCGAGTAGGCCTGCCCGGTAGCCTTGCGCCGATGGCCGCCCGTGAACACCTCTTCACGTCGGAGTCGGTGACCGAAGGGCATCCGGACAAGGTCGCCGACCAGATCTCCGACACCGTCCTCGACGCCGTGATCGGCGAGGATCCCAACGGCCGGGTCGCCTGCGAGACGCTCGTCACGACGGGACTCGTCGTGGTCGCCGGGGAGATCACGACCGAGACGTACGTCGACATCCCGCGGCTCGTACGGGATCGGCTGCGCGTGATCGGCTACGACCGCGCGAAGTACGGGTTCGACTCGGAGACGTGCGGGGTCATCGTCTCGATCCACGACCAGTCGGCGGACATCGCGCTCGGCGTCGACACCTCCTACGAGGTGCAGCACGACCCCGACGACAACGACCCGCTCGACCGGATCGGCGCCGGCGACCAAGGGATGATGTTCGGGTACGCCTGCACGGAGACGGACGAGCTGATGCCGCTTCCGATCACGCTCGCGCACCGCATCTGCCGCCGGTTGGCGGAGGTGCGGAAGGCCGACGTCCTGCCCTACCTGCGGCCCGACGGGAAGTCGCAGGTGACGATCCGCTACGAGGTCGACGAGCACGGTCGGCAGCGGGCGGTGGAGATCGAGCGAATCCTCGTCTCGACTCAGCACCGCGACGGGCTCGACGCGGACGCGCTCATCAAGCCCGACGTGATCGAGCACGTCCTCCACCCGATTCTCCCGCGCGAGCTCTACGACGAGCGCCGCTTCGAGGAGCGCGACTTCGTCCTCGTCAACCCGACGGGGAAGTTCGTCACGGGCGGGCCGATGGGCGACAGCGGCCTGACGGGGCGGAAGATCGTCGTCGACACGTACGGCGGCGCCGCGCGCCACGGCGGAGGCGCCTTCTCGGGCAAGGATCCGACGAAGGTCGACCGCTCGGCCGCCTACGCCGCGCGCTACGTGGCGAAGAACGTCGTCGCAGCCGGGCTCGCCGATCGCTGCGAGGTGCAGGTGGCATACGCGATCGGTGTCGCCCATCCGGTCTCGGTCGCCGTCGACTCCTTCGGGACGGAGCGCATCCCGGCGAGCCGCATCGCCGATCTCGTCCGCGAGCACTTCGACCTGCGTCCAGGCGCGATCATCAGGGATCTCGACCTCTGGCGGCCGATCTACGCGAAGACCGCCGCCTACGGCCATTTCGGCCGCGCCGACCACGACTTCACGTGGGAGCGCACCGACAAGGCCGACGCGCTCCGCGACGCCGCCGGCCTCGCGGCCGAGGTCCCAGCGTCGTAGGCGCTCCCGGCGGCGCGAGGCGCGTGCCGGCTACGCCGCCGGGCGGACGAAGAGGCCGGCGGCGGCCCTCTCGCCGATCGCTCGCTCGTCGCCGTCGACGGTGACGGCGAACTGACCGGCGGCGGGCTCGGCGCGGCGGAGCTCGACGCTCGTCCCGGGGACGAGCCCCTCGTCGTAGTACCAGTGGAGGAGGTCGCCGTCGTGCTCGGCGAGGCGGACGATCTCCGCGCGCGTCCCCTCCTCGAGCTCGTTCAGCGGCTTCAGTTCGCGGTTCTCGGCCTGCTCGAACTTCGTGTCCACAGGCCAGCCGTGGGGGCAGCGGTCGGGCTCGCCGAGCTGCTTGGCGACGCGCTCGACCATGTCGTCGGTGAAGGTGTTCCCGAGCAGGTCCGCCTGCTCGTGGGCCTCCGCGGCCGTGTAGCCCATGAAGTCCGTGAGGAGCCGCTCGATGATCCGGTGGCGGCGGACGACGCGCTCGGCGATCACGCGGCCCTGCGCGGTCAGGATCGCCTCCTTGTGCTCGCCGCGCTCGACGAGACCGTCGGCCTCGAGCCGCTTCAGCATCTCACCGGCCGAGGCCCGCGAGACTCCGAGCATGTCGGCCACGCGCACGGCGAGAGTGGGCGACCCCTTCGTGTCCGGCTTGTACTCCCCAATGGGGAAAGCCAGGAAGTAGATCGTCTCGAGATAGTCGTCGACGGAGTGGCCAGCCGCCATGTCGAGGAGAATCCTACCGGTGCCCCAGTTCGCCTCCGTCGTGCCGCTCGTGTCCGCGCGCGCCCTCGCGCGGCCCTTCACGTACCTCGCGGACGGGCTCGAGAAGGGCGCCGTCGTCTCCGTGCGCTTCGGACGGGCCCGTCGCCGCGGCGTCGTCGTCGGGCTCGAGGAGGAGGCTCCGGCGGAGGTCGAGCCGGTCGCCGTCGAGGGCGTCCTCGGCGCCGTCCCCGCGCCGCTCGTCGACCTCGCGCTCTGGCTCGCGGACTACTACGGCTCGACGCCGGCGCGGGCGCTCGCGCTCGTTGCTCCCGCGGCCCGGCCCCGCCGGTCCGGAGCCAGGCGGCGCCGCCTCGAGGACGAGCTCCCCGCCGAGGAGGCGCCCAGGTCCCTCAGCGAGACTCAGGCGCGCGTCCTCGAGCGGATCGGCTCCGCGCTGAAGGGAAGCGGAGGCGCTTTCCTCCTCTACGGCGCGACCGGGAGCGGGAAGACCGAGGTCTACCTGCGCGCCTGCGAGCGGGCCCTCGCGTGCGGGCGCGGCGCGATCGTGCTCGTGCCGGAGATCGCCCTCACGCCGCAGGCCCTCGGCCGCTTCCGCGCCCGCTTCGGTGAGCGCGTGGCCGTCCTGCATTCGGGGCTGACCGAGGCCGAACGGCGAGACGAGCGTGAGCGGATCGCCTCCGGCGAGGCGCCGATCGTCGTCGGCGCGCGCTCCGCGGTCTTCGCGCCGGTTCCGAAGCTCGGGCTCGTCTGTGTGGACGAGGAACACGACGCCTCCTACAAACAGGAGTCGGATCCTCGCTACGACGCGCGCACGGTGGCGGCGAAGCGCGCCGCGCTCGAGGGCGCGGTCGCCGTCTACGGGAGCGCCACGCCGCGGCCGGAAAGCTGGGAGCGACTGGAGCGGCTGGAGCTCGGCGGCCGCCTGGCCGGCCCGCTCCCACCGGTCCGGATCGTGGATCTGCGTCGTGAGGCCGGCTATCCGCTCTCGGCGCCGCTCCTCGCCGAGCTCGGCAAGCTCGCCGACCGAGGCGGGAAGGCGATCTTGCTCCTCAACCGGCGAGGGGTGGCGCCCGCGCTTCACTGCCGCGCCTGCGGGCTGACGTTTCGGTGCCCGGCCTGCGACGTCTCGCTGACACTGCACGCCGACGGCCGCCTCCACTGTCACCACTGCGGCCGCCGCGAGGCGGCGCCCGAGCTCTGCCCGGCCTGCGGGGCCGCTGAGCTCGCCCGCCTCGGAGCGGGCACCGAGCGGCTGGAGGCCGAGCTCGCCGCCAGGCTCCCCGAGCTGGAGCGCTTCCGCCTCGACGCCGACGTTACGAGGCATCCCGGCCGGCTCGCCGAGACCCTCGGCCGCTTCGCGGTCTGCCAGCGGGGCGTTCTCCTCGGGACGCAGATGGTCGCCAAGGGCCACCACTTCGAGGGCGTCGCGCTCGCCGCGGTCGTCGACGCCGACACGGCGATCGGGCTCCCCGACTTCCGCGCCGAGGAGCGCACGTTCCAGCTCGTCACGCAGCTCGCCGGGAGGAGCGGTCGCGACGCGCCCGGCCGCGTCCTCGTCCAGACGTACCAGCCCGACGCGCGCCCGATCGCGCTCGCCGCGCGCCATGCCGTCGAGGAGTTCCTGGCCGGCGAGCTCGAGCGCAGGCGAGAGCTTGGGTACCCGCCCTTCCGCCACCTCGTCCGCGTGGCGGTCTCGGGACCCGCGGCGGCTGCGCCCGCGCGCCTCCTCGCCGAGCTCCGCGCCGAGCTGACTCGGGCCGAGGGAGACGCCGAGCTCCTCGGCCCGGCTCCGCTCCTGCGCCTGCGCGGCCGCCACCGCGCGCAGCTCCTTGCGAAGACCGAGGCGCCCCGCGCGGTCGCTTCCCACGCCGCACGCCTGCTGGCGGCGGCGGCGCCGGCGATGCGCCGCGACGGGCTCACCGTCTCGGTGGACGTCGACCCTCAGGGAGTCTTCTAGCGATCCGATCGACGAGTTCTTCGACTGGAGCACCTGGATCGGCGCGATCATCGGTTCGATCGTGCTGCTCCTCCTCTACCGGGCGCTTTTCGGCGCCCGCAGGACGACGAGAACCGTCTAACTTCAGCTATAGACTTCTGCCCGCGGTGGGCGAGGTCGAAGGCCAGGTTCGCAGCGAGCAGCTCGATGCCGAGCGCGAAGCCCGGCGTCGAGCTGCCCTTGCGCAGGTCCGCCAGTATCCCGACCCGGTTCTCCGCATGCGCGCGAACGAGGTCGAGGACCTCGACGAGTCGGTCTCGGGCCTGGTCGAGCGCATGACCAGGCTCATGCAGGAGGCCCGCGGCGTCGGGCTCGCCGCGCCGCAGGTCGGCGTCCTCCGGCGCATCCTCGTCTACCAGACCGAGGACGAGGCGCCGGTCGTCGCGCTGGTCAACCCGCGGGTGACCGAAAGCTCCGACGAGCGCGAGTCGGTGGACGAAGGCTGCCTCTCCCTCGGCGCCGCCTCCGTCGTCGTGCCCGTCGAGCGCCCCGTCTCCCTGACCGTGGAGGCCACCTCTCCGGACGGAGAGCCGGTCACCGTCACGGCCGAGGGTCTGGAAGCGCGCGTGATCCAGCACGAGCTCGATCATCTGGACGGCGTGCTGATCATCGACCGGACCGGCCCGGAGGAGCGGAGGGAGGCGCTCGCGCGTCTCCGCCCGCAGCCGATCCTGGGGCCGCTCGCGTGACTGCGACCCCCTCTCGGACTTGAGCATCGCGGTCGCGGCGACCGGGACCTTCGGGGCCGAGATCCTGGATGGCCTGGCCTCCCGCCGCGACATCGAGCTCCTGCTCACGAAGCCCGACAGCTCGCAGGGTCGCGGGCGCAAGAAGCTCGCTCCGCCCGCGAAGGACGTCGCTCTCAAGCACGGCCTTCGCGTCGAGCAGCCCGACCGGCTGACCGAGTTCCCCGGTAACGCGCGCGTCGTCATCGTCGCCGACTACGGCGTCCTCGTCCCGGAGAAGCTCCTCGCCGACCGCCTGTGGCTCAACGTCCATCCGTCGCTCCTTCCCCGCTGGCGTGGCCCGGCTCCGGTGGAGCGGGCGATCATGGCGGGCGACCGCGAGACCGGCGTCACGGTTCACCGGACGACGCCGCAGCTCGACTCCGGGCCGATCGCCGCCCAGCGGCGCTTTCCGATCGGTCCGGAGGACGACGCGGGAGTCGTCTTCGACCGCGCGACGCGGGTGGCTCTCGAGCTCCTCGACGAGGTCTTCGCGGAGCCGACCTTCGTCCCGCAGCCCGAGGTCGGCACGACCTACGCGGACAAGATCACCGCCGCCGACCGCGAGCTGGATTGGTCGCTGCCGCCGGAGGAGAATCTAAACCGCATTCGCGCCCTCTCCCCGCACATCGGAGCGCGGGGCCTCGTGGAAGGCCGGCGCCTGCTCGTCTGGAAGGCGCGCCCGGCACGGCCCGAGGCAGCGCTCGTGGCCGGGGGAATCGAGCCGCTCGAGGTGCAGCGGGAGGGCGGTCGCCGTATGACCGCGGAGGAGTACCTCCGCGGCCTGCGCCGGTGACGGCCAGAAGCGTCGCGCTCGAGGTCGTCCGGCGGGTCTTCGAGGAGGGGGCGTACGCCGACCGAGCGTTCCGGAGCGCAGCGGAGCGACTGGAGGGACGCGACCGGGCCTTTGCCATGCAGCTCGCCTATGGGACGGTGCAACGCGTTCGCACGCTCGACCATGCGATCGAGGCGCTCGGCCGGCGGCCCGTGCGGAAGCTCGACCCCCCCGTGCGGGCCGCGCTCCGAACCGGCGCCTACCAGCTCGCCTACCTGGACGCCGTCCCGGCCCACGCGGCGGTGAACGAGACCGTCGAGCTGGTCCGCGGCGCCGGGCTCGAGCGCGCCGTCCCCTTCACGAACGCGGTCATGCGCCGGCTGACGGAGGGGCTCCCCGGCCTGCTCGCGCGCCTCCACGAAGAGACGCCCGCCGCGGCGGCCCTGATGCACTCCTACCCGGAATGGATCGCCGAGACGTGGTGGCGCGAGCTCGGACCGGACGACGCGCGGGCGCTCATGCGCGCGCAGAACGAGCCGCCGGAGACGGCGGTGCGGACGCCCGACGGGCCGAAGGTCGTGGACGCCGTACCGCCGGAGTGGCTCGAGAGCGGCTACGCGTGGCCGCAGAGCCGTGGCTCCCAGCTCGCCGGAGCCGCCGTGGGCGCGCGCCCCGGCGAGCGGATCCTCGACCTCTGCGCGGCACCCGGCGGGAAGGCGACCCAGCTGGCGGCGGCCGGCGCCGAGGTCGTTGCCGTCGAGAAGCACCCCGGCCGCGCCCGGGAGCTGGAAGAGAACGCGCGGCGCCTGGGGGCAGACCACCTCACGGTCGTCTGCGCGGACGTCCTCGAGCTCCCGCGGGAGCTCGTGGAGTTCGACCGGGCCCTCGTGGACGCACCCTGCTCGGGCCTCGGCGTCCTCAACTCCCGGCCCGACCTGCGCTGGCGCGCCGAGCCGCTCCCGGACCTCCAGCTCGCCTTGCTCGGTGCGGCCGTGGAGCGTGTGCGCCCCGGGGGGACGGTGACCTATGCCGTCTGCACGATCAGCCGCGCGGAGAACGAGGCCGTGATCGACGCGCTCGGGCTGCCTGCGGAGGATCTGGGGACGCTCTGGCCCGAGTTCCGGCACCCGCGCCGACCGGAGTTCCTCCTCACCCTCCCGCACGTCCACGGCACGTCGGGCTTCTTCGTGGCCCGGGTGCGCGCATAAGATCGAGTCCGTGCCCTGGCGCGACTGGATGCGGACGGTCGAGATCGAGCCGTCACTCTACGCTGCCGATTTCGCGCACCTCGGCGATCAGGTCAGGCATCTGCTGAACGCGGGCGCGCGGATCTTCCACTTCGACGTCGGCGACGGTCACTTCGTCGAGCCCGTGACGATCGGGCCGGTCGTCCTCCGCTCGGTCGCTCCCATGATCCACCAGGCGGGAGGCGTGATCGACGTCCACCTCATGGTCACGAACCCCGAGCACCACTTCCCGCTGATGAAGGAGGCGGGCGGCGACAGCGTCACCTTCCACGCCGAGGTCTGCGACGAGCCGTGGAACGCGATCGCCCTCGCGCGCTCGCAGACGCTCGGCGTCGGCGTCGCGTTCAACCCGGGGACGTCCGTGCAGGACGCGGTCGCGGCCTCGCTCGGCGCCGACCTCGTCCTCTGCATGAGCATCCACCCGGGCTACTCGGGACAGGAGTTCATGCACGACGCGCTCTCGCGCATCCGCGAGCTGCGCTCGCAGCTGCACGAGCGCGTGGTCGTGCAGGTGGACGGAGGGATCACGCAGCAGAACGTGCGGGCAGTGCACGAGGCCGGCGCGGACGCGATCGTCGCGGGGAGCGCGATCTTCGGGCGGGAGGACCTGAACCGCGCGTACCTCCGGCTCGTCCGCGAGCTGGCCTCGGATGACTGATGCCGAGCCTCTCGAGCGCGCCCTCGAGCTGGCGGAGCGGGGGCGCGGCGGGACGGCGCCGAACCCCGTCGTCGGGGCGGTGCTCGTCCGGGACGGCGAGGTGGTGGGGGAGGGCTGGCACGAGCGCCCGGGCGGCCCACACGCCGAGGTCGTCGCGCTCGCCGCCGCCGGCGAGCGCGCCCACGGCTCGACGCTCTACGTCACCTTGGAGCCGTGTGCCCATCACGGCCGCACGCCGCCCTGCGCCGACGCTCTCATCCAGGCGGGCGTGGCACGCGTGGTCGCCGCCGTCGGCGACCCGAATCCGCAGACGCACGGGGTCGGGCTGGAGCGCCTGCGCGCGGCAGGGATCGAGGTCAAGCTCGCGGGCGGCGATCTCGAGTGGCGCGCGCGCGTCCAGAACGAGGCCTACCGCGTCTGGGTCGCCGAGCGGCGGCCGTTCGTGGTCTACAAGGCCGCGGTGACGGTCGACGGACGCGTGACCGTTCCGGGCTCGCGCTGGGTGAGCGGGGAGGAGAGCAGGAGACGCGTCCACGAGCTGCGCGCGCGGGTGGACGTTGTCGCGGTCGGCATGGGGACGGTGGTCGCCGACAACCCGCAGCTCACAGCGCGCGAGGTGGAGGCGGAGCGGCAGCCGAGGCGGCTCGCGTTTGGGCGCGGCCCGCTTCCGCAGGGCTCGGAGCTCGAGCTCGCGAGCGCCCCGCTCGAGGAGGAGCTCGGGCGCCTTGCCGAGGAGGGCGTGCAGTCCCTGCTCCTCGAGGGCGGGCCGACCCTCGCGACCGCATTCCTCGCCGCGGGCCTCGTGGACAAGCTCCTCCTCTTCGTCGCCCCGACGCTCGCCGGCGCCGGCCCGCGCTTCGTCGGCGACCTCCCCGAGCCGGTGCGGCTGCTGCGGGTGACCGCGGAGCCGGTCGGCGCCGACCTCCTCGTCACCGCCTACCTCCGCGAGCCCTGAGCGCGCGGCCGGCGGAGAGCTTGTGTTCCACTGGCACAAGCTCGTGGAGCCGCTCGTCTCTGCTGAAGCCCGCGATCTCGGGTCAGGGAGCCGCGCAGCACTTTGTGCGCGTGGAACACAAGGGCCCGTTGCGGGCGACGTTATCGTTGGCTCGTGTTCACGGGTATCGTGCGCGAGCTAGGGGCTGTCGACGGCGTCGAGGTCGCCGGCGAGAGCGTCCGGCTGCGCATCCGGGCGCCCGAGACGGCCGGCCGGGCGGCCGTCGGCGACTCGGTCGCCGTCAACGGCGTGTGCCTGACGGCGGTCGCGGTCGCGGACGGCGTCCTCGCCTTCGACGTCGTCGACGAGACGCGCAGCCGCTCGACCCTCGGCAGCCTCGAAGCGGGCGCGTCCGTGAACGTCGAGCCGGCGCTCCGGGCGGGGGAGCCGCTGGGCGGTCACCTCGTCCAGGGGCACGTGGACGGCGTCGGGCGCGTGCGCCGGGCCGACGCAGAGGGGCTCGAGCTGGAGGCGCCCCTCGAGATCCTGGGCTACTGCGTCGAGAAGGGCTCGATCGCGGTGGAGGGCGTCAGCCTGACGATCGCCGCGCTCGGAGAGCACTCGTTCAGCGTCGCGCTCGTTCCGCACACGCGCGCGGCGACGACGCTGGGCGCGCTCGCCGAGGGCGACCGGGTGAACCTCGAGGCGGACATCCTCGCCAAGCACGTCGAGCGGCTCCTGGCAAGATGAAGCTCGTCGCCCGGCCCGTCCGGGAGCCCCCGCTGGAGCCTCCCGGATACGATCCAGGGGAGGAATGAGCGCGCAGGTCGACACGAAGACGCCTTTCGCCACGATCGAGGAGGCCATCGAGGACATCCGCCAGGGGAAGCTGGTCGTCGTCGTGGACGCGGCCGACCGCGAGAACGAGGGCGACCTCACGATCGCGGCGCAGTTTGCGACGCCCGAGGCGGTCAACTTCATGGCCACGCACGGCCGCGGGCTCGTCTGCCTCTGTCTGACGGAGGAGCGCTGCGACGAGCTCGGGCTCCGGCCGATGACCTACAACAACGAGACGCCCTACGAGACCGCGTTCACGATCTCGATCGAGGCCCGCGAGGGCGTGACGACGGGGATCTCCGCCGCCGACCGGGCGCGCACGATCCAGGTCGCCGTCGACCCGACGAAGGCCTCCGCCGACCTCGTCCAGCCGGGCCATGTCTTCCCACTCCGCGCGCGCCCCGGCGGGGTCCTCCAGCGGGCCGGCCAGACCGAGGCCGCCGTCGACCTCGCGCGGCTCGCGGGCCTGAACCCGGCCGGCGTCGTCTGCGAGATCATGAACGAGGACGGGACGATGGCCCGCGTCCCCGACCTGATCCCGTACTGCGAGCGGCACGGCCTCAAGCTCGTCACCGTCGAGGACCTGATCGAGTACCGCCGGCGGACGGAGAAGCTCGTCGAGCGCATGACCTCGGTCCGGCTCCCGACGGCCTACGGCGAGTTCACGGCCGTCGCGTTCCGAGAAGTGCTCACCGGCAAGAGCCACGTCGCGCTCGTCAAGGGCGACGTCTCCGGACACGAGGACGTGCTCGTCCGCGTCCACTCGGAGTGCCTCACGGGGGACGTGTTCCACTCGTTCCGCTGCGACTGCGGAGAGCAGCTCGAGCTCGCCCTGCGACGCATCGCGGCCGAGGAGCGCGGCGTCCTCCTCTACATGTCCCAGGAGGGGCGCGGGATCGGGCTCCTCGCCAAGCTGAAGGCGTACGAGCTGCAGGAGAACGGGCTCGACACCGTCGAGGCGAACATCGAGCTCGGCTTCCCGCCGGATGCGCGGGAGTACGGGATCGGCTCGCAGATCCTCTCCGACCTCGGCCTCGCGACGATCCGGATCCTCACGAACAACCCGCGCAAGATCACCGGCATCGAGGGCTTCGGGCTCAAGGTCGTCGAGCAGGTGCCCATCGAGGTGTCGCCCAACATGGAGAACCGCCTCTACCTCGAGACGAAGCGCGACAAGCTCGGCCACCGGCTCCACCACCAGGAGCAGCGGTTCGAGGCGCCGGGCGACGAGCGATGAACGAGGAGCTTCGGGCGCCGGATCACGCCATCGGGCGGCTGCGGCTCCCGGAGGGCGTCGGCGTGATCGCGGGCTCGCCCAACGGCGCGCGGCGCGCCGTCGGGATCGTCGTCGGCCGCTTCAACGGCGAGATCACCTCCCGCCTCCTCGACGGCGCGATCGCCGCGCTCGTGGAGGCCGGGGTCGAGCGCGACCGCATCGACGTCGTGCCGGTGCCCGGGGCGTTCGAGCTCCCGCTCGGCGCCATGGCGCTCGCCAGAACCCGCCAGTACGCGTGCATCATCGCCCTCGGGTGCGTGATTCGCGGGGAGACGCCGCACTTCGACTACGTGGCCGGCGAGGCGGCGAGCGGGCTCCAGCTCGCCGCGCTCGAGACAGGCGTTCCCGTTTCCTTCGGCGTGCTCACCTGCGACACGCGCGCCCAGGCCGAGGCCCGCGCAGGGGGCGCGCGCGGGAACAAGGGCGCCGAGGCGGCGCGCTCGGCGCTCGAGATGGCGGACATCTTCGGCCTGCTCCGCACGCGCGCGCCTGAGTAAAGATCAGCTCCAGCTATACTCGTCCGCCGATGTCCAAGGTCTGCGCAGTCTGTGGGAAGGGCCCTTCGTTCGGCCACAACCGGAGCCATTCGATGGTGGCGACGAAGCGCCGCTTCAACCCCAACCTCCAGCGGGTCCGCATCCTCGTGGACGGCGTGCCGCGCCGGAGCTACGTCTGCGCGCGGTGCCTGAAGTCGGGCCGCGTCGAGAAGGCTCTCTAGCCTTCGCGCGCGCGGCGCTCGCCGCGCTCGAGGCGAGCCGCGCGCGGATCGACGACCTCAACGTCTACCCGGTTCCCGACGGGGACACGGGGACGAACATGACGCTGACGATGCGGGCGGGCGTCGACGCGCTCGAGCGCGACCCCGACGCGGACGTCGGGCGGGCGATCCTGATGGGCGCCCGCGGGAACTCGGGCGTCATCCTCTCGCAGCTCGTCGGCGGCGCCCTCCGCGAGCTCCCGGCCGAGGGACCGGTCGACGCCGGCGCCGTGGCTCGCGCCCTCCGCAGTGCGAGCGACGCGGGCTACGCGGCCGTCCGCAACGCGCAGGAGGGGACGATCCTCACCGTCGCGCGGGCGCTCGCCGAGCGGGCCGAGGCGATCGCGGACG
The DNA here is from genome assembly GCA_020029595.1 of Actinomycetota bacterium. GTDB lineage: Bacteria > Actinomycetota > Thermoleophilia > Gaiellales > Gaiellaceae > JAIBJN01. The sequence continues at coordinate 12,863 of JAIBJN010000009.1, read as the reverse complement.
CCGGGATGCCCATCGAGGACGCCCTCGCCGACCTGCTCGCGCATGGGGAGGAGGCGCTCGCCCGCACGACGGAGCAGCTCGACGTCCTGCGCCAGGCGGGGGTCGTCGACGCGGGCGCGGCGGGCCTGCTCGAGATCGTCAGGGGCATCGCCTCGCTGGTCCGCGGCGAGGAGCTCCCCGAGCCGGCGCCGATCCTCGAGCCGATCCCGCTCGAGGCGATCCACCTCGAGCTCTCCCGTTTCCGCTACTGCACGTCGTTCTTCGTCGAGGGCGAGGGCGTCGATCCCGAGCGGCTCGAGCCCGAGCTCGCGCGCCTGGGGGACTCCCTCCTCGTCGTCGGCGGCCGCGGCGCCGTCAAGGTGCACCTCCACACCGACGAGCCCGGGACAGTGCTCTCTCTGGCGACCGCCGTGGGCGTGATCGAGGAGGTGGACATCAAGAACATGCACGTCCAGACGGTCGAGCGCGAGGAGCGCCTTCTCAGCGCGGAGGAGTGCGTCTGCGGAGTCGTCGCGGTGTGCGCCGGCGCCGGGAACCGGAGGCTCTTCGAGAGCCTGGGAGCAGCTTGCGTGGAAGGGGGTCAGTCCATGAACCCGTCGACCGCCGACATCGCCGCTGCGGTCGAGGCGCTCCCGGCGTCGGAGGCAGTCGTGCTCCCGAACAACAAGAACGTGATCCTCGCAGCCGAGCAGGCGGTCGGCGCGACGTCGAAGCCCGCTCTGCTCGTCCCCACCCGCTCGGTGCAGGCGGGGCTGGGGGCGATGGTCGGCTTTGACGCGAATCGCCCGGCGGAGGAGAACGCGACCGAGATGACGGAGGCGGCGGCCGGCGTGCGCGCCGCGGCCGTGACGCGCGCCTCACGGGACGCCGTCGTCGGCGAACTGGCGGTCGAGGAGGGGCAGTTCCTCGGCCTCCTCGACGGGGAGCCTTTCACTGTGGGCCCGGTGCTCCAGCCTGTCGCGCGCGACGTCCTCGAGCGACTCCTGGAGGACGACGCCGACGTGCTCACGATCCTCGTCGGCGAGGATGGCGAGGGCGTGGACGACCTCGTCGCCTTCCTGCGGGAGGAGCACTCCGAGCTCGAGGTCGAGGTGCACGAGGGCGGCCAGCCGCACTATCCGCTCCTGTTCTCGGCCGAATAGGTCGATACTCTCCCCGTGGTGGCGACCGACCCGATCACCGTCGTGCTCGTGGAGGACAACGACATCTTCCGCGAGTCGCTGGAGCTCCTCCTGGGTACCGTCCCCGACATCGAGGTCGTCGCGGCCGTTCCCGACGGCCGCCGCGCGCTCGATGTCTGCACGCGCCTTCGCCCGGGGGTCGTGCTCATGGACTACCGGTTGCCCGAGCTCGACGGCGTGGAGACCACGGCTGCGATCGGCGCCGCCTGCCCCACGACCGCCGTCGTCGTCCTCACCGCGACCGCCGAGAGCGAGGAGATCGACGCCCTCTACGAGGCGGGCGCCGTCGCCTGCCTGACGAAGGACCGCGAGCTGGACGAGATCGTCGGCGCGGTGAGGGACGCCGCGGGGCGCGGTGCGGCTCTCCGCTGAGAACACCGCCATCGTCCTCGACTCGACGGCCGACTGCGCGGACGCCCGCGAGCGGCACCCGAACTGGCGCGTCGTCCCGCTCTACGTCCGCTTCGGCGAGGAGACATTCCGGGAGTACGTGGACATCACTCCGGAGGAGTTCTACCTCCGGCTGCGGGAGGCGTCCGAGCCTCCGCGCAGCTCGCAGCCGACTCCTGCGGACTTTGCCGCCGCTTACGAAGAGCTGGCGGCCTACGAGAAGATTCTCTGCGTCCTCCTCTCGGCGAGGCTCTCCGGCACGCTCGAGAGCGCGCGCCTCGGGGCCGAGACCGCAGGCGACGAGCGGGTCGCGGTCATCGATTCCGGCGTCATCTGCGGAGGGGCGGTGATCCTGGCCGACGCGCTCCAGCGGCGGCTCGAGCGGGGGACGAGCGAGGAGGAGCTTTTCGCCGTCGTCGAGCGCTTCAAGCGCACCCGCGGGCTCCTGTTCACGGTCGAGACGCTCGAGTACCTCGTTCGCGGCGGGCGGATCGGGAAGGCGGCCGGCCTCGCCGGGCAGCTCCTCTCCGTGAAGCCGATCCTCCACTTCCAGGACGGCGAGGTGGCGCCGCTCAAGCGCGTGCGGGGACGGGCGAAGGCGCTGGCCGAGTTCGTGCGGATGTTCCTCGAGGCGACGGAGGACTCGCCGGATCTCCACGTCGGCGTCGGCCACGCCGACGCGGCGAAGGATGCGGAAGATCTCGTCGCCCGGATCCGCGCGGCCCGACCCCAGGCGTCGCTCGACATCGTGACCACGCTCGGCCCGGTGATCGGAACCCACGGCGGCCCGGGCACGCTCGGGTTGTTCTGGTTCCAGGACGAACCGGTCTAGAGTCGCGCCAGAACCCTCACGATCAGTCCACGGCACCGTCCCCTCCGGCCACGACAGGGGTCAGACCCCTGGGCATGGCCGCTGTGGCCGGGTTTTGGCTCAGCCAGGCGGCTGGGCCAGGTCCGGAGGGGGCGCAAGTTCCGCTCGTTTCCTGTGGGCGCCGCCCCGGACGTGGCCTAGGCGGCTGTTCTGGCCAGCAGGGCCCGGATTGCGCCCTTCGGGTCGTGCGCGAGCGGGCTCCCGTGGTCGAAGCAGAGGACGGCGAAGTCGAGCTCGAGCAGGCCTTCGACCGTCGCGCGCGTCAGGGCGGGGTCGTCGTGATACTCCAAAGGCACGAACGCGAGCTCGCGGCCGTCGTAGTGCGTGAGGAGATCGGAGCAGAAGAGGACGCGAGGGTCGCGCTCGGAGAGGAAGGAGAAGTGGACCTCCTCGGGCCCGGGCGTGTGCACGGCGCGCAGGCCGCCGGGAAGGACGTCGCCGGGCCGGTAGCGCTCGTCTGGCTCCTCCTCCAGAGGCCGCGTGCCCTCCGGCGCCCAGACCGAGGCGCCGAGGGCACGGCGATAGCGCCAGGCAGAGCGTTGATGGCACTGAGCCGTGAGGCAGATCGCGTTCACCGGGCCGAGCGCGGCGAGCGCGTCGTCGGCAAGGCGTACGGGGTCGACCAGGACGACGCCGTCCGGCACCGCGACAGCGTGCCCGGTGCTCTCGGCCCCGCCGATCCGCTCGTTCCTGACGCCCCACCGCCAGACGCCCGGGACGACCTCCTCCGCGGCTTCTGCGACGGCGTTCGGCTCGGCCATGCGGCGGTATCGTAGGCGACCGTGGAGCACGTGGCGCACTGGGACCAGGTGGTCGGCGTCCGTCGGGAGGCCGGGCACATCGCTGGCACATGGCGCGATCTCGGCACGGCCGCCGGCACGGTCGGCGCCGGCGTGAAGTTGATCGACGTCGACCCGGGCAAGTGGTCGACGCCCGCTCACGTCGAGGGCGCGGAGGAGGAGATCTTCTACGTCCTGGAGGGCTCGGGGGTCTCCTGGCAGGACGGCGCGGTCTGCGAGGTGCGCGCGGGCGACTGCCTCGTCCACCTACCCGGCGGGAAGGCGCACACGCTCCGCGCCGGGCCGGACGGCCTGCGCGTGCTCGCGTACGGCCAGCGGATCTGGCACGGGAACACCGTCCTCCCGCGCGCCGGCGTCGCGTGGATGGATCCCGGCTTCGTGGAGGTGAGCCCGGTCGGGAGGGAGCGCGGCCCGTACCTGCGCGAGGCTGCGGCCGGCGAGCCCGAGGTGGGGGAGCCGGCCGAGCGGCCGCCCTCGATCGTCAACGTCGAGGACGTCGAGCCGGTCGAGGTGGAGCACAGCGACTCGCTTCTCTTCGACCGCGACCTCGGCACGCCGGCGGGCTCCGTCCGGACCGGCATCTCCCACCTGACCATCCCGGCCGGCCGGCTCGGCTACCCGCCGCACTGCCACTCGGCGGAGGAGGAGATCTTCGTCGTCCTCCAGGGCGAGGGGACGGTCCTCCTCGGGGCGGACGAGCACCCAGTCCGTGCCGGCCATGTCGTCGGGCGCCCGGCGGGAACGGCGGTGGCGCACTCCTTCCGCGCCGGCGCCGCGGGCCTCGTCTACCTCGCCTACGGCACGCGGGAGCCGAACGACATCGCCTACTACCCCCGCTCGGGGAAGGTCAACCTACGCGGCGTCGGCGTCATCGGGCGGATCGAGCCGCTGGACTACTGGGACGGCGAGCCGTAGCGCCCGGGACGACCGGCTTCGCCGGCGCCGACACCGGCCCGCCGGCCGCCGTGCGGACGCGGGTCGAGCCGGACCTCTCGGTCGAGACGCTCTCTGGCGTCGGGCCCAAGGTCGCCGAGCGGCTGGGGCGGCTCGGGATCCGCACCGTCCGCGACCTGGGCGAGCACGTGCCGCGGGCCTATCTCGACTGGGAGCAGGTGGGGAGCTTCGGGGACCTCTCGGCGGGCGAAGAGGCGACCGTGCGCTGCACGCTCGAGCGCATCCGCGTGAGGCCCACTCGCCGGCGGAATCTCAAGCTCGTGGAGGGTGTCGTCGTCGATGCCGCCGGCGTGCGCGAGACCGCGATCTGGTTCAACCAGGCCTACCTCACAAAGCTCGAGCCCGGAACCGAGCTCCTCCTCCACGGGACCCGCGAGCTGGGAGGCGGGTTCCGCGTCGCCCGCCACGAGGTCGGAGGAACGGGGCTGCACACGATCGGCCTCGTTCCGGAGTATCCGGCCGCCGAGGACGTGCCCTCCTATCGGCTACGCGGCCTCGTCGACGCCGTGTTGCCGCGTGTCCGCTTCTTCCCCGACCCGCTGCCCGCGCGACTGCGGCACGAGGAGGGCCTGCCGCTCCGGGCCGACGCGCTCTTCGCGGCCCACCGCCCCCGCGATCGCGCCGAGGCGAAGGCCGCGCGCGAGCGGCTCGCGCTCGAGGAGCTGCTCACCCTCCAGCTCGGCTTCCTCGAGCGCCGCCGCGCCCTCGAGGAGGCGTCGAGCGCCGTTGCTCTGGGCGACGACGGCGACCTGATCCCCCGCTACCGCAAGGCTCTGCCCTTCACGCTCACGGAGGAGCAGGAGAAGGCAATCGGCGAGATCCGCCAGGATCTCGCCGACACAAGGCCGATGCAGAGGCTCCTCCAGGGGGACGTGGGCTCGGGGAAGACCGTCGTCGCGCTCTACGCTCTCCTGTGCGCGGTCGGGAGCGGGCACCAGGGCGCGCTCATGGCGCCGACGGAGACGCTCGCCGAGCAGCACTTCCTGACCGTGGAAGGCATCTGTAACGACCTCGGCGTGCGCTGCGAGCTCCTCACCAGCTCCGTCCCGGCCGCGCAGCGCCGGGCCGTGCGCGACCGGCTCGCGAGCGGCGAGACCGATCTCGCCGTCGGCACCCACGCGCTCATCCAGGAGGAGGTCGAGTTCCGCTCGCTCGCCGTGGCCGTCGTCGACGAGCAGCACCGCTTCGGCGTGGAGCAGCGGCGGGCGCTCGGCAAGACGACCCCGCACGTCCTCCACATGACGGCGACGCCCATCCCTCGGACACTCGCACAGACGGTCTACGGCGATCTGGACGTGACGGAGATCGCGCGGCCGCCTGCGGACCGGAAGCCCGTCGTCACGCGCTGGGTCGGCCACGAGCGGAGCAGCGAGGCCTACACGCGCCTCCGCCGGCACCTTGAGGAGGGGCGGCAGGCCTACGTCGTTTGCCCGCTCGTCTCCGAGTCGGAGGCCGTCGAGGCGCGGGCCGCCGAGCAGGAGGCGGAGCGACTGCGGGCGGCCGAGCTTCGCGCCTTCCGCGTCGGCTGCCTCCACGGCAAGCTCCCCACCGCCGAGCGCCGCGAGGTGATGGACGCCTTCAAGCGCCGGGAGCTCGACGTCCTCGTCGCCACGACCGTGATCGAGGTGGGCGTCGACGTCCCGAATGCGACGATCATGATCGTCCAGGAGGCCGACCGCTTCGGGCTCGCGCAGCTCCACCAGCTGCGCGGGCGGGTCGGGCGGGGCACGGAGCAGTCCTACTGCCTGCTCGTCTCTCGCCCGAAGGAGGAGCTGACGGACGAGGCCGTGGGCCGGCTGGAGGCGCTCGTGGAGACGTCGGACGGCTTTCGGCTCGCCGAGGTCGACCTCGAGCTCCGCGGCGAGGGCCAGCTCCTCGGCACCCGCCAGTCGGGCTACACGGACCTGAAGTTCGCGCGCCTGAGGGACAGAGACCTGATCGCCCGGGCCCGCAGGTGGGCCGAGGCGCTCGTGGACGCGGAGGACTCGGTCTGCGAGCCCCTGCGCCGCGAGGCGGAGAGGCTCGATGAGAATAATCGCGGGTTCGCGTAAGGGCGCGCGCATCTTCGCGCCCAAGGGCCTCGACACGCGTCCGACGGGCGACCGCGTGCGTGAGGCCGTCTTCAACCTCGTCGGGCCCGTGGACGGCGCGGACGTGCTCGACCTCTACGCGGGCTCGGGCGCGATGGGCCTCGAGGCGCTCTCGCGCGGGGCGGGGCGCGTGACGTTCGTCGAGGCGGACCGCCTCGCCGCGGAGACGATCCTCCGTAACCTGGACAGGCTCCGACTTGACGGCGCCGTCGTCCTGCGCGAGGACGCGGCGCGCAAGCTGGCGACCGACGCGGCAGGAGGCAGGCGATACGATCTCGTGCTGATCGACCCCCCGTACCGCATGCTCGCCCGCATCCTGCCCACCCTCGCGTCGTACCTGCCGGCCGTCGTCGCGGACGACGGGATCGCCGTCGTCGAGTCGGACGCGCGTGAGGAGCCCGATCTCCCGCTCCCGAAGCGGACGAGCCGCCGCTACGGCGCGGCGCGGGTCACGGTCTTCGAGGGACCCGAGCCGTGAGCGACTCCCAGCCGATCACCTGCATCTGCCCGGGCAGCTACGACCCCGTCACGAACGGCCACCTGGACATCATCAAGCGCGCGGCGGGGATCTTCGAGCGCGTGGTGGTCGGCGTCGTCCGCGACCCGCAGCACAAGGCGACGCTCTTCTCCGTCGAAGACCGCGTCGGCTTCCTCAAGGAGGCGCTGGCGGACTGCGAGAACGTCGAAGTGGAGGTCTTCTCGGAGCTCGTGGTCGAGTTCGCTCGCCGCTGGGGCGCCCGCACGATGGTCAAGGGGCTGCGGGCCATCTCCGACTTCGAATGGGAGTTCCAGATGCACCACCTGAACCGGAACCTCGCCCCCGAGGTCGAGACGATGTACCTGATGTCGAGCCCCCAGTACAGCTTCCTCTCCTCGAGCGGAGTGAAGGAGGTCGCGTCGTTCGGCGGCAACGTCGACGACCTCGTTCCGGAGGCGGTGGCCAAGCGGTTTCGCGAGCTCTTCCCGCAGGGGAAGCCCGGCGCGCCCGTCAGTCCGCAAGAGTAGACTGAGACCGCTTCATGGACGTCCTCGTCCTCATCGACAAGCTCGACGACCTCGTGCACAACGCGAAGGCCGTGCCGCTCACCGACCAGGTGCGTATCGATCGCGAGGAGATCTACGACATCCTCGACCAGATGCGGGCGACGATCCCGGAGGAGATCAAGCAGGCCCGCTGGATCGTCAAGGAGCGGCAGGAGATGCTCGCGGAGGCCAAGCGCGAGGCTGACCGCATCCTCGGAGAGGCGCGTGAGCAGGCCGTCCGGGAGGCCTCGCAGACCGAGATCGTCAAGCTCGCCGAGCGCCAGGCGCAGGAGATCGTCGAGGAGGCCCGCCGCCAGGCGCGGGAGACGCGGCTCGAGATGGAGGACTGGGCCGACTCGATCCTCTCGACGCTCGAGGTCAACCTCGACAAGTTCCTCGGCGCCGTGCGCCGCGGCCGCGAGCGGCTCCAGGAGCGCTCGCAGGAGACGGTCGTCGCCGACATGGCGGCCGACGAGCAGCAGCCCGTCTAGCCCCCTTTCGCCGTTCGCTACCGTGGGCTGTGTGACGCTCTTCAACATTCGCACGGTCAAGCTGCGCCCGGGCGAGCAGTTCCGGGACGCGCGCAACGTGGACCTCGAGCCGCTCGGGCTCGGCGGCCAACGCTACGTCCCGCTTCCGGAGAGCCCGGAGGCCGTCTTGACCCTGACGCAGACGAGCTCCGGTCTCGTCCTCGAGCTCGAGCTCGAGGTGCGCGTGGTCGGGCCCTGCATGCGCTGTCTTGCCGACGCCGGGATCTCGCTCCACGTGGGGAGCCGCGAGTACCAGGCGACGAGCCCGGGGGAGTCGGACGAGCTCACGACGCCGTACCTCGTGGACGGCCGTCTCGACCTCTCCGCGTGGGCCCACGACGCGGTCGCCCTCGCGCTCCCGGACAAGATCCTCTGCCGGGACAACTGCGCCGGGCTCTGCCCCGTCTGCGGCCGCGACCTGAACCGCGGGCCGCACGAGCACGAGGGCGAGGAGCTCGACCCCCGCTGGGCGGCCCTCTCCGACCTCCGCGACCGGTTGTAGCCCGGCCGACCCGCTCGGCCGACACGCGGGCGCGCTCGAGCGGGCACGGTTCGCAGGCCGAGGGATCGCGACCCAGTCGCTATACTCGACCGCCGCGATGGCCGTTCCGAAGCGAAAGACCTCCAAGTCGCGCCGCGACAAGCGGCGGGCGACGCACACCGTCTCCATTCCGGTGCTCGTCGAGTGTCCGCAGTGCCATCAGCCGAAGCGGCCGCACCACGTCTGCCCGACCTGCGGCACCTACCGGGGCCGTGAGGTCGAGCCGCTCCGGACGCCCGCCCCGTAGCCGGTGACTCGCCGGGTCGTCCGGGTCGCCGTCGACGCCATGGGCGGCGATCGGGCGCCCCAGGAGATCGTCGCCGGCGCGCTCGCCGCGGCCTCCGACGAGGTCGCGCCGATCCTCTACGGGCCGCAGGAGCGGCTCGACCCGATCGCCGGCGGGCTCGAGATCGTCCACACAGAGCAGGTCGTGGCCATGCATGAGAAGCCGTCCGATGCCGTCCGCGAAAAGCGCGAGAGCTCGCTCTTCCTCGCGTGCCGCGCAGTCCGCGAGGGGACCGCCGACGCGGTGGTCGGCGCCGGGAACACGGGAGCGATGCTCGCCGCCGCGCTCGTCGAGATCCGCCGCCTACCCGACGTCCACCGGCCCGCCATCGCCGTTCCCATCCCGGCCCTCGGCGGTCCCTCCATCCTCGTCGACGCCGGCGCGAATGCCGATGCGCGTCCCGAGCACCTCGTTCAGTTCGCGCACATGGGCGCCGTCTTCGCCGAGGAGATCGTCGGCCTTCCGAACCCGACCGTCGCGCTGCTCTCCATCGGAGAGGAGCCCGAGAAGGGGAACCGGCTCGTGCGAGAGGCCCATGCGGAGCTGGCGTCTACCCCCGGGCTCAACTTCGTCGGCAACGTCGAGGGCCGCGACCTGCTCCGCAAGGCGGCCGACGTCGTCGTCTGCGACGGGTTCACGGGAAACATCACACTCAAGCTGCTCGAGGGGACGATCCAGGCGACGCTCGAGACCTTCCGCGAAGAGGTGACCGCGTCGCGACGCGGCGAGCTCGGCGGGCTGCTCATCCGCCCGGCGGCGCGCGCCATGCGCATGCGCCTTGATCCGGACACGTACGGCGGGGCCTATCTCCTCGGCCTGCGCGGCCTCGTCGTCATCGCCCACGGCAACTCGTCCTCGACGGCGATCGCCAACGCCGTCCGCTACGCGGCGCGAGGCGTGGCCGGCGGCGTGGTCGACCGGGTCGGCGACCGCTTGGCGACACGCGTCCGCGAGGCCGCCGCCCCGTGAAACGACGGGTCGAAGCGTGGTAGCATCCGGCGCCGTCCCGCTGGGCATCCGAATCGAGAAAGGCAGGGAGAGGACCGAATGGCAGCTTCGCGCGAGGAGATCTCGCCGACTCGCTCGACCTCGTCGAGCTCATCATGGAGCTCGAGGATCAGTTCGGGATCAAGATCTCGGACGAGGATGCCCAGCAGATCCAGACCGTCGGCCAGGCCGTCGACTACATCTCCTCGCACCAGTAACGGGGAGTCGGGGAGCCCCCTGCTTGCCCTGATCGAGGCGCTCCCGCCCGAGCGCCTCCGCCATGCGTTCACGCACGCCTCCTGGGCGCCGAGCCGCGCCGACTCGTACGAGCGGCTGGAGTTCCTCGGGGACAGCGTGCTCGGCCTCGCCATCGCCGAGGAGCTCTACGAGCGCTTTCCGAACGAGGCCGAGGGGCGACTCGCCAAGGTTCGCGCCCACGTCGTCTCGCGGCAGAGCTGCGCCATCGTCGGCAAGCGCCTGGGACTGGGAGAGCTCTTCGCCGGCCACGCGGGCGAGGTCGATTCCGACGAGCTCCATCGGCTCGCCGCGAATCGCAACGTCCTCGCGGCTCTCGTCGAGGCCTGTCTGGGCGCGCTCTACCTCGAGCACGGTTTCGAGGCGATCCGTGCGCCGATCGTGGCCGCGTTCCAGGAGCGGATCGAGTACGCGCTCGAGGGGCATGTCGACTACAAGACCGAGCTCCAAGAGGAGCTCGCCCGCCGCGGACTCGCCGTCACCTACGCGGTCACCGGCGTCGAAGGGCCGCCGCACGACCGCCGCTTCACGTGCGTGGCGAACGTCGAGGGCGAGACCGTCGGCACGGGCCACGGCGCCTCGAAGAAGGCCGCCGAGCAGGCCGCCGCGCGCGAGGTGCTCGAGAAGCTCGCCGCGTCGTAGGCAGTTCTCTACTAGGAGACGAGCAACGTCGCCCCGATGGCGCCGCCGAGGTCGCCGAGCGCCGCCGAAAGCACCGCGGGGGGTCTCTCCGCGACGAAGAGATGGGGCTGCATCGCCTCGGCGATCCGCTCGACGTACGGCGGGCCGAGTCGGGTGCCGAGCCCGCCGCCGACGACGACGGCCTCGATGTCGAGGAGATTGACTGCCGAGGCCACGCCGGCACCGAGGGCCCCGATCGCGCGGTCGACGAGCCGCGTCGCCATGCGGTCGCCATCCTCGAGCGCGCGGGCCCAGACCCCGCTCTGCAGGCGTGCGCGCCCGCGCTCCTCCATGATCTCGAAGAGGGCGGTCTTCTCGCCCTGCTCGACGAGGTGCCGTGCCCGGGACTCCATGGACGCCCGGCCAGCGTACGCCTCGAGACAGCCGCGGCGACCACAGGGGCAGTGCGCGCCTCCGCGCTTCACGACCATGTGGCCGATCTCGCCCGCCGCGCCGCGGCCGAGCCAGGGCTTTCCGTCCAGGATGAGCCCTCCCCCGACGCCGGTGCCCCACCAGACGCCGAGCAAGGAGGAGTACGGCCTGCCGGCGCCGAGCTCGAACTCGCCCGCAACCGCGACCTGGACGTCGTTGTCGAGCAGGACCGTCGTGCCCAGGGCCTCGGTGAGCGTTCCCGCGAGCGGGTAGGACCGCTCCCAGTCGGGCAGGTTGCGCGCGTGGGCCACCGTGCCGGCAGTCCGGTCGATCGCGCCCGGGGAGCCGACGCCCACGCCGGCGAGCTCACGGACGTCCATCCCGGCCGACGCGGCCGCCTCGCGGACCGTGGCTGCGATCTCGGCCGCGACGGCCGGCGGGCCGCCCTCTGTCGGAGTCTCCCGGCGCGCCTGGCCGACCACCGCGTGCCCGGCGTCCACGACCACGGCCTGGATCTTCGTCCCGCCGAGGTCGACGCCCGCTTTCACGGGGAGGACGTTACCCCAGGGCCTAGCCGAGCTGGCGATCGAGGTTGTAGGCGGCGCTGATGAGCGCGAGATGGGTGAAGGCCTGCGGGAAGTTCCCGAGCAGCTCGCCGGTGGGACCGATCTCCTCGGCGAAGAGCCCGAGGTGGTTCCCGTACGTGAGCATCTTCTCGAAGGCCAGCTGCGCCTCGTCCAGCCGGCCGGCGCGCGCGAGCGCCTCGACGTACCAGAAGGAGCAGATTGAGAACGTCCCCTCGTCGCCCGCGAGCCCGTCCGGCGAGGCGGCGGCGTTGTAGCGGTAGACGAGGCTGTCCGAGACGAGCTCCTCCGACATCGCGTCGAGCGTGGAGAGCCAGCGCGGGTCGGTCGGCGCGATGAACTTGACGAGCGGCATGAGGAGGAGCGACGCGTCGAGGACGTCGGAGCCGTAGTTCTGGACGAACGCGCCTCGCTGCTCGTTCCAGCCGCGATCCATGATTTGGTCGTAGATCGCGTCACGGGTCGCCATCCAGCCGACGAGGTCGGCCGGGAGGCCCCGCTGCCGCGCGATCCGGACTGCACGCTCGACGGCGACCCAGCTCATGAGCCGGGAGTACGTGAAGTGCTGGCGTCCGCCGCGTGTCTCCCAGATGCCCTCGTCGGCCTCGTCCCAGTGCGCCGAGAGCCAGTCGACGATCCGGCGGATGTCCTGCCAGGCGTCGTGGTAGATCGGCCGGCCGTACTTGTTGTAGAGGTAGACGGAGTCGATCAGCTCGCCGTAGATGTCGAGCTGAAGCTGGTCGGCGGCGCCGTTTCCGATCCGGACCGGGGCCGAGCCCCGGTACCCCTCGAAGTGGTCGAGGACGATCTCCTCGAGGTCGGCGCGCCCGTCGATCCCGTACATGATCTGCAGCGGCCCCGTCTCGCCCTCCAAGCCGTCGCGGAAGCGGTCGGTCAGCCAGCCCATGAACGCCTGCGCCTCCTCGGTGAAGCCGAGGCGCAGGAGCGCGTAGAGCGAGAAGGACGCGTCTCGGATCCAGGTGAAGCGGTAGTCCCAGTTGCGGGGCCCGCCGAGCTGCTCGGGGAGGCTGGTCGTCGCGGCGGCGACGATGGCGCCGGTCGGCTCGTAGGTCAGGAGCTTGAGCGTGAGCGCCGAGCGGTGCACCATCTCGCGCCAGCGGCCGTCGTAGCGGCACTGCCTGAGCCAGCCGCGCCAGTAGGCGACGGTGCGCTCGAAGAGCTCGCGGGTCTCCTCCTCGGAGTGCGGCCGCTGCTCGTAGGTCTCGTCGACGCTCTCCAGCGTGAAGGTCGCGGTCTCGCCCTCGCAGAGGACAAACTCGGCCTGGACGCCGGCCTCGGTGCGAGCGAGGGGAGCCCC
>JAIBJN010000117.1 GCA_020029595.1 Actinomycetota bacterium | reverse complement strand
GGCGTTCTCGGGCAGGCCGCGCTCCGGATAGTCGGGGTTGCGCTGCAGGCGCACGATCACGGTGGGGGCGCCGTTGTCCACGACGCGGGTTCCCGCGGCGGGATCCTGCGTCGCGACGGTGTTGGCGGCATATCCCTTCACCGGCCCGTCAACCCGCCAGGCGAGGCCGGCGTCTTGGAGGATGCCCTTGGCGAAGACGAAAGTCTGGCCGCGGACGTCCGGAACGACAATCACCTCCGGCTTCTCGACATCGGTGCCGGTCTGCGCCGGGCTTTGCTGGGTCTCGCTGCCGCCCGCCGCGAAGGTGATGCTGGCTGCGGCGAGCAGCCAGATCAGAACGAGGGCAGCGAGCCGTGGTGCGAGCATGGTCAGACGCGCCATGGCCCTTCCATCGGCATCTGGCTGTGAATGGTCAAGGGAGCTAGCCGCGGGTGAAGTGAATGATCCGCGTGGTCCGGACGACGCGGAAGACCGGTCCGGACGGCGCCGGCGTCCTCAGCAGCGTCGGACGCGCGTTCGCCGTCGGTGCCGGGCGCTCCGGGGTTGGCGCGTCCTGCCACCTGAAGGCGACGCCGGCGAAGGCCTGGAACCAGGGCTCTGCCTGCGGATAGCGGGTTGACGGCACGACGCCGAGGTGAAGGTGCGGACCCGTAGAGTTGCCGGTCGAGCCGACGCGCCCGACCAGCTCCCCCGCATCGACCGACCGGCCGCGGACGATCGCAGGCTCGAGGGAGGAGAGGTGACAGTAGAGGAACTCCTCGCCGATGGTGGTCCGAAGCACGAGCCCGATCCCACACCTGCCTGAGTCGGTGGGGAAGGTCTTGACGACGACCCCGTCGTGCAGGGCGTAGACCGGCGAGCCGACCGGCGCCGCGATGTCGGCCGCCGGGTAGTCGTGGTGAGTGTGCGCCGTCGAGACGCTTGCCGGCCCGCCGCCGACCGGGAAGACCCAGCCGTCGAACGACTGCTGGCCGCCGGCGGCCGCGCCGGCCTTCCAGGCCGTCAGGTACGGATAGGGATCGACGACGCCGTCGTAGCCCATCGACTCGAGCTCGCCCGGGTGGATCTCGAAGTGGAGGTGCGGGGCCGTGCCCGCGGCGTCGCCGGTGTCGCCCACGAAGCCCATCACGTCACCGGCCTCGACCCGGGCCCCGTCCTGTGCCCGCGGGGAGAACTCGGAGAGGTGCGCGTAGTAGAAGCCGTTGCCGGCGGCGTCGCGGAGCCAGAGGCGGTTCCCGCCGACGTCGTTCCAGCCGACGCTGATAAGGGTGCCGTCTGCCACCGCCACTACCGGCGTCCCGCGCGCGGCGAAGATGTCGTTGCCGTGGTGCCACGTGGTCGGCCGCGGTACACCGAAGTCGTCCGAGAAGGACGCCTCTCCGGCAACCGGGAAGACGTAGCCGCCGCCGGCGAGTCCCGCGCCGAAGGCGATCTCCTGCTGTTGCTGCTTGATCCTCTTCAGGGCGTCGACGGCCTCGGCGAACGCCCCTTGCAGACGGTCGATCTCGGAGGAAGAGGATCGCTCGGCGACCTCGAGCCTTGCCAGCTCGGCGTCGAGCCTGGCGAACTCGGCGTCGGACAGATTGGGGTTGCCCAGCCGCCGCTCGAGGCGGAGCCTCGTCCGCTGGCGCCCGTCGACGTTCCCGAGCGCGAGGTCGAGAGCATGGGAGAGGCGGGCGACCCTTCTGCGTGCCTGCGCGAGCCTCGCCTCGAGCTCCCCCGCCGGGTCGGTCAGGGTGTTGGTTGGCCCGGCCGTGAAGGACGCGCCACGCATCGTCCCGGCCACGGCGAGCACGTCGTCGACGTACCACTGGGCGTGGTTGTACGCGAAGATCGCACGCTCGATGCTTTCGTGGGCGCCTGCCGCGGCGAGGTAGCGCGCCGCGGCGAAGACCGCGTCCTCGGGATCCCACGGGTTGGCGAGCCCGTCGCCGTCCGCGTCCATCCCCCAGCGCAACCAGGTCGAGGGCAGGAACTGCATCCAGCCGACCGCTCCCGCCGAGCTTGGCCCCATGTTCTGCCCGTAGCCCGACTCGATCTTGTTGATCGCGCCAAGCACCTGCCACGGGACGCCGTACCCGTCGCCCGCCTGCCTCCAGAGCGTGACGAGCTGCTCGTAGGAGCGGACCTCGGGGCGCGCGGGCGGGCGGGAGAGGGGGGCAGGGACGCGGATCGAGCCCGGGGCGTTCGGCACCGTGTAGCTGGGGAGGTTCCGCGGGGTCGCGGCGAGCTGGCCGGCGGCCGTGGGAATCGCCACGAGCGCGAGCGCGGCGACGAGCGCGGAAACGAGACGCGTCACTGGTCCGAGGTCGCGAGCCGCAGGCCGGAGCCCGGATCCGTGTCCGGTTCGCGCTCTGGCTCGGGTTCTGACTCGTCCTCCGCAAGGCTCGAGAAGTCGACGGCCACGACCTCGCCCTCCGCGGCGACGCGCTTCTTGCGAAGCGCCTGCTCGACCGCGATCTCGAAGTCGTGCCGGTTCGTCGCAGCCGCCGCGGCGACGTCGAGCTCGACGACGTCGTCGACGACGAGCTCCACAAGGTGTTGCGAGAAGCTCTGCATCCTGTGGTAGGCGCCGTCCTCGATCGCCTCGGTGAGGCCGTGCGTCTTCTCGGGCTCGCGGATGAGGTCGGCGATGCGCGCCGTGTTGACCATCACCTCGATGGCGGCGACCCGGCCGCCCACCTTCCGGGGCAGGAGGCGCTGGCTGACGACTCCGCGCAGGACGCCGGCGAGGATCTCCCGCACCATCATCTGCTTCTGGGGCGGGTAGAACTCGACCAGGCGGCCGACGGTCTCCGCGGCGTCCAGGGTGTGCAGCGTCGAGAAGACGAGGTGCCCGGACTCCGCGGCCTGGAGGGCCGTCTGGGTCGTCTCCTCGTCGCGCAGCTCGCCGATGAGGATGACGTCGGGGTCCTGGCGGAGCACGCGCCGGAGCGCCTGCTTGAAGGAGTCGGTGTCGAGCCCGACCTCGCGCTGGTTCACGATCGAGGCCCAGTCGTCGTGGATGAACTCGATCGGGTCCTCGATCGTGACGATGTGCTGCTTCCGGTTGCGGTTGATCCAGTTGATCATCGCCGCGAGCGTCGTCGACTTCCCCGAGCCGGTCGCCCCGGTCACGAGGACGAGGCCGCGGTGCTCCTGGGCGAGCCTCCCGACGCCCTCCGGGAGGCCGAGCCGCTCGAAGCTGGGGATCTCCTTGGGGACGAAGCGAAAGGCGAACGAGATCGAGCCGCGCTGCCGGAACCCGTTCACGCGGAAGCGCCCGATGCCGTCGGCCAGGTAGGACGTGTCGAGCTCGCCCGACTCGAGGAACTGCTCGCGCTTGGCCGGCGAGCGGTCGGTGGTGAGCAGGAGCACGGTCTCGAGGTCGGAGTCCGTGAGGAGGCGCTGCTCGAGCGGCTGGAGGTCGCCGTCGACCCGGACCATGGCGGGAGAGCTCACCTTGAGGTGAAGGTCGCTCCCTCCTGCGTCGATGACGCGTGCCAGCAGCTCGTCGAGGTTCATGACGCCGATTCCGGCTATCGGCGGGGCCTCGCGGGCCGTTTAGCTCAAAGGGGGGATCGGGCTCCTCGGACGCCCGAAGCCAAGTAACAGACTGTTACTTGCAAGGGGCTGCTCGGGTCTCTCGGCTACACTGAGCCGGCCGCGGGGGAGTACCCGAGTGGCCAAAGGGGACGGGCTGTAAACCCGTTGGCTCAGCCTTCGTAGGTTCGAATCCTACCTCCCCCATTCTCCAGGCATGGCTCCGCCAGGCGGGCGGCCCTGTCCCGACGGCGGTGGGTCGAGCGCGAAGGACTGCCGGACGGGAACGCGAAGAGGCCACCGCGATGCTTTCCATGCTGCTGATGATGCGGCGGCTGGCGAGCGCCCTGCGCGTCGCGCTCCGCGAGGAGGACTTCGCGCGGATCCTGGGCGCGGCGTTACTCCTCGTCGTCATCGGGACGCTCACGTTCACGCTCCAGTCCGGCTGGAGCGTCGTCGACGGCTTCTACGTCGCCGTCGCCACGCTGACGACCTCGTCCGTCCTCGATCCGAAGCTGACGATTACGGATCCGTGGCTGAAGGTCTTCACGGCGGCGTACGTCCTCATCTGCATCGGCATCCTGGTCGAGGTCGCGCGGCGGCTCCGCATGGGGTTCATCGCGGCTCGTGAGGAGCTCAAGGCGGCCGAGGTGGCGGCGAAGTCCGACGAGGCCTCTCAGGGCGCTACGGGACGCACGCGATGAGGGTCTGCATCGTCGGGGCCTCCGGGAAGCTCGGGCGGTACATGGTGCAGCACGCGCTGGATCGGGGCTACGAGGTCGTCGGCGTGTGCCGGGAGCAGAGCGTGGGGAAGCTCGACGCGTTCGAGGGGCGCATCACCGTCGTTCCGGGAGCGACGAACGACCCCGAGGTGATCGAGCGCGCGGTCGCGGGGTGCGACGGGGTGCTCGTCGTGCTCGTCCCGCGGGGGGTCCACGGGTACTCGACGGGGACGGCCCAAGCGGTGCTCGACCACGCCCCTCCGGGGGCGCGGCTCGTGTTCTCGTGCGGGTGGCACATCACGCGCGACGGCCAGGACGTGTACTCGCGGAAACTCAAATTACTCGTGAAGGTCTTCGGCCCGCTCGCGCGCCTCGCTCGCTTCGCTGACCTCGAC
>JAIBJN010000116.1 GCA_020029595.1 Actinomycetota bacterium | reverse complement strand
AGCATCGCGCCGTCCAGCGCGACACGGCGGCATGGTCATTCATCCCGGACGGGGCTCTCACCCTCAGACCTTTGTTCGCTCCCAGGCGTAGACGACGCCTGGGGCGGGCTCCCACGAGCGCGCCTCGGCGGCGCCCGGGAGCACCGCGATTGCGCGCCACTCGGAGGCCATGGCGACCCAGTCGTCCGTCTCGGCGATCACGGCGGGCTTGCAGGCGATCGGATCGCGCAGCACGGCGAAGCCGTCCTCGGTCCCGACGAGGAACGTGTAGAAGCCGTCGAGGTCCTCGAGGCAGCCCTCGAGCGCCTCCTCGAGCGAGGCACCCTCGCGGAGCCGCCAGGCGAGGTAGCCCGCTGCCACCTCCGTTTCGTTCTCGGTCTGGAAGTCGATCCCCTCGCGCCGGAGGTTCTCCCGCAGGCGGGTGTGGTTCGAGAGCGAGCCGTTGTGGACGAGACAGAGGTCGAAACCCGTAGAGAACGGGTGCGAGCCCTCCGTCGTCACGCGGCTCTCCGTCGCCATGCGCGTGTGGCCGAGCCCGTGCGTGCCGCGGAAGTCGTCGAGCGCGAACTGCCGGACGAATTCCTCGGGCCGGCCGGTCTCCTTGTAGATCTCGATCGTCCGGCCCGCACTCATCACCCGCAGCTCGGGGTGCGCGCGCCGGATCCAGGCCTCGGCCTCGGGCGCCTCGGCCTCGACGACCATGACGGCGTGGCTCGAGCGGACGCTCGCCTCCGGCGAGCCGCCGAAGGCGTTGCCGAGCTCGGCGCCGAGCGCGTCCCAGTCCTGGAGGGGGTCGGCTGAGAAGAGCGTCAGCTTGCTCGAGCCGGGTGGAGCGGGGTCGCGGTAGACGGCGACGCCGGCGCTGTCCGGGCCCCGATCGCTCATCTGCTCGAGCATCGTGGCCAGGTGCGCGCCCAGCGACTCCTCGATCTCGGATGACTTACTGAAGAGCCCGACGATTCCGCACATATGTCCACAATCTACATGTGGAAAGTCGCATCAACACTTGGTATTTGGACGATTTTGCCTCGACCTATATGGAGCTTTTCTACACCTCTAGAAGCGGGTCAGGTACTCCCCGACCTCCCAGGGCGTCACCTGCTCGTGGTAGCGGTTCCACTCCTCGCGCTTGACGCGGATGAAGTAGTCGGCGTAGTCCTCGTCGCGGCCGCGCCCGAGCGCCGCGCGCAGCACGTCGTCTTCCTCGAGCTCCTGGGTCGCCTCGAGGAGGTTCGAGGGGAGCGTCTCGAGCCCGCGCGAGCGCAGCTCGTCGTACGGGATCGCGTAGAGGTTCTCCGAGTTCGGCTCGCCGGGGTCGAGCCCGGCGCCGATCCCGTCGAGCCCCGCCGCGAGGATGACCGCCGCGGCGAGGTACGGGTTGCAGGAGCCGTCGATCGTCCGGTCCTCCACCCGCCCCGGCCCCGGGATGCGGAGCATCTGCGTGCGGTTGTTGTAGCCGTAGCTGATCCAGACCGGCGCCCATGTCGCCCCGCTCGCCGTCGTCCCGACCTTGAGCCGCTTGTAGGAGTTGACCGTCGGGGCGGTGACGGCGCTGTAGGCGCGCGCGTGCTTCGTCAGGCCGCCGATGAAGTGGTAGGCGGTCTCGGAGAGCCCGAGCCCGCGCGGGTCGTTCTCGTCCAGGAAGAGGTTCGTGTCCCCGTCCCAAAGAGACATGTGGAAGTGGCAGCCGTTCCCGGTCAGGTGCGTGAACGGCTTCGGCATGAACGTCGCCAGGATGCGGCGCCCCTCGTCGCGGCCCTTCCGCTCCGCGAGCTGGTGCACCATGTAGCGGAAGAAGATCGCGCGGTCGCAGCTCGTGAGCGCATCGGCGTAGGTGAAGTTCTGCTCGAACTGACCGTTGGCGTCCTCGTGGTCGTTCGCGTAGTTGCCCCAGCCGAGGTCGTTGACGAAGCGCGAGATGGTCGTCAGGAACTCGTAGTGGCGCGAGAGGCCGTTGAGGTCGTAGCAGGGCTTCTCGAGCGTGTCGAGCGCGTCGGCCAGCCGGATGGAGCCGTCGCCCATGAGCTCGACGAGGAAGTACTCGAGCTCGAGCCCCATCTTGAACTCGAAGCCCTGCTCCCGCGCCTTCGCCAGCTGGCGGCGGAGAATCGTGCGCGGGTCGTAGGGCCAATCCTCGCCGTCCACCGTGATGTCGCAGGCGAAGCGGGCGACGGTCGGCTCCCACGGAACGGGCGTGAAGCTCGCGAGGTCGGGGATGGCGGCGATGTCGGGGTCGCTCGGCACCTGGCCGATCTCGCCGGCGGCGAAGCCGGCGAAGCCGGCCCCGTCGCTCACGAGGTCGTCGAGGTTTTGCGCCGGGACGAGCTTCGCGCTCGGCCGCGCGTACATGTCGACGAACTGAGCGAAGTAGAACTCGATGCCGCGCTTCTTCGACTCCTTCCGGATGTCCTCGACGGTGGGCGCGGCGGCGCTGTCGGTGGCCATGCAACTCCTCCTTTGGGGACGCCCGAGACGATAACCGGCGTCAGCGCGTCCGCCGATGGCCGGTGCCTACACGCCCTCCCGCCCGCTTATGTCATGGGACCCCAACGAGCCGGGCATCGTAGGGGAGTAGAGATGCGTTTCCGCGTGATCGTGTTCCTGGCTGCGGGCGCCCTCGCCGCGCTTCCGGGCTGCGGCTCCTCCGATGATGCCTCGTCGGGAGCGGTGTCCGCCGGCGGGAAGGAGGCGCCGTCCGTCCAGGGCTCTGGCAGCGAGGCATGCCCGCCGGATTGGCCGGGGCCGTGGACGGCGTGCCCTGAGGCGGCCTGGGTGCGGCAGGTAGCCGAGAAGGCGGGCTATCGCGTCGTCGACGACACAGGAAGCGCGCTCGTCGCTGAGGGCCGGGGCCGGAGCTTCTCCATTTGGGTTACTGAGGTCGCCGAGCCGTTGAGCAGCATCGCCGAGAGTGAGTGGCAGGCGCTCGGGAGCCACGAGGGGACGCGCGTCTATGGAGATCGGGATCTCTGGCGGTGGTGGCTGGCCCAAAGGTTCGTCTTCTGGCTCCAGGCCGGTCCGTTCGAGGACTCGGAGGTGCCCGACGTCGACGGGCTCGGATCGCTCATCCGAGTGAGCAACGAGCTTCCCCCGCCCCCGTAGGCGCTCAGCCCTCGCGCGGGCTACTCGGGCCGAGCGCTTCCTGCAGCCGCACCATCTTCACGGCGATCTCGACCATGAGCCAATCGTCCTTGCGCAGGTCGAGGCCGGAGAGCTCGCCGATGCGGCGCAGGCGCTGGCGCAAGGTGTTCGGGTGGACGTAGAGCGCCTCGGCCGTCGCGCTGATCGACCCCCGGCGGCGCAGGAACTCCTCGAGCGTGCGCAGGAGGGCGGTCGAGCGCTGGCGATCGTACTCGGCGATCCGCGCGACGGAGTCGCGGTGCGCGTCGCGGACACCGCCGTCGAACGGCATGCGCAGGAGGTACTTGTACGGGCCGAGCTCCTCGTAGGCCATCACGCCGGGCGTCCCCTGGAGGACGGTGGTGCCGAGGAGGGCGTGCCGCGCCTCCTCGAACCCGGCCGCGAACGTCTCGGCGCCGCGACAGACGTTGGAGAGGCCGATCGAGGCAGGGGCCTCGAGCTGCTGCTGGAGCTCGCGCACGTCCTCGAGCAGGCGGTCGTGGCCGTCGAACGGCACGCGCAGGAGCGCGCGCGTCGAGTCGTCGCGGCGGTCGAAGAGGGAGCCGGGCGCCGCCGCCGCGAGCGCCCGCTCGAGCTCGTCCGAGGGCGGGGTTGCCGCGACGACGACGTAGCGCTGGTCGAGGTCGCAGCCGAGGCGCGCGGCGCGGCCCTCGAGCCCCGGGAGCGACTCGCCCCCCGCGAGCTGCTCGAAGAAGTCCTTGATCCGGTTCTTCTCCGTCAGCCGCTCGATCAGCTCGATCTTCTTGATTGCGACCGCTGTCTGGTTCGCGACCGCGCGCGCGAGATCGACCTCCGACGTCCCGGTTGCCGCGAGGAGGCCGAGGAGCTCGTCGTTCGCCACGAGCGGGACGGCCACCGAGGCGGAGCGGCCGCTCCGCGCGAGCTCCGGGCCGAGCTCGGCGAGCCCGATCTCCCCGCGAGCGTCCGCGCCTGCCGGCGCGGACGCTCGAAGATGGAGCTCCTCCGAAGAAGAGTCCAGAAGATAGAGGTGGCAGGACGTCGCCCGGAGGAGCTTCGCTCCTCGCTCGACGACAGCGGGAAGGAGCTGCTCCAGGGTCTCGGCGCGCGCCAGCGTCTCGCCCAGCTCGGTCAGGTGCTCGAGCTCGTCGACGCGGCGTCGCATCTCCTCGTACAGGCGGGCGTTCTCGATCGCGCCGGCGACGAGCGACGCGCTCGAGACGAGAACCTCCACCTCGGCCTCGGTGAACTCGCGCGGCGCCTCGGTGTGGCTCGAGATGACGCCGATGACGTTCCCGTCCTTGCCGATGATCGGCACGGAGACGAGCGACTGGAAGCGCTCCTCCTCGAGCTCGGGGACGTACTTGACCCGCGGGTCGTCGAGCAGGCCCTCGCGGATCCAGGCGGGCTCCTTCCGCTCCGCCGCCCACCACGCGAGGCCCTCGCCACGGTCGAGGGCGATCTTGCCGACCAGGTCCGCGTAGGGCTCCGAGGCGGCCTCGAGCACGAGCCGCTCCTCGTCCTCGATCAAATAGACGAAGCAGGCGTGGACGGAGCAGGCGTCGGTTAGGAGGCGGACGACGCCGCCGAGCACC
>JAIBJN010000066.1 GCA_020029595.1 Actinomycetota bacterium | reverse complement strand
GTGTCCGCGTCCAGCGAGACGATGCGATCCGTCCCCTCCGCGATGAGGAGCGACTCGACGGACGCGTCCTCGGCCTGGACGCGTAGGGGCTCGCCATCAGCGCCGTGCGTCGACAGCGCCCGCGCCCGCGTGGTAAGCGGCCGGCCACAGAGAAAGCCGTCCCTTGCGTCCGGCTCGGACGGGCCCCCGTAAATGGCGTCGTGCAGGGGATGTCTAGGGCTTTCGGCGATGTAGCCCGGGGCGAGCCAGGCGATGGTCGATCCCCCCTCGAGCGTGCCGGCGACGGCGACGGAGGGGTCGACGCCGCGGATTCGCCTGACCGTCACCGTCTCGTCGGGGACGTATGCACGGGCGGGATCGCCGCACCCGAGGACGACGCCCGTCCCGAGGGGCTTCGTCGCCCTGGACTCTCCGAGGTCCGCACCAACGGTGTGCCTGACGCCGTTCCAGATCAGCGGGTACGCGCAGTCAGGCTCCGGATAGGACTCAGGGTCGTTCATCCCTCCTCCGCTGCAGCCTGCGAGCGAGGCGAGCACCGTCCAGAGGAGGAGCACCCGACGCATGTCACACCTTCAGACGCTCTTCAGGCGAAATCGGTTCCCTTCGAGGGCGTTCCTCCGCGCTTGGCTACACTCTCGGCGGCCGGACGTCGGCCGTTCTCGCACGCGATCACCAGGAGATTGATGGCCACGGAGAACTCGAAGAAGGTCGGCAAGATCGTCGAGATCAAGGGCGTCGTCATCGACGCCGTCTTCCACGGCGAGCTGCCCGGCATCTACAACGCCCTGCGGATCCAGGTCCCGGAGACCGAGGGCCGCCCGGCGATCGACCTCATCGCCGAGGTGCAGCAACACCTGGGGAACGATCGGGTGCGCGCCGTCGCGATGGACTCGACGGACGGCCTCCCGCGCGGCGCCGAGGTCGAGGACACGGGCGCGCCGATCTCGGTGCCCGTCGGCGCGCTGACGCTCGGGCGGATCTTCAACGTCCTCGGCGAGCCGATCGACGAGGGCGAGGACGTCGAGGGCGAGCGCTGGCCGATCCATCGTGCCGCGCCGACCTTCGAGGAGCTCGAGCCCACCGTCGAGATCTTCGAGACCGGGATCAAGGTCATCGACCTGCTCGCGCCCTACGTGAAGGGCGGCAAGGTCGGCCTCTTCGGCGGCGCCGGGGTGGGCAAGACCGTGCTCATCCAGGAGCTGATCCGCAACATCGCCGCGGAGCACGAGGGGCTGTCGGTCTTCTCCGGCGTCGGCGAGCGCTCGCGCGAGGGGAACGACCTCTGGCGCGAGATGACGGAGTCGGGCGTGATCGAGAAGACGGCGCTCGTCTTCGGCCAGATGAACGAGCCGCCCGGGGCGCGCCTCCGCGTGGGGCTCGCCGGCCTGACGATGGCCGAGTACTTCCGCGAGGAGGGGCAGGACGTGCTCCTCTTCATCGACAACATCTTCCGCTTCGTGCAGGCGGGCTCCGAGGTGTCGGCGCTCCTCGGCCGTATGCCGTCCGCCGTCGGCTACCAGCCGACGCTCGCGACCGAGATGGGCCAGCTCCAGGAGCGGATCACCTCGACCCGCAAGGGCTCGGTTACCTCCGTGCAGGCGATCTACGTGCCCGCGGACGACCTCACCGACCCGGCGCCCGCGAATACGTTCGCGCACCTCGACGCGACGACCGTTCTCTCGCGCTCGATCGCCGAGCAGGCGATCTACCCCGCCGTCGACCCGCTCGACTCCTTCTCGCGCGCGCTGCAGCCCGACATCGTCGGCGACGAGCACTACCAGACGGCGACCAGGGTGCAGGAGATCCTTCAGCGCTACAAGGAGCTCCAGGACATTATCGCCATCCTCGGGATGGACGAGCTCTCCGACGAGGACAAGCTCACGGTGCAGCGCGCGCGCAAGGTGCAGCGCTTCCTCTCCCAGCCGTTCTTCGTCGCCGAGGCCTTCACGGGGACGGAGGGCACGTACGTGCGCCTCGAGGACACGATCCGCGGGTTCCGCGAGATCATCGAGGGCAAGCACGACGACCTGACCGAGCAGGCCTTCTACATGGTCGGGACGATCGACGAGGCCGTCGAGCAGGGCCGCCGGATGGCGGGCGAGGAAGAGCGGGCCCAGCCCGAAGAGGCGGAGGAGCCGGAAGCCTCGGAGGAGCTCGAGGCCGAGCCGGCCGCGGTCTAGGGGCAGGGACCTCTTGGCCACTCAGGAGGGCGCGGTCCGGACGTTCGACCTCTCCCTCGTCACGCCCGAGGGCGCGGCGTTCGAGGGGGAGGCGGAAATGCTCATCGTCCCCGGGGCGGCCGGGGAGATCGGCATCCTCGCGCGGCACGCGCCGCTCGTCGCGATGCTCAAGGCGGGCGAGATCCGCGTGAAGGCCGGCGGGCAATGGCAGGCGTTCGCCGCTGGGCCGGGCTACTTCAAGGTGCAGCAGGACCGCGCGCTCGTCCTCGTCGACGACGCCGTGCGGGCGGAGGAGATCGACGTCGAGGAAGCGCGCCGCGAGCTCGCGGAGGCCCGCGCGCTCCTCGAGCGCGTCGACGCCGGCGAGGCGGAGATCGACCGCTGGCAGCTCGAGCAGCGCCTCCGGCACGCCGAGAACAAGCTGGCCGTCGCCGGGAGAGACTGACCCCCGAGAGGAGCCCGCGCTGAAGGCCTACGCACCCGGGATCTACCCGCGCTCCGAGACACTCGTCCAGGCGACGCGCGACCTCGACCGCGGGCGGACGACAGCCGACGCGGTCGAGGCCGAGCGCCGTCAAGACGTCCAGGCGCTCGTGGACGCGCAGGAGGAGGCCGGGCTCGACCTCTTGAGCGACGGCCTGCTCGACTGGCAGGACCTCTTCCGGCCGCTCGCGGAGCGGAGCGACGGGCTCACGGCGCGGCCGCTCACGCGCTTCCTCGACACCAACACCTTCTACCGCGCGCTCCTCGTCGACGGCGAGCCGCGGCTCCGCGAGCCCATTCCGGCGCCCGGCCTTCCGGAGGGCCGCTGGGTCGCCACCGTTCCTGCCCCGTTCGCACTCTCGCAGGCGGCGCGCGGCGAGGCGTCTGCCGCCGCTCTTGCGGCGAACGTCCTCGCGCCGCAGATCGAGGCCTACGCCGAGGCCGGCTGCGCGCTCGTCGTCCTCTCCGATCCCTTCCTCGCGCGGGAAGGCGGAGCGGTGGAAGCGGTCGCGAGCCTGCGCGAGCTGCCACGCACCGTCCCGCTCGTCCTCCAGCTCCCCTTCGGCGACGCAGCCCGCGTCCTCGACGCGCTGGCAGACGCTCCGGGAATCGCCGCCGTGGGCATCGACTTCTATGCAACCAGCGCAGACGCCGTGCCCGACGACTATCCGAAGGAGATAGTCGCCGGCGTGGTTGACGCGCGCTCCTCGGCTCTCGAGAGCCCCGAGGAGCTTGCGCGGTTCGCCGAGAGTCTCGTTCAGCGAAACTCCGCAGGAGTTTCGCTGAGCATGAACGGAGACCTCCAGTTCGTTCCCGAGCCGGTCGCGCGCGAGAAGATCCTCCGCCTGGGCCGGGCCCGCGCGCTCCTTGCCGAGGGAGTACCGGCGTGAGCAGCGTTCGCTTCACCACCCGCGAGATCGGGAGCCTTGGGAAGCCGTCGTGGCGGGTGAAGGCGTTCGCGGGCCGGCCGCTCGACGAGGACGACGTCCGCGAGGCCGAGCGCTGGGGGAAGAAACTTGAGGTCGAGGATTACGAACGTCTGCTGGAAGTCCTCTACCTGGGCACGGTCGGCGAAGCCGAGCGGCCCGAAATAGATGACTGGGCCGCGCGCTACGCGATCCGGCTGCTCGAGAAGGTCGGGCTCGACGTCGTCTACGACGGAGAGCAGCGGCGCACCGAGATGTATGACCACGTGGCCTCGTTCGCTCACGGCTTCGAGCCGCGCGGCACGGTGCGCTCGTTCGACAACAAGTACTACGCCAAGGCGACGGTGGTCGAGCGCCCGTGGGCCGAAGGGGCTCAGGACGTGGAGGAGCTCCGCTTCGTAGCGGCACACACCGAGCGGCCGGTCAAGGTTCCGCTCACGGGGGCCTACACCATGGAGGACTGGTCGTACGACGAGCACTACGCGCGCGAGGGGGCGCTCGGAGGCTCGGCGAAGCGACGCTTCGAGGCGCGGCGGCAGTTCGTCGAGGACGTGGCCGAGCGCGTGATCCGCCCGAACGTCGTCGGGCTGATCGACGCCGGCGCCGACTGGATCCAGATCGACGAGCCCGCGGCGACGACGAAGCCCGACGAGGTGCCGCTCGTCGTCCTCGGCTTCAACGCCGCTCTCCGGGACGTGGGCGCCGCGAAGCGCTCCATGCACATCTGCTTTTCCGACTACCGTGCCCTCTGGCCCGACGTGCTCGAGCTGGAGGACTGCCTCGAGCTGCAGCTCGAGTTCGCGAACCGCGACTCGCGCGAGCTCGGGACACGCGACGAGGACCGCCCGGGATACGCCGACACGCTGCGTCTCTTCGCAGAGCACGGCTACCCGGGCGTCGGCCTCGGCGTCCTCGACATCCACTCGGACTTCATCGAGCCGCCCGAGCTCGTGCGCGACCGCATCCTCTACGCCGTGGACGTCCTCGGCGACCCGACGCGCATCCAGGTGAACCCCGACTGCGGCCTGCGCACTCGCAGCTGGGACGTCGTCTACGAGAAGCTCGCTGCCATGGTCGCCGGCGCGGGGCTCGCGGAGGACGTCCTCAACACGGCCCACGCCGGCGCGGGGTGATCCGGCCGGCGCTCGCGCAGTGCTCGCGAAGGAGACCATCCGAGTCGCGTAGAACCGGGACACGACGGCCGTGAGCTTCGGTATCCTCAGCCCGTCGCCGACAGGCGACTTTCCTACATGCGCACGACCCTGAAGAAAGGCACCAAGCGGTCGGCGAACGAGAACGGCGCGTACCCGCCCGGGCCTCCGTTCACACCCGAGCCTCCGCTCCGAGTTGCGTCGACGCCCCCTCCTGGGGCGGAGTCGCCGCGCTCCCTCTACCGCGTGCGGCGGAATCCGCTCAAGCTCCTCGGCAGGATCGTCATGTGGCTCGTGGTCGCCGTGCTGGTCGGCGCAGGCGCTCTTGCCGGCGGCGTGAAGCTCTACTTCGACCAGAGCGTGGCGGCCATCCGCGCGAGCTCACCGGAGGTCGTGGCGGCGGTCGACGCGCTCGACGCTCCCGTCGCGGGGAAGCCGGCCGTCGCGATCGTCATCGGCTACGACATGCGCGCGGGCGACCCGGCTGCCGGCTCGCGCTCGGACACGGTCATGCTCATGCGCGCCGACCCGAAGGAGGACACCGTCACGCTGCTCTCCTTCCCGCGCGACCTGATCGTCGACATCCCCGGCTGCGAGGGCCAACCGGCCTGGAGCGGCCGCATCAACGAGGCGTACGCCTACTGCGGCCCGCGCGGAACCCTCACGACCGTGAAGGAGCTCACCGGCATCCCGATCAACTACATGATCACGGTCAACTTCCGGGCGTTCATCAACATCGTCAACAAGCTCGGCGGCGTGCACATGGACGTCGATCGCCGCTACCTCAATGACAACTCCAGCTCGGGGGGGACCTACGCCACGATCGACCTCCAGCCGGGCTACCAGCACCTCGACGGCCGCGACGCGCTCGACTTCGTCCGCTTCCGGCACACGGACTCGGATCTCTACCGCGTCGTGCGGCAGCAGGAGTTCGTGAAGGCGCTGAAGCAGCGGGTCTCCAGCACGTGGACGCTCTTCCAGCTCCCCGGCATCGTCAACACCGTGACCGACAACGTCGAGGTGGCCAAGGGCGGCGGAAAGGCGCTCAGCCCCGACGAGGTGATCAGCTACGCCCGCCTGGTCTACGAGCTCCCGGCCGGCAACTTCCAGCAGGTGCAGCTCGAGGGCGTGTCCGGCTACAACGAGCTCGACGTCTCCGACACCTCTCTCCAGGACGCGGTGCGGCGCTTCCTGAACCCCGACGTGAAGGCGTCCGAGAAGGCGATCACGGTGGCGACCGGCGGCAAGCCGAAGGGGGAGGAGGGGCCGCCGCCGTCGCGCGTGAGCATCGAGGTCCTGAACGGGAACGGCGTCGCCGGCGCCGCCGACGAGGCTGCCTACGGGCTCGGGCAGATCGGCTACCCCACGGAGAACGGTGGCAACGCAGAGAACTTCGACTACTTCCACACGAGGGTGCTCTACGACCCCGAGATCAAGGGAGCCCAGACGGCGGCCCAGGACGTGGCCGACCTCTTCGGCGACGCGGACGTGAAGCAGGCGCCGGCCGGCACGCCGTTGACGACGATGCTCCGCGTCATCGTCGGCAAGACCTTCCAGGGAACGCTCGGCCCCGCACCGCCCGACGAGACGCCCCAGCGCCAGCGGCCGGCCGTGGTGAACGACCGCGCCTCGATCGCCCCGCTCCTCAGGCCCGTCCGCCGCAAGGTCGACTTCCAGCTCATGATCCCGACCGTCCGGGAGCAGAGCTCGTCGCTCGACGACGACGAGGGCCTGCGGGTCTACAGGATCGACGACCACAAGGCCGTTCGCCTCACCTACGACACCGGGACGAACGAGTACTGGGGGATCCAGCAGACGAGCTGGACGGATCCGCCCATCCTCAACGGGGCGACGCTCGAGCGGAGAATCGGCGGCCGCGAGTACAAGCTCTTCTTCAGCGGCCCGAGACTCCACATCGTCGCCTTCGAGCAGGACGGCGGCGTCTACTGGGTCGTGAACACGCTTCTGAACAAGCTCTCGAACGAGACCATGCTCGCCATCGCCAAGGGCCTCAAGCCCATGGCGCGTTCGTAGGCCTGCCTCATGGAGGCGATCATCCTCGCCGGCGGCCGGGCCGAGCGGCTCGGCGAGACCGCGCAAGGCCGCCCGAAGGCCCTCGTCGAGCTCGCGGGCCGGCCGCTGGCTGCGTACCAGGTCGCGCTGCTGGCCCGGGCAGGGGTTGAGCGCGTGCTCGTGAGCTGCGCCGCCGGCAACGAGGACCTCTTCGAGTCGGCGCTTGCAGGCCTCGGCCCGGAGATCGTGGCCGTCGGCGAGCCGGAGCCGCTGGGACGCGGGGGCGGTCTCCGCTTCGCGGCGAGGGCCCGGGCCGAGGAAGGCGACGTCTTCGGGCTGAACGGGGACGAGCTCCTCGACGCCGATCTCAGGGGACTGCTCGCGCGTCACCGGGAGACGGGCGCGGCGGCCACCGTCGTCGTCGCCCACCCACGCTCCCCGTTCGGCGTCGTCGAGCTCGGGGAAGGAGACGTCGTCGCAGGGTTTCGCGAGGGCGGCGCCCTGCCGCACTGGGTCAGCTGCGGGGTCTACGCCCTCGGGGAGGAGGCTCTGGCCGCGCTCCCCGAGCAGGGCGACCACGAGACGACGACGTTCCCGGCGCTCGCCGAGCGCGGGCGGCTGCGGGCCTTCCGTCACGAAGGAGCCTGGCTGACCGTCAACACGCCGAAGGACCTCCGGGTCGCCGACGAGCACCTTCGCGGGCACCCGGACTGGCTTGACTGAGGTGAGCGCGCTGGGGTAGGACCGCGCCGTGGGCGACCTGACGCCGAACCTCCTCGACCTCGACCGCTTCTCCGTCCCCGTCGAACGGGTGGAGAAGCCGTGGGGGTACGAGCTGGTCTACGCAGCGACCGACCGCTACCTGGGCAAGATCCTCTTCATCCGCGCCGGCGAGCAGCTCAGCCTGCAGTTCCATCGGCGGAAGGACGAGGTCATCTACATCCACTCGGGCCGCGTCGAGCTCGAGGTGGGGGAGCCCGGGCGCAACCCCGACGTGGAGGTCGTGGGGCCGGGCCACGCCTTCCGCTTCACGCCTGGGACCGTGCACCGCTGGCGGGCGCTCGAGGATACGCTCGTGCTCGAGGTCTCGACACCGGACCTCGACGACGTCGTCCGCCTCGAGGACCGCTACGGACGGGCCGACGCGTAGACTGACCGGCGGCCATGGCCACGACCGCCCCACGCCATGACGTGAAGGATCTCGCGCTCGCGCCGGGGGGCGTCGTTCGCGTCGAGTGGGCCGACCGCCAGATGCCGGTGCTCGCGGCCATCCGGGAGCGCTTCGAGCGCGACCGCCCGCTGGAGGGCGTGCGTATCTCCGCGTGCCTTCACGTCACGACGGAGACGGCGAACCTCGCTCGCACCCTCAAGGCGGGCGGCGCCGACGTCGTGCTCTGCGCCTCGAACCCGCTCTCGACCCAGGACGACGTCGCCGCCGCGCTCGTCGGAGAGCACGGCATCCCGGTCTTCGCGATCCGGGGTGAGGACGACGACACGTACTACGCGCACATCGCCGCGGCCGTCGACCACCACCCGCAGCTGACGATGGACGACGGCGCCGACGTCATCGGCGTCCTGCACAAGGATCGCCGGGAGCAGCTCGGGGAGATCCTTGGAGGGACCGAGGAGACGACGACCGGCGTCATCCGACTCCGCGCGCTCGAGGCGGAGGGCGAGCTCGCCTTCCCGATCGTCGCCGTCAACGAGGCGAGCACGAAGCACCTCTTCGACAACCGGTACGGCACCGGGCAGTCCACGATCGACGGAATCATCCGGGCGACGAATATCCTTCTCGCCGGTCGTCGGTTCGTCGTCTCCGGGTACGGCTGGACCGGACGAGGCGTGGCCATGCGGGCCCGCGGCATGGGTGCCCATGTGATCGTGACCGAGGTCGACCCCGTGCGCGCGCTCGAGGCGCTGATGGACGGCTACGAGGTGATGACGATCGAGCGCGCCGCCGAGGTCGGCGACGTCTTCTGCACGGCGACCGGCGACAAGAACGTGATCTCGCGCGCAGCGATGGAGCGGATGAAGGACGGAGCGATCCTCTCCAACACGGGCCACTTCAACGTCGAGATCGAGATTCCGGCGCTTCGGGAGCTCGCCGTCGCGACGCGCGTCGCGCGCCCCAACGTCGAGGAGTTCGAGCTCCAGGACGGGCGGCGCCTCTACCTCATCGGCGAAGGGCGGCTCGTCAACCTCGCGGCCGCCGAGGGGCATCCGGCGTCTGTCATGGACATGAGCTTTGCGAACCAGGCCCTCTCGGCCGAGTTCCTCGTCGCCCACGCCGACGAGCTCGAGCGGCAGGTCTACGACGTCCCCGAGGAGATCGATCGCGAGATCGCGCGTCTCAAGCTCGAGAGCATGGGCGTCGAGATCGACCGGCTCACCGAGGAGCAGGCGAGGTACCTGTCGTCCTGGGACGAGGGAACGTAACACCGGAAAATGCTGCGCATTTTCCGGTGAAAGACCTCCAGCCTGCCGAGATCGTCCGCCTCGAGGCCGAGGCGGTCGTGGTGCTCGACCAGCGTCGACTCCCAGACGAGGTCGCCTACCTCGTGTGCCGGTCCGTGCTGGAGGTCGCCGAGGCGATTCGCACGCTGGCCGTGCGCGGCGCCCCGGCGATCGGGATCGCCGCCGGCTACGGCTACGCGCTTGCGGCCGCGCGCGGCGACGATCTCGACGAGGCCGCGGCCGCGCTCCTCGCCTCCCGCCCAACCGCGGTGAACCTGCCCTGGGCGATCGCGGCGATGCGCCGGGGAAGCCAGGATCCGGCCTCGCTCGCAGAGCGCGCGCGGGCGCTCCACGAGGACGAGGTCGAGCGCTGCCGCCGCATGGCCGCCCACGCGGCCGGCCTGCTCGCCCCCGGGACACGGGCGCTCACGCACTGCAACACGGGTGCGCTCGCCACGGGCGGCGTCGGCACGGCCCTGGGGGCGATCCGCGAGGGATTCGCGCGCGGGCTCGTCGAGCACGTGCTCGTCGACGAGACGCGGCCGCTCCTGCAGGGCGCACGGCTGACCGCCTGGGAGCTGGAGCGTGCCGGCATCCCGGCCAGCGTCGTCGCGGACGCCGCGGCCGGGTCGCTGATGGCGCGCGGGGACGTCGACGCGGTCCTGACCGGTGCGGACCGAATCGCGGCCAACGGCGACGCAGCGAACAAGATCGGCACGTATCCACTCGCCGTCCTCGCCGCTCACCACGGCATTCCCTTCTACCTGGTGGCGCCGAGCTCGAGCGTGGATCTCGCCACGGCGAGCGGCGCCGACATCCCCATCGAGGAGCGGGACCCGGCCGAGGTGACCGACCGCTTCCCGGCGCGGAACCCGGCGTTCGACGTCACGCCGGCCACGCTCGTGACCGCGATCGTCACGGAGGACGGCGTCCACCGGCCGCCGTACCGAGAGTCGCTAGCGGTTCTCGCAAAGCGAGAACCGCTAAGGGAGGGCACGCGAAGTGGCTAGGGGCAAGGTTCTTTTTGGTCGAGCTTTTGCCCCGAAGGGGGAAAAGGTCGTATGAAGGCCATGGTGATGGCGGCAGGCCTGGGAACGCGGCTGCGCCCGCTGACCGACTTCCTCCCGAAGCCGATGATGCCGGTCGCCAACCGCCCGGTCCTGCACCACCTTCTCAACCTCCTGCGCCGCCACGACGTCACCGAGGTGGGGGTCAACCTGCACGCCTTCCCGGAGATGATCCAGCGCTACTTCGGCGACGGGGCCGCTCTCGACCTGTCGATCCTCTGGTCGCACGAGCCGGAGCTCCTCGGCACCGCCGGCGGGACGAAGAAGCTCCAAGACTACTGGGGCGACGAGACGATCCTGATCACCTCGGGCGACGGGCTCCACGACGTCGACCTGACCGCGCTCCTGGGCCACCACCAGCGGACGGGCGCGCTCGCCACGCTGACGGTGAAGCCGGTGCCGGACCCCTCCTCGTACGGCGTGGTCATCCTCGACCGCGACACGCGCGTGCGCGGGTTCCAGGAGAAGCCACGCCGGGACGAGGCACGGAGCGACCTGGCCAACTGCGGCATCTACGTGATCGAGCCCGCGCTCCTCGAGCGCATCCCGCCCGGGACGTTCTACGACTTCGGCGAGGACGTCTGGCCCAACCTCGTGGCCGCCGGCGAGGAGGTCTACGCGTACACGACGATGGCGTACTGGAACGACGTCGGCGACCTCGACGAGCTTCGCAACACGATCCTCGACGCCGTGCTCGGGCACGTGCGCGTGGACATTCCCGGTGAGGAGATCGCCCCCGGCGTCTGGGCGGAGGAGGGATGTCGCATCGACTCGGCAGCGACGATCGACGGGCCGGTCGTCCTCGGCCGGAACGTCACCGTGGAAGAGAGGGCGCAGATCCGCGGCCCCGCCGCGATCGGGGCGGACTGCCACGTGGGCAAGGACGCCGCCATCCGCCGGGCGGCCCTCCTGCCCGGGAGCGTCGTTCCGGACGAGGGGCTCGCGATCGCCGGGATCTTCGGGGACGCTTCGAAGCTCGCCGACAGCATCCTCCGCTATCCGTCGGCGCGCGAGTAGGCGCCGGTCTCAGCCGCGGAGCGCCCCGCTCGTGCGCAGCGGAGCGAGGCCTGCGGAGCGCAGCCGGTCGGTGTCGGCGATCACGACGGCGAGCGCCCCGAGCACCTCGGCGCGGTCGCCGAGGACGCCTGCCTTCACCTCGACGGCCTGCGCGGCGCCGGGCAGGGCGAAGCGGTCGACCGCCTCGCGGATGCCTTCGAGCAGGGACTCGCCCGCCGCGCTCAGGTCCCCGCCGACGATGATCGCGGCCGGATTCAGATGGTTGCAGAGATCCGCCAACGTGCGGCCGACGGCTCGCCCCGCGTCGTTGATCAGGCGCCTCGCGGCGATGTCCCCGCCGTCGACCAGGTCGAGCAGCCCACGCACCGTCAGGTCCGGGCCGTGCGCCGGCTCCAGGAGGGCGAGGAGCGCTCCCGTCGAGGCGATCGTCTCCAGGCAGCCCCGGTTGCCGCACCGGCAGACGGCGCCGTCGGGACGAACCTGGACGTGACCGAGCTCACCGGCGATGCCGGAGGCGCCGTGGTAGAGACGGCCGCCGAGCACGAGCCCGGCGCCGAGGCCGGAGGACATCATCACGTACACGACGTCGGCGAGCCCTCGGCCGGCGCCGAAGGACACCTCCGCCAGCGCCCCGAGGTTCGCGTCGTTGTCGAGCTCGACCGGAACCTCGAGCCGATGCGAGAGCTCCCGGCCGGCCTGGAGCCCGGCCCAGTCGGGGAGGACGGTCGACCCGACCGTGCCCGTGTGGCGGTCGATCGGGCCCGAGAGCGCCATGCCGGCGCCGATGACACGGCTGCGCTCGACGTCGGCCTCCGCCAGGACCTCCGCGGCCAGCTCGGCCGCTGCGTCGAGCGCGCTCTCGGCGTCGTCGTCCACCTCGAGCTCGAGGAAGCGCTCCGCGAGCACAGTCCAGGAGAGGTCGGCGACGGCCACGCGCACGTGGCGATGGCCGAAGTCGACGCCGAGCGCCGCGCCCGCGGAGGCGTCGAGCCGAAGAAGCACGGGCGGACGCCCTCGGCCGGCCGGCCCGGCTCGGCCGTCCGGCTGCGCTTGCTCGACGATCAGGCCGCGGCCCTGGAGGTCGGCGACGACCGCGGCGACCGTTGTCCGCGACAGTCCCGTCAGGCGGGCGAGGTCGCTTCGGCTCGCGGTTCCGTGGCGCCGCAGCGCGTCGACCACGCGGAGGCGGTTGAGCTCGCGCAGGCTTCCGAACGTTCCTGGTTCCAGGGTCATCTCGAGTCGTGGCCCCAACCGGGCCGCCCCTACTTTCGCAGGATCTCCACCGGATTTCACCTGCTCACGGGCCGACTTTCGCCGGAACCGGACGAAAAGCGACCACGGCCGGAGACACTACGCAGGCTGCTCGGGGGACGCTCGACGGACGCGAATCCGGCTTGAATTCGGCGCCTGGGAGCCCTAAGGTCTCCGAGTCAAGCCTGCGGGCGTCAGTCGCAAGGGAGGCGAAGCCGTGAGGAGAATTTCGTACAAGGCCACCGAATCGACGACCAAGAGGCTCCTGCTCCTCGTGCTCGTCCTCGTGTCGGCGCTCGCGCTGGTCGCAGCCGGGTGCGGCGGCGACGACGACGACGAAGGCGGGGAGGACACCAGCGCGGCCGAAACCGGCGCCGCCGCGGGAGGTGGCGGGTGCGACAAGAGCATCTGGGTGCTTCTCCCGGACAGCGCATCGTCGCCTCGCTGGGAGACCGACGATCGCCCCTACTTCGACCAGGCGTTCAGCGAGGCCGGAGTCGAACACACCATCGTCAACGCCGAGGGCGACGCGGCGACACAGCAGTCGCAGGCGGAGCAGGCGATCGCGGACGGCGCCGGGGTGATCGTGCTCACCAGCCTCGACACGGGATCGGGCGCGACGATCATCGACCAGGCCAAGGAGGCTGGCGTCCAGGTGATCGAGTACGACCGGTTCAACACCGGGAGCTCGGGCGGAGCGGCCTACGTGAGCTTCGACAACGTCAAGGTCGGGGCGACCATGGCCGAGGTACTGGAACCGGAGATCGACGCCCTCGGCGACACGCCTCGCGTCATGATGCTCAACGGC
>JAIBJN010000008.1 GCA_020029595.1 Actinomycetota bacterium | reverse complement strand
GCTTCCCCATTCTGAGTCGCAGAAGGTGAGGCGGTGGCACGTTCCCGGCCAGGTGAAAGAGGGCGTTCCAGAGCGAAGCGAGGAGCGCATGCCTCTGCCGCTCAGCTCACCCTCTCCGACTGGCAGCGGACGCAAGCCGAGCCACATGCGCCGAGCCCGGAGCCGCCCCCTCCCTCCCGCTCCCCACTCGACGCTGAGAGCGGTTCCGACGTCGACCGCTTGGCCAAGGCCCTCGCGCCCCGCCTCGCCGACGAACTCTCCGTACGCATGCGCGCTTCTGCCGGCGAACCGGCCGCGACCGCGCGGCTCCTCACGCTCGACGAGCTCGTCGCCCAACTCCCGTCCGGGAAGCGGCCGCAGACGTGGAAGCGCTGGCTCTACGAGCGCACGCGCCGCGGCGAAGTACCCGGCTGCGTCAAGCTCGGAGGCATGCTCTTCTTCGAGCGCGAGCCCGCCCTCGCCTGGCTCCGCGCCGGAGCAGCGTCCACGAGGTAGGAGGGAATCCCTGATATGGCCGTCGTAAAGCGTCGAAGTGGGAACTACGCAATCGTCTACCGCGTCAACGGACGACAGATCTGGGAGTCGATCGGGCCCAGCAAGCGCGAGGCGGACAGGGCAGAGCGCGAGCGAAGGCGGGCAGCCGACCGAGGCGAATGGATCGCCCCGAGCCGCATCAGCCTGGAACAGTTCGGTCGGGACTGGCTACTCATCCGGGATCCCAGCCGAGTCGCCGGAACCGGCGGCGGACGAACGAGGACGCGGCTCGAGGCCTCGACGTTCGAGCAGTATGCGAGCGTTCTCGAGCGACACGTCTTCCCGCGCCTCGGCGCGCGTCCCCTTGGCTCGCTTCGGACGGCCGATGTCGACGCCCTGATCCACGAGCTCGAAGCCCAAGGCAAAGCACCTGGGACGGTCCGCAATGTGATCGTTCCCCTTCGCAAGATGCTCGCTGACGCTGTGCGCCAGGGTCTGCTCATCGCAAACCCTGCGTCGAACGCAGACCTCCCACCGGCCCAAGACTTCGTCGGGCAGGAGATCCCGTCGAAACACACGGAGGCGATCCGGGAGGCGCTGGCGGAGCGGGCCAGGCCCGACCCGTTGAGGGACGGCGAGCCGGACCTTTTCTTCGCGTACCTCTTCGACGTTGCGGTCGCGACCGGGCTCCGGCTAGGCGAGCTCCGCGGCCTCCGCTGGGGCGACGTTGACTTCGAGCGAAGCTTGATCCGCGTTCGGCAGGCGTACTCGCGACGAACGCTGAAACGTCCGAAGACCGACGCCGGCAATCGCTCCGTCCCGCTCTTCCCGAGCGCCGAGGCGGCGATGCGAGAGCTCGCAGCACGCGCCTTCGCTCGGGGTCGCTTCGCCGACGAGCAGCTCGTGTTTCCGACCGAGCGCGGGACGCCGCTCGACGGCTCGAACTTCAATCACGGCGTGTGGTCGAAGGCGCTGCAGCGGGCGGGGCTGGGCGAGTGGACCGTCGACGGGAACGGAAAGCGAAGGTGGAAGAACCGCTACCGCTTCCACGACCTCCGTCATACCGCGGTCTCGCGCCTCGTCGCCGAGGGAGCGGACGTAAAGCTCGTTCAGGCTGTTGCCGGGCACTCCAAGTCGTCACTAACGCTAGATCGCTACACGCATCTGACGGACGAGCGCGTCCGCGAGGCGGCG
The DNA here is from genome assembly GCA_020029595.1 of Actinomycetota bacterium. Taxonomy (GTDB): domain Bacteria; phylum Actinomycetota; class Thermoleophilia; order Gaiellales; family Gaiellaceae; genus JAIBJN01. The sequence continues at coordinate 45,348 of JAIBJN010000008.1, read as the reverse complement.
AAACGATTCGATCCCGCGCGCAAGCGTTAGCAGGGCGTTAGCAGCGGCCTGGCGACGCTGTACGGCAAGAGATACGGAAAGCCCCGCCTTTGCGGGGCTTTCCTTGTGGAGCGGGCGAAGGGAATCGAACCCTCACCACCAGCTTGGAAGGCTGGGGCTCTACCATTGAGCTACGCCCGCGCTCGGGTCAACGATAGCCGGTTCCCCGAAGGGGGGATACACGGGAGCCGCGGTGGCCGCGATCATGCGGGTCAAAGCATCGTCAAGAGGCGGAGCGGTCACGCCTTGGGACACAGGGGAGTCGCGTGACCCTCGAACGACTAAACGAGCTCACTCCGCGCACGGCGATGGTCGCCTACAGCGCGATCATGACTGCCTGGATCGTGGCGTTCGCGCGCACGGAGCGGGCTCTGCCGGCAGCGCTCGTGCTGCTGCTTCTCTTCGTGCCGCCCGTCGTGCATTTCGGCCTCGGATACGTCGTCGCGGACTGGAAGGCGCTCTACTTCGCGGCCCTCCCGATCGTCGTCGCCGCGGTCGCGGGCGGGCTCCCGTCGGCGCTCTGGGCGACGGTGGTGCTCCTGACCGCCTTTCCGGGGGTGCCGCTGATCGCGGCCGGCGTCTACGTCCGAGAGTGGCTCGCGCGGAAGGACCCGGCGTACGTCGATCCCTGGATGATCTAGGGCCACCGCCCTAGCCGCGACGCCCGGCGACGTATCCTTCGGGTCGTCGTGGCGCCGTCGCCGTGGAGCTGGCAGGCGGCCTGGGTCGAGGTCTCGGCCGTCGTCGTCATTGCCGCCGCCTACGCCCTGGCGGCGCGGCGGCACCGGCCCTCGCGGACGCGAGTCGGGTGCTTCGCCGCCGCGCTTTTCCTCCTGCTCGCGGTCTCGGTTACGCCGCTCGGGACGCTCGCCCTCCACTACCTCCTCTGGCCGCACCTGATCCAGAACGTGGCGCTGGCCGAGTGGATCCCCCTGCTGCTGGTCGCGGCCGTTCCGACGGGGCTGGCCGCGAGGCTCGCGCGCTTCCGAGCCGTTCACGTCCTCACGAACCCGGTCGTCGCACTGCCGCTTTGGCTCGCCGGCTACGCGCTCTGGCACGTGCCCGCCGCCTACGACGCCGCCCTCGAGCGCCACGCGCTCCTCCATCTCGAGCACCTCACGTACCTCGGTACCGGGATCCTCCTCTGGTGGCCCGTGCTCCAGTCGCGTCCGTGGAGCCTCTCGTCGGGAGCAAAGTCGGCCTACCTCTTCGCCGCGTTCGTCTTCGCGAGCCCGCTTGGCCTCCTGCTCGCGCTCCTCCCCAGCCCGCTCTACGACTTCTACGTCGAGGCGCCCCGGATCTGGGGGCTGACGCCCCTGGCCGACCAGCAGATCGCCGGCATCGCGATGGCGGTGAGCGAGTCGATCGTCTTCTTCGGCGCGTTCACGGTCTTCTTCATCCGCTTCATGGCGGAGGAGGAGGCGGACGTGAGCGGGCAGCCCGGCCGCTGAGGGCGGCCGATCCTCCCTACTCGCGTCCCGGGAACTTGCGCGCGGCCTCGCGGACCTGCTCGACGTCGAGCGTCATCTCGAGCAGGCCGACCTGCTCGTCGTAGACGCCTGCGTCGACCTGCTCCTTGACGTCCTCCTCGAGGATGTGGATGACGGGGAGCCCCAACTGGACTCCTGCCAAAGGACCCACGTAGGCCGGATCTCCGAGCGTGACCGTCTCGGCCGCGACCTCGAGCGACTCGAGGTCGGCGGCGCCGAGCACGACCACCAGGTCGTCCGCGCCGTACTCGTCGACCAGGCCCTTGATGCGGTCCTGGTTCTCCGGGTCCATGGCGCCTGCCGCCGTTCAGACGAAGCACTCCGTCTCGAGGAAGACGACCTCGGCTCCCGCCGAGCGGACGCACTCGGCGATCGCGGGCCCGGACACCCCGTCCCGCTCGCCGAGGGCGATCACCTTCTTCCCGTCGAGCTTCATGCAGCATCACCTCCCTTCGCTGCGAGCGTGGCGAAGGCCCGCTCGATGTCGCTCTTCGTCACCTCGCCGGAGAGGCGATCGAGCTCCTCCCCGTCCTGCATGAGCAGGTAGGTCGGGAGCCCGAAGACTCGCACCTCCCGACAGATATCACGGTTCTCGGCTGAGTTGACCTTGACGACGCGGACGGCCCCGCCGGCCTCCTCCTCGAGCTTCGCGATCGTCGGCATCATGGCGAGGCACGGCTGGCAGCGCGGCCCCCAGAAGTCGACGAGGACGTTCCCCTCGCTCGTAAGCTCGTTGTACGTGTCGACGGTCGCTTCGACCGGCATCGCTACTCCTTTCCCGGCTCCAAGAGGATGGACATTCCGTCGGCGAGCTCGGTCATGCGACCGAGGAAGAGCGACCCCTTCGCCAGCAGCATGGTCGAGCCGATCTCGCCGGTCCGCAGGGCGGTGAGCCCGTGTGGAAGCCACGGCACGGCCGAGGCCACGTGCCCCTGCGTGGGGGAGAAGCCCGGCAGTCCATGGGTGCGCTCGAACCCGTCGAGCTCGTCGCGCGGAAGCTCGCCGCGCCGAACGGCGAGCGCGCCGATGAGCCTGTAGTTGCGGCTGGGCACGTTGCCGGCCCCGGCCGGCTCCGTGATCTCGGGGTCGTGCAACTCGGTTGCATACCGGTCGACGTCGAGAATCCCGCGGCCGAGCCGCTCGAGCGGCTCGACGACGAGGTCCTCGAGAACCGCCTGCTGCGCCGAGCCCGAGCCGACGCGGTGCCGGCCGATGGCGTCGAGGCGGAGCTCGGGCGCGCCATCTCCGGGCGGCCCGACGAGGATCGCGAAGCCGGCGAGCACGTCCTCGAGGACCGGCGCGCCGTGCCGAAGCGCGCCCGCGAACTTCATCCCCAGCTTGGCGAGCGATCCACCCGCGACGACGACCACGTTCGGGTAGACGCCGGCGGCGACGAGCGAGGCGGCGACGACGAGCGCGTGCACCGGGCCGCAGCAGAACGCCTTCACGTCGCTCCCGGAGGCGTTTACACAGCCGGCCTGCTCGGCGATGGCCTTCGCGAGGTTCCCGCCGCCGCGCTGGTAGCGGTCGCCGACCGCCTCCTCCCCGCTCCCAATCACGTACGGGACGTCTTCGGGCGGGAAGCCCGTCGTTCGGAGGAGGCGCTCGAGCGCGAGCGCCCCGGTGACCTTGCAGGCGAGGTTCTCGAGAAGGACGGGCGCCGACAGGCTCTCGTCGAGGTCGTGCGCGCCTGCCATGGAGCCGGCAATGCGGCCGGCCTGCTCGATCGTGAGGCCGCCGTCGACGGCCGGGCTCCCGTCGAGCTTGAAGAGGCCGAAGGAGTCCGCGGCCTCCATGCGGCGGTAGAGCTCGACCTCGTCGACGATGACGCCGAAGGGGCCGTCGGCCCGGGGCTCTGTCTGGTGACCCCACCAGGGTCGCTCGACGTCCCGGAGGGCCTCCGGGCGGAGGTTGCCGATCAGCGCCTGGTGCGGCGCGTAGCCGAGCGCGTCGTCGTAGCTGCGGAGAGCTTTCGTGAGGGAGGCGAGCAGGCCGTCGGCGTCGGCGGCGAGCTCCCGGGCGGGCTTGGAGCCGTGGCGGACGAGGTCGGGCGCGTGCGCGAGGACGAGAGAGCAGGAGTGAACGGCCGCGCGGCCGGTCACGGCGCCGCCTTTGGGCGCGTAGTCGCGACGCTCTCGGCGCAGAGCGTGACACACGCGCGCGCTCGCCGCCGATACGATCGAATCGGGTGGTGGCGCGGGGTGGCCCCGGGGAAGCCGCCGCTCATTCCGCTTCGACCTCCCAGACCGTTGCCGGCTCGACCTCGGTCTCCAGCATCTCGAGCGCTCTCTCGACGATTCGCCGACGGTCCGCCTCGTCGAGCCCGAACGGATGGGTGATGGCGGGGCCACGGACGATCCGGTTCGCGCCGACCATCGTCGCGATCGTCGGGAGCGACGTCACGAACACCGTCGGCACCCCGGCCCGCTCGATCTCCTTCGCCAGCACTGACCCGCAGCGCGTCCCCGTCCCTCAGGTACCCGAGAGGAGCACGGCCTCGACGCCGGCCTCCTTGAGCTCGGCCGCGATCTCACGGCCGAAGCGCGTCGCAGAGGCGACGGGCGTGCCGTTCCCGGTGGTGGTGTAGAGCACGTCGTGAACCCGCCCGAGGCGGCCCTCGTCGGCGAGCTCGCTAACCGTGTCGAGCGGGACGAGCCGGTTCGGATCTTCGTTTGCGAGCTTGACGTCGAACCCGCCGTGCACCGACTCGTACCTCCCCGCAGCGAGGCTCCGCGAGCCGGCGAGCTCGTAGCGCAGCCACCCCTGCGCGCGGATCGTCGGCAGTCGGTCCGGATTACCCTGCGGGACGCAGCCCGCTTCCGTGACGAGCGCGAGGAGCGCACGCGAGAGGTCGGGGACCGGGGCCGGGGGGGGCACGCGGTCGAAGCCGCCGGCGATCTCGCTCCGGGCCTCGCCCGCGAGCTTTGCGAGCAAAAGGTCGACCGCACGCTCTGCGCCCGGCTTCGGTGCGAAACGGTTGCGCCGGAAGCCGCGGGGCAGGTAACCCTCCTCCTCGGGCGGGCCGAGCTCCCGGCCGGAGACGACGGCTTCGGCGAGTCGCGCCATGCGCGGGAGCGCATCGCGCATGCCCGCGACGTTGACCGCCGTCGGGACGATCAGCACCTTTCCCTCGGCTGTGCCGACGCCGGGGCTCTCCTCGTGCATGGCCGCGAGCACCGGAATTCGGAGCCGCTCCGAGGCAGTGCGCAAAAATCGCGCACAGGCGTGGCCGTAGCGGCCGGAGCCAAAGGCAGGCCCCGCGACGAGCAGGCCGGGACGCTCCGCCTCCAGGAGCTCGACCAGGCTCGCGAGGGCCTGCTCCTCGTGCTCCCCGAAGTAGTCGTCCCCGCAGGCCAGCGTCGCCACGATCTCGACGCCCTGGAGCTCGGCGGCGAGGCCCCGGCCGGGGCCGACTGCGCCCTCGAGCCGCGTGGGCGGCGTCTCGGCGGCCTCCTCGCCGCCGAGGCCGGCGAAGAACTGATTGAGGTAGTGGACGGCTCTCACCATGACGTCGCGGTGAGCGTGAACTGGCCGGTCTGGTTCGCCGCGCCGAGGTAGTTCCGCACGGGGATCGGGCCCGCCTCCTCTGCCGGGCTTCCGTCGAGGAGCCTGCCGCCGCCGAGCACCCGCCCAGGCCTCCAAGCCGGGACGAGCTCCTCGGCGTTGCCGGCCGACACGATCGAGTCCGCCTCGGGCACCCAGTCGGTGAGGCCGGGGCTCGTCGAGTCCGGGTCGGCCATCTCGGCCACGATCGCGGTCGTACGGACGCCGGCCGCCTCGCACGCGCGAACGGTGAGCATGGCGTCCGTGTGGGAGTTCCCGCCCGCGTCGGTCGTGACGATCGCGCCGTCAGCGCCCAGGCCGGCCGCCGCTTCCGCGGCGGCCGCCGCCGCGCGCCGCTTGTCCTCGGCGCTCTGCTCGTAGCCGCGCATGAGCACGACACCGGCGAAGCGCAGGCGCCTGCCGTGCTCCCGGAAGAGCGCGCGCACGAGCGCGTTTCGCTGGAAGACGATCGTCGGGTTCCGGAGCGCGGCCCAGTGGTACTCGCCGCACGTGACCGCGCCGTCGAGGATCTCCGCCGGGTCGACCGCCCGCGGAAGAGCCGCCTCCCCGGCCGGGACACCGTACAGGTACTGGTAGTAGAGCGGCCCGAGGTCGGAGAGCTGCACGAGCGCCGCCACCGCGGGCAGGCTCGGATCCGCCGGGCCGAGCTCGAAGCGCTCGACCTCCTGGGGCTCGGCCTCCAGCGTCGGGCGCGCGAGCTCCTCCGCCACGGAGAGGGTCGTCCGTCGTGCCCAGGCCTCGAGCTCCTCGTTCCCGAGACCGCCCCTCGGGTGGAACGTCAGGACGACGTTCGTCGCCTGCGCGAAAGGCGTGAGCTCGGCGCCCGGCCCGGCGAGGTCGACGACCGACTCCTGCTCGTGGAGCGGCCGCTCCTCGGCAGGGAAGTCGAGGCAGGAGAGGACGGTGACGCCCTCGAGCCGGTTCGTACGTCCCTCGCCCGCCTTCCCTTCGGTCGGGAAGGCGGCGCGCCCGTCCGGGCGAATCCGCGGCTCGACCGCGTCGAGCACGTGCGTGACCCGGACCGGTGCGCCCTCCGGGACTATCTCGACCTCGACACCGTCGAGGACGGGGGCTTCGCCCATGAGCTCGGTCGGGAACGTCGCCAGCTCCCACGCCATCAGGCCGCCCTCCGGAAGCCGAGGCGGGCGGAGACGTCGGCGGCTGCCGCAACGCAGAGCTCTCCGACCGCGGGGAGCCGCGCCTCCTCGAGACGGTAGGCGGGGCCCGAGACCGAGACGGCCGCGACACACGACCCGAGCGCGTCGAAGACCGGCGCGGCGACCGCGTGGAGGCCGAGCTCGAGCTCCTCGACGGTCACGGCGAAGCCGGCGCTCCGCACCCGCTCGAGCTCCGCCCGCAGGCGGCCGCGGTCGGTGATCGTCCTCGGCGTCAGCCGTGCCAGCCGGCCTGGGAGTGGGGCGTCGCCGAAGGCGAGGAGCGCCTTGCCGTTCGCCGTGGCGTGGAGGGCGGCGGCCCGTCCGGTCCAGTCGGTGACGCCAACGAAGTGCGCCGCGTCGACCTGGAGGACGTTCAGCGCCCGCTCCCCGTCGCGGACAGCAAGGTTGACGGTCTCCCCGGTCCGCTCGGCCAGCCGCTCGAGAGAGGGGCGCGCTGCGCCTGCGAGGGTGAGCCCGCGGGAGGCGAGCGCGCCGAGGCGCGCCAGCTCCGGCCCGAGGGCGAAGCGCTCCCCCTCGCGCCGGACGAGCCCGCGCCGCTCGAGCGTGGCCAGCAGGCGGGACACCGTGCTCTTGTGCAGGCCCAGCTCCCCGGCGAGCTCCGAGACCCCGACGTCCCGGCGGCCCTCATCGAAAGCGCCCAGGATCGCCAAAGCCTTGTCCGCCGATTGCATCGTTGCGAATTCTGCAACACCGCAGCTGCATGTGCAACTTGACCGACCACCCGTAGACTCGGCCCGATGGCCGCGGCGTTCACCGTGCGCGGGCTCGTCAAGCGCTACGGGCCCCTGACGGCCCTCGGAGGGGTCGATCTCGACGTGGAGGAGGGAGAACTCGTCGGGTTGCTCGGCCCCAACGGCGCCGGCAAGTCGACGCTCGTCAAGATCGGCTGCGGGCTCGTGCGGGCGAGCGCCGGCGAGGCGTACGTCTGCGGCGCCCGCGCCGGCTCGGCCGAGGCCCGGGCTGCGATGGGCTACCTCGCCGAGCTCTTCCGCTTTCCGGGCTGGACGACGGCGGACGAGCTTCTCGAGCTCCACCAGCGCCTCGCAGGATCCGCGGGTGGCGCCGAGGAACGCGCCGAGCTGCTCGAGCTCGTCGGCCTCGAGGACGCGCGTCGGCGTCGGGTCGAGGCGATGTCCAAGGGCATGCAGCAGCGACTCGGGATCGCGCAGGCGCTCGTCGGGACGCCGCGCTTCCTCTTCCTCGACGAGCCGACGAGCGCACTCGACCCCGGCGGCAGGCGCACGGTCCGCGGACTGCTCGAGGAGCTGCGGCGCCGCGGCGTCGCCGTCCTCCTCAACTCGCACCTGCTGAGCGAGGTCGAGCTGGTCTGCGACCGCGTCGCCATCCTCTCGCGTGGGAGCATCGTTGCCGAGGGACGGCCCTCCGAGCTCGCGCGCCCGCACGGCGTCGAGGTGGACGTGGGCGGCGGCACGCGGCTCTTCGCGGGCGCCGGCCGCGAGGAGGCGCCGCGGATCGTCGCCGGCCTCGTCGCCTCGGGCGAGCAGGTCTACGGCGTCCGCGTCCTCGAGACCACGCTCGAGGAGATCTACCTCGAGGCCGTGGGAGACGACACCGCATGAGGGGCGTGCCGGTCGTCGTCGGCTACGCGCTCCGGGAGAGCTTGCGCCGGCGCGTGTTCCTCGTCGTCCTCGTCCTCACCGCGGCCTTCGTGGCGCTCTACTGGCTGGGCGCGCAGAAGGCGTTCGAGGCGGTGGACGAGTCCGAGCCTCCGCCCGCCGCCGCTCTCGCCGGAATCGACACGCGCACCCTCACGGGCGCGACGCTCTTCGGGCTCTCCATGTTCGGAACGCTTTTCCTCGGCGTCGTCCTGGCGGCGTTCCTCACGCTCAGCGTCGTTCGAGGAGACGCCGAGCGCGGCCTGCTGCAGCCGCTCGTCGTCCGCCCGATCGGCCGCGCGGCGCTCCTCGTCGGCCGCTTCCTCGCGGCGGCGGCCGTCTGCACCGTGTACGTCCTGGCGGTCTACGGCGCGAACCTGGCGATCACGTGGTCGACCGGCAGCTGGCGCCCGGACCGGATCGTCGAGCCCGCGCTCGAGCTCACGGCGGCCGTTGCCGTGATCGCGGCACTCTCGCTGCTCGGCTCCGTCGTCCTCTCCGCGACTGCCAACGGGATCGCCGTCTTCATGGTCTTCGGTGCTGGACTCGTCGCAGGGCTGCTCGGCCAGATCGGCGAGGTGCTCGAGTCCGACACCCTGCGGGACGTCGCCGAGGTGACGTCGTGGGTGCTCCCGTTCGAGGCGCTCTACCAGGACGGGCTGAACGCGATCACGGCCGACACGTCCGGCTTCACGGAGTTCGCGCTCCAGCTCGGCCCCTTCGGCGGCGCCCAGCCCGGCGGCCCGTTCCTCTGGCCGTGGACGGTCGCGTATCTCTTGCTCGTCGGCGTTGCCGCGCTCGCGGCTTTCGCCCGGAAGGATCTCTAGCCGAAGCCCCGAAGAACGACGGCCCCATGAAGAACGACCAGGAGACCACTCGCAGGCAGCTCGCGCTCCTCGCCGCGCTCGCCCGCAACCGGGGCGAGCTCGACGCGACGACCCTCGAGCGCCTGCTCCGACTGGTCGGCGCCCTCAAGCCGGCGTCGTAGCCCGGGCGAGAGCTAGGACACGCGTTCGTCGACCGGGATCTCCCGGCAGTTCTCGCCGAACAGGTAACCGCCGTCCTCCCCGATGCCTCGGCAGAGGAAGTGCGCCCACTTCCGGCTGCCGTATGAATCACGAGTCGAGTCGACGAAGCTCTCGACCCGGCCCGGGCTCAGGACGCGGTAGTACTCCGTGATCGGGTCGCCCTCGATCGTGTGGTACGTGACGATGAGCTCCGCCCGGCGCCCGTCGGCGAGCGCGCCGAGGATGCAGTGGTTCTTGCCCCGCTGGTCTGCCGAAACGGGCTCGTTCCGGTTCTCCCACCGACCGCACGAAGGCTTCTCCGGCCAGCTGTCGAGGGCGGACGGCGTGTAGCCGCACGCGCCCAGGAAGAGCGCCAGTCCGGCGGCGAAGGCTACGGCGAGCGAGCGCGCGGCCACATTCCTTCTGACGGCAGACTGCCGCGGAAGTTCCTCCGATCAGTCGGGACGGCCGGATTCGAACCGGCGGCCTCCTGCTCCCAAAGCAGGCGCGCTACCAGGCTGCGCCACGTCCCGCAGCTCAGGCTCAGTGTACGGCTGCCGGCGGCGGCCCGTCGCGAGGACGACGCCGGCGATGATGATGCCCACGCCCGCAAGCTGGACCGCCGAGGGCGCCTCGTCCAGGAGGATCACGGCGAGGACGACCGACAGCGCCGGCTGGAGCGTGAGCGTGATCGAGGTGAGCGCCGCCGGGAGGCGCGGCAGCGCCGCCGCGATCAGGAGCCACCCCGCCACCTGCGCGGTCAGCGCCAGGAGCACGAGCCAGCCGTGCTCGGGCCACGTCGGCTCGAGCTCGAGCTCGCCGAGGCCCGCGCCCACCGGGAGCGTGACGAGCGCGGCGGAGAGCGTGGCGTAGAAGAGCGGCCCAGCCGGGCGGCGCAGATCAGTGCTGCCCGCCCGAAGGACGAGCAGGAACCCGGCGTACGCGATCCCGGTCAGCACGCCGAAGAGGACGCCGAGCGCCGGGTTCGAGCCGTAGGCGCCCGCCCCGATCGCGCCCGAGATGAGGACGACGCCGAAGAGGACGATTGGGACGGAGGCGAGCGTCCGCCCGGCGGGTCGCTCCCGCAGGAGCACCCACGCTGCGAGCGGCACGATCACGACCTGGACATTCCCGAGCACGGTGGCGAGGCCCGCGCCGACCGCCGCGATCGCGTGGTGCCAGAAGACGAGGTCGGCGGCGAAGAAGACGCCGGCCACGAGCGCCAGCTTGAGCGCCCGTCCGCCCAACGGCCCGTAGCGCCGCCGTTCCCAGAGCGCGAGGAGCGCGAGGGGCGGGAGAGCGTACGCACAGCGGTAGAACGCCGCCGTCGAGGGCGGGACATCGGCCAGGCGGACGAGGACCGCCGAGAAGGCGATGCACGTCGCGCCCGCCATGGCCATGAAGACAGGCCGGGAACCCACGCGAGGGAGAACGCTACGGCACCCGAATCCCGGGACGGCCTCACCCCCGGCGCCGGTATCGTTCCGCGCCCGTGGCCGACGCACCCTTCGCGCCGACCGCCCTCGAGTCCAGGCGCCCGACGCCGCGGCCGGCGCTCGGCTATGCGCTCGTCTGGTCTGCGGTCGTCCTCTGGTCGCTGAACGCGGTCGTCGCGAAGGTCGTGCTCGACTCCGCGGGGCTCTCCGCGCTCCGGCTCGCGGAGGTGCGAGCGACCGGCTCGGCTCTGATCCTCGTGGCGGGCGTCGCCCTCCTCCGGCCGGCGAGCCTGCGCGCCGACCGTCGTGAGCTCGGCTTCCTGGCCGTCTTCGGGATCCTCGGCCTCGCGTTCGTCCAGCTCTTCTACTTCGTCGGCATCCGGAGGCTGGACATCGGGATCGCGCTCGTGATCCAGTATCTGGCGCCGGTGTTTGTCGCGCTCTGGGCGCGCTTCTACGTCCACGAGCCCGTGCGGCAGCGGCTCTGGCTCGCGATCGCGCTCAGCCTGCTCGGGCTCTCGCTCGTCGTCGAGCTCTGGAGCGGCGGCTCCTCCCTCGACGGGGTCGGCGTTGCCGCCTGCCTCGTCACCGCGCTCGCCTACGCGGGCTACGTCCTCATGGCGGAGCACTCGCTCGAGAGCGGGCGCGACGTCTACTCGCTCCTGGCCTGGGGCTTTTCCTTCGCCGCCCTCTTCTGGGCCCTCGTCCAGCCCTGGTGGACCTTTCCGGTCGAGCTCGCGGACGGCAGCGTCTCGCTCCTCGGTCGGCTCGAGGACGTGAGCCTGCCGGTCTGGCTCCTGCTCGCCTACATCGTCGTGCTCGGGACCGTTCTGCCCTTCGTCCTCCTCGTCAGCGCGCTGCACCACGTCCCCGCCACGCGCGTGACCATCGTCGCCATGCTCGAGCCGGTCCTCGCCGCGATCGTGGCTTGGGTGTGGCTCGGCGAGGAGTTGGCCGCAGTGCAGATCGCCGGCGGGCTGATCGTGCTCGGCGGAGTCGTTCTCGCCCAGAGCGCCCGAAGCGACGATCGTTTCGATACGCACGAGAATGTCCGCAAAATGCACGCGGATGTGGCAATCTCCCGCGACCTCGCGCGCAGGGGGCACGTGAGATCGCCCATCTTCAGACAACGCTAACGCTTTTCGTACGAGTTGCCGACATTGGTCCGGCAACCTCCGCCGCATGCCGGGACACCTGAGGACAACACTTGCGCTACTCCTGAGCGTCTGCGCGCTCGCGTTCGCGGCGCCGGCCCAGGCCGAGCCCACGACGATGGAGCACCGGCTGATCGAGAGGATCAACGACGTGCGGGCCGCGCACGGCTTGCGGGCGCTCCGCCTCGGCCCGAGGCTCCAGCGCGGAGCCCACGCGTGGTCGCGCTACCTCATGCGGGCCGACTCCTTCTACCACGGACGCCTCGCCGCGGGGACCGGAGAGATCCTCGCCTGGGGCACGTGCTCGTGGTTCAGGCCTGCACAGGCAGTCCGGATGTGGCTCGACAGCCCGTCGCACCGCGCCCTGCTCCTCCGGCCGGGCTTTCGGTACGTGGGCACGGGCTGGACGTCCGGCTCTTGGCGCAGCTACGGCTGCGTCGAGATGGCCGTCGCGCGCTTCCGCTAGCGGCGGGCTCAGGCGCCCTCGAACAGCTCTCGAAGCTGGGCGATCTTGTCGCCACGGAGCCGCTCGCGATCGCCCCGGTCGACGGCGGCCAGGACTCCGCGGACGAGCGAGGCGAGCTCCACCGGGTTGAACGGCTTCGTGATGTACTCGAGGCCCCCGAGGTCGATCCCCCGAGCGCGGTCGCGGACGTCTGCGCGGGCGGTCAGGAAGACGATCGGGATGTCGCGCGTAACGGGGTCGTCGAGGAGCATCTCCGCCACGCGCCAGCCGTCGAGGCCCGGCATCATCACGTCGAGGAGGATGACGTCCGGCTGCTGCGCGCGCGCGAGAGTGAGCCCGCCGGGCCCGTCCCCCGCCTCGCTCACGCGCATGCCTTCGGCCTCGAGATTCACGCGGCAGAGGAGCCGGATCGGCGCCTCGTCGTCGATGACGAGTACGCGGGTCACGACGAGGCGGCGGCCTCCACACGTTCAGGCTCCGCGACCTCACCGCCGGCGAGCGGGAGCTCGAACGTGAAGCGCGAGCCGGTCCCCTCCTCCGACTCGACCCAGATCCTCCCGCCCATGGCGGTCACGAGGCCTCTGACGAGGAAGAGCCCGAGGCCCGTGCCCTCTTCGGCGGCTCCGCGCTCCGTCCGGAAGAACTTCGTGAAGATCCGCTGCTGGTCCGAGCGAGGAATGCCGATTCCCTCGTCCGCGACCGTGATCTCGGCCGCATCCGCCCGCCGCCGCGCCGCGATCGTGATCGTGCCGCCTCCGGGGGAGTATCTGATCGCGTTGTCCAGGAGGTTGGCGAGCACCTGGCCCAGCTTCTCCCGATCGGCGCGGGCGACGAGCGACGCCGGCTCGACGTCGACGGCGAAGCGATGAAGGTCCCCCGCGTGCGCCTCCGCGGTGCCCGCGGCCTCGCGGGCGGCCGCGCCCACGTCCGTCGGCTCGAGCGCGACCGCTAGCGTGCCCGCCTCGAGGCGCGCGACGTTCAGGAGGTCGTCGACGATACGGATCAGCCGCTCCGACTCCACGGCGATGTAGCGGAGAAACGTCGCACGCTCGTCGTCGGTGAAGTCGACGTCGCTCCGCATCAACGTCTCGGCGAAGCCGTAGATCGAGGTCAGCGGCGTCCGCAGCTCGTGTGAGACCGCGGACACGAAGGCCGACTTCATCTGCTCGACGACCCGCTCGCGCGAGACGTCCCGGAAGGCGAAGATCCGCCCGGCGACCGCCCCGCCGGGGTCGAGCATGACGGCCTCGCTCAGCGCGAGCCAGACCTCGTTTCCGCCCCGCCGGATCGTCACCTGACGCTCGCCGGGCGACTCGTTCCCGTCCGCGGCGAGCTCGCGCTGGAGCACCTCAGGGACGAGGCGGCCGAGGGCCTCCGACGCCGGAACGCCGGTGATCTGCTCCGCCATCGCGTTCCAGAGAACGATCCGGTCGTCACGGCCCACCGCGACGATTCCGTCGGCGATGTTGGCCAGGATCGCGCCGCTCCTCTCCTTCTCCTCGGCCACGCGCTGGTAGAGCTCGGCGTTCGCGACCGACGCGGCGGCGGCCGCCGCCAGGGCCGAGAGCGACTGCACCTCGTCGTCGCGCCAGACACGAGGCGCCCGCGAGTAGGCGGCGAGGACGCCGTAGAGCCCTCCCCCGTGAGCGAACATCGGCACCGCCACGCAGGCGGAGGTCTCGCGCTCGAGCAGGAGGTCGCCGCGCGCGAGCCGCGGCTGCTCGCGGACGTCCCGGAGGGCGAGCGGCTCACGAGCCTGGATCACGGCACCAGAGACCCCGGCCGACGAGCTCGACCCGGTCCCGGCCAGGCGCTCGGTTCCGGGCCCGGTGGCCGTCCGCACGACGAGCTCGTCGCCCTCGAGAACGCGGATGACGGCGGCGTCGGCGCCGAGCAGACCGGGCGTCTCTCGCGCTACCTCCTCGAAGACGACCGCGGGATCGAGGCTCGTGGCGAGGAGCGCACCCACGCGGGCGAGGCGCTGAGAGAACGTGCGCGCGCGGCGCTCTCCCTCGAAGAGCTCGCTCCGCTCCAGCGCGCCGCGCGCTGCACCGCTCAGATGCTGCGTGAGGAGCACGTCCTCGTCCGCGAACGCTCGCCCACCGCGGAAGAGGACGACGACCGCATAGGTCTGGTCGCGCACGCCGGCGACCGGCGCGCAGAGGAGCGATCCGTAGCCCTCGGCGGCGAGGGGCTCGCGCAGCGTCGCGTCGAAGCGATCGTCCTCCGCGAGCTCGCTCGAGGCAAGGATGCGCCCCTCCTCCGCCGGCTCGGAGAACGGCCAGAGCTTCTCCCTCGGCCCCGCGCTGAGCTGGTCGTGGATCGCACCCGGGAGCTCGTGGGCGCCCGCGAGGACGACCTCGTCGCCCGAGAGCTCGAGCACGACGGCGGCGTCCCCCCCCAGCGCCTCGCACGCCGCCTGGGCGAGCGCGCCGAGGGTCTCCGCGAGGGAGAGCGTCGAGCCGAGCACCTGCGCAATCCGGTAGAAGCCGCGCTGGACCTGAGCCTGGCGCTCCCGCTCCTCGAAGCTCTCCGCGTTGTTGAGGGCGAGCGAGGCGAAGCGCGAGAAGGCCTCGAGCATCTCGACGTCCGCCTGGTCGAACCTCCCACCTTCGCGGGCGCAGACACTGAGCACCCCGCGCGCCTCGCCGAGCCACGTGATCGGCGTGGACATGACGTCGCTGAAGACTGCATATGGCGGGCTCGGCGGCGGCTGCTCGGCCTGGCCGAAGTCGTGCGTGAGCACGGTCTTGCCGGTGTCGAGCGCGCGCCCGATCGTCCCTTCCGGCGGGATCTGGCGCCCGACGTTCCACTCGGGCACGCCGACCACCGCCCGGCAGCGAAGGAACTTCCGATCCGGCTCGAGCACCCAGCAGTCGGCCGCGTCCGCGCGAGTGAGCGCGACGACCTCCTCGACGAGTCGCCGGATGACCGCCTCGAACCGGAGGTCGCTCGTGAGCACCTGCGCGGCCTGAATCAGCGTCTCCTGGCGGCGCAGGCGCTGCTCGTTCTCGCTCAGCAGGCGCGTCGCATGGATCGCGAGGCCGACTTCCCTCGCGACGGCCTCCGCGAGGGCGATCTCACCGGGCAGCCACCGCGTCGGCTCCGCCCGGTGAAGGCCGAACACGCCGATCATGCGGTCGAAGACGAGGATGGGCGTGGCGAGCACGGCCCACGTGCCGAGCTCGATGAGCGCGTCGCGGCTTCCCAGGCTCGGGTCCTCGATCTCCGGCGCGGTCGTGACGTCGTCCACGGCGACCGTGCGCCGGTCACGGGCGGCGAGGTTCAGCACGGGGAGCTTCGGAGCCGCTTCCCCGACGGGCTCGATCCCCGCCGCGTTCCACTCCGCGAGGATCGGCATCGGCTCGCCGAGCTCCCCGAGACGGATGAAGCTGCGGGTCACTCCGACCGCCTTCGCCGTCTCCTCCACCGCGACCTGGAGGACGGTGCCGAGGTCGTGCTCCGACCGAACGCGCCGCCCGATCTCGGCGATGAGCCGCTCGCGCTCGAGCGCCGCTCTCAGCGCCTCGTTCGAGCGTGTGCGGCCGAGCGCGAGCGCGGCCTCGCTCGCGAGGCCCTGCACGACGTCGAGCTGAGAGCTCGTGAAACTCCGATGGCTCCGGGTGACTGCGACGAGCACGCCCGCGACCTCGCCCTCCGAGATGAGCGGAATGAAGGCGGCGCTCTTCGCCCCGACAGCCTCCGCGAGGCGACGGTTGACATTCGGGGCGGTCGGGACGTCATAGATCGAGATCGGCGTGCGTTCGCGCGCGACGGCCACGATCGCCCCCTTGTCCTCGTCGAGGTCGAGCTCGACGGTCCGCCACCACTCCTCGTCGACACCGCGCCCGACGACGCCCGTCGCGCGCCGCAGCTCCTCGTCGACTCGCGCGAGCAAGAGCGCGTCGGGCTCGAGGAGCGCCTCGACCTCGTCGAAGAGCGAGACGGCCGCCTCCTCGGCGGTGTGCGTGCGCGAGAGCGTCGCCGAGAGGCGCGAGATCGCGTCGGCCTCCCGGCCGCGCTCGCTGGCGAGCTGCTCCGCCTCGCTGACCCGCCGGCGGGCCGTCACGAGGAGCGTGCGCTCATGGCCTCGGACGAGGACGATGAGGCCGGGCACGGCGACCGCGACGGCGGCGGCGATGATGAGCCAGGGACTCTCGTCGGCCACCAGGTCGTGCCCGGCGAGCGCGAGACCGCCCAGAAAAGCCGACAGGGCGGCGAGGAGCGCGAAGAGAAGCCAGATTCCGACCCCGAGCCATGACGTGCGCCGCTCGCGGAGAAGCGACACGCCGAGCACGATCGAGACGAGGCCGTACAGGCCCGCGAGGGCAAGGAGCGGCACGGCATGGAGCAGCATCGTCTGACGGTCGTCGCTCACCGGGCGTCTGGCGCTGATGATAGGGAGGGTGCGAGGGCGCCGTCGTCCGACTTGGCGCGCAGACCCGCCGTCGGCCTGCAGGGCTCGTCGATTCGGAAAGGGTTCTAGAAAGGGACAGGCCCGCCGCTCGGGGGGTAAGCGCGGCGGGCCTTCCCAGATTGCTCACCGCGGATTACATGGCCAGGGACACACACCGCGGTTCGCATCGCCCAGTGCTGGCCACGCTACCGCCCTCCGTGCCGAGTTCCAATAGGCCGAACGGCCCATCTTTGAAAGTCATAAGAGAACAGCTTATAAATGCTAAACACGCCGCCTACGCCTTGCGCAGCGCGAGCTCGGGGCCGCGCTCGATCTCGACGGCGAGCGTCTCCGACTTGATCCACTCCTCGAAGCGCTGGAGGTCCTCCCCGTCGGGGAGCGTGAGGACGATCCGGTCGGTGATCTCGAGCCCCTGCTCCTTCCGCATCGTGTTGACGGCGTGGACCAGGTCGTGGACCCGCCCCTCGAGCTCGAGCTCGGGATCGAGCCGAACGTCGAGCGCGACGGAGAGCGAGCCCTCTTCGGCGAGTGCCCAACCGTCCGGGGCGGCGCGCTCGACGAAAACCTCGTCGGGCTCGAGCTCGTGTCCCTCGACCCGCACGCGGCCTCCGGGGAGCTGCTCGAAACGTCCTTCGGCGAGAGCCTGCCGTAGCCGGGGAAGCTCGGCGCCGAGCTTTGGGCCGAGCAGCTTCAGGTTCGGCTTCGCGCGCACGGTCGCCCCGGCGATGGGCTCGAAGGCGACCGACTTCACGCGAAGCTCCTCCGCGATCTCGTCGGCGTGGTTCTGCGCCCTCTCGACCCCTTCGACGACGAGCGTCCGGAGCGGCTGCCGCAGCTTCATCTCGGCGGTTCCGCGCGCGACTCGGCCCAACTCCACGATCGACCGCACCTCCCGGATCTCCTCGAGGAGGACGTGGTCCGGCTCCCCCGCCTCCGGCCACCCCGCGAGGAAGACGCTCTCGGGCGCGCCCTGGCACGCGTCCGCGACGAGATTTCGCCAGAGGTGATCGGCAAGGAACGGCATCACGGGCGAGATCGCTCGGATGCCCTGCACGAGCGCGTGCCAGAGCACCCGGAGCGCCGCCTCGTCGCCGTCCCAGAAGCGCCGCCGCGAGCGGCGGATGTACCAGTTGGACACGTCGTCGACGAACACCTCGAACGCCTCGATGAGCCGGTGCGTGAGCTGGTCCTCGAGCGCCCGAGTCGCCTCGCCGACGTACTGCTGCGTCCGGGCGACGAGCCAGCGGTCGAGCGGACGGGAGTCGTCGCCGAGAGGCGGCGCCTCGAGGTCGGCCGGGGCCGGCTCGAACTTCTCGATGTTCGCGTAGTCGACGAGGAACCGGACCGAGTTCCAGAACGTCAGGAGCTTCCGCTTGATCTCGTTCGCCGGGCCGTAGCCGAAGAGGAGGTTTCGGTCGGGCGGCTGCGCGCAGAACTGGAGGCGCATGACGTCGGCTCCCATGCGCGCGAACGCGTCCTCGGCGTCGATCATGTTCCCCCAGGCGCCGTGCATCGCCCGGCCGTGCTCGTCGAGCATCTTCTCGTAGCCGAGCACCTCTCGGAACGGGGCGCGGTCGACGAGGGCGACCGACATGAAGAGCTGCGAGTAGAACCAGAGGCGGATCTGCTCGCGCATCTCGGAGACCCAGGCCGCGGGGAACCAGGTCTTCCAGTAGGCGTGGTCGGGGAGGTCGGCCCCTGAGAGCCCTGCGGAGGCGCCGGTCGCGTAGCCGCCCTCCACCCACTCGGGATTCTCCCAGCCGAGCGTCGAGAAGGGGACGATGCCCGCGTCGAGCCAGACGTCTCCGACCTCCGGGATCCGGCGGACGTCCTCCTTCCCGCAAGCCTCACAGCGGATCGGGACGTCGTCGATCCACGGGCGGTGGAGCTCCTCCAGCTGGTCGAGGCCGCCCGTCGCGCGCTCCGCCAGCTCGGCCTTCGAGCCGACGACCGTGAGCTGGCCGCACTCACAGGGATAGAAGGGCAGCGGCAGGCCGAAGTAGCGCCGGCGGGAGATGTTCCAGTCCCCCATGTTTCGTAGCCAGTCGTCCATTCGCTTCCCGAAGTAGTCGGGCGTCCACTTCACCGTCGCGTTCGCGGCGAGGAGCCTTGGGCGGAGGTCCGCGACGGCGATGAACCAGTCGTCGGCGATGCGGAAGATGAGCGGCGTGTGGCAGCGCCAGCAGAAGGGGAAGCGGTGCTCGATTTCCTCGGCGGTGAGTAGACGCCCGCGCTCGGCGAGGTCGACGGCGATCTGCTCGGCAGCCTCGACTGTGCTCTGCCCGTGCAGCCACCCGTAGTCCGGGTAGAAGCGGCCTGCCTCGTCCACCGGCATCAGCACCGGCAGGTCGTGGATGCGCGAGAGCTCGAAGTCCTCGGCGCCGCACCCGGGCGCGATGTGGACGATGCCCGTCCCCTCCTCGAGAGAGACCTCCTCCCAAGGGATGACGAGGTGCTCGACCTCCGCCGCCGCCGGGAGGTTGTCGAACGGCCCCTCGTAGCGGAGGCCGACGAGGTCGGCGCCGGACAGCACCTCGCCGAACTCCTCACCGGGATAGCGGGCGGCGGCGACCCACTCGCCGTCGGGGCGCAGCCCGTACTCGGCGTCGGGCTTGACCGCCGCGGCGACGTTCGCCGGGAGCGTCCACGGCGTCGTCGTCCAGACGGCGAGCGCCTGCCCCGGCCGGTCGAGGAGCGGAAAGCGGACAAAGAGGGACGGGTCGATGCGGTCCTCGTAGTTCCCGACCAGCTCGTGCGCGGAGATCGAGGTGCCGCACCGGGGGCACCACTCGGTCGAGCGATGGCCCCGGTACAGGTAGCCCTGCTCATGCATGTGCTTGAGGAAGCGCCAGATGTACTCGATGTTCGCGTCGGAGAACGTGTAGTAGTCGTTCCCCCAGTCCATCCACTGGCCGAGACGCTTCGAGCCGCGCGTGAGCTCGGTCGCCGACCGAACCACCTTCTCGCGGCACTTGCGCGCGAACTCGGCGAGCCCGTACTCCTCGATCTCGCGCTTCGAGTTGAGCCCGAGCTCGCGCTCGACACCGACCTCGATCCAGAGCCCCTGGCAGTCGAAGCCGTTCTGATAGCGCTGGTCGAACCCGCGCAGCGCCTTGTAGCGCTGGAAGACGTCCTTGAGCGTGCGCCCCCAGGCCGTGTGGATCGCCAGCGCCTTGTTCGCGGTGACGGGCCCGTCGAAGAAGCTCCAAGGGGACCGGCCGCTGTTGCGCTCGCGCAGCTGCTCGAAGATCCCTCGCTCGTCCCACCATCCGAGGATCTCGAGCTCGAGTTCCGGGTGATCGGGGACGCGCGGCAGGGGGCGGAACATCTGGCGGTCAGTCTACGTTTGAGGACGTATGACACAAGCAATCACGACCTCCCAGTTCGACGCCGAGGTGCTCCAAAGCGAGACCCCGGTGATCGTGGACTTCTGGGCGGAGTGGTGCGGCCCGTGCCGTGCCGTCTCGCCCATCCTCGACCAGATCGCCGAAGAGCGAGTTGACGAGCTCCGCGTCGTCAAGGTGAACATCGACGAGGAGCCCGAGCTCCAGCAGCGCTACGGGATCCTCTCCATCCCCACGATCGTCCTCTTCAGGAGCGGCGAGCCGGCCGCCGCCGCGGTCGGCGCCCAGCCGAAGCGGATGCTCGAGCAGTCGCTCGGCCTCGCCGAGGCCTGAGGCTCGCGCCCCGCCCGGCCCTACTCGCGGTCTTCGAGGAAGGTGTCGAACGCCGCATGGTTCCGGAGGAACGCCTCGACCGCGTCGAGGCCCTCCGCAATCCACGCGTCGAGCCAGTCCTCGCGCAGGTGATCTTCGATCGAGTGCGTCCCGTAGTCGGCCATGTGCGCCGATTATCGGCCGCACTGCGCCAGGCCTGTATAGGCCGTTTGGCCTATCGTTCCCGGCCGTTCGGCTAGTCCTTCCCGGGGTTGGCCTAGCAGGCTCTTGGTCGGCCTCGCCGAGATCGGCGCGACGACGCTGGTCGCCGAGGGCGAGCGACGGGCCGATCACGGCCGGAAGGTCGCTCCGACGTGCTCGAGGAGCTCGATTGTGTTGGCGAAGGCGAACTCCTCACGCCGCGGGAGGGCGCCCTGCGGGAACCAGGCGAGCTCGGCGACGTCGTCGGCCGGGTGTGGTTCTCCGCCGGCGAGGCGCGCGGCCCAGTAGAAGTTGATCGTCCAGATCCCCTCCGCGCCGTAACGGTCGGGGATTCCGCCGAGGAACTCGCCGACCTCGACCTCGAGCCCCGTCTCCTCACGCAGCTCGCGCCGAAGCGTCTCGAGCGGCGCCTCACCCTCGTCCATGAAGCCGCCGAGGAGGTCCCACAGGCGCGCACCCGGGTCGCCCGCCCGGCGCGCGAGCAGGATCCGGCCCCGCTCGTCGAGGACGAGCGCGCTTGCCGTCGGCGCGGGATTCGCGTACTCCTCGAGCCCGCATGAGGGACACACGACCGAGCGCTCGGCGTGCTCGAGCGCCGTCCCGCAGCGCGGACATGCCCGCCAGTCGCCGAGCTGAGCGGCCGTTGCCATAGGATCGAGCGTACTTGAGGCACCAGGCCGCGACCGTCCACGAGCTCTCCCGGGTCGCCGAGCTCTCGGTCCTGCCGGGCGAGACGCTGACGAGGCTCGCTCGGGAGATGGAGCGACACGAGCTCGGCGCGGGCGAGGAGCTCGACGCCGGCGACAGCTTCGCCGTCGTCCTCGGCGGGATGCTCACCGGCGCCGGAGGCGTGCTGCGGCCGGGCGACCGGTTCTTCGGGCACGTCCGTGCGCTCACGCCCGGGTCCGTGGCCACCTGCGAGCAGGAGGTCTACGACCGGCTGGTCGGCACGTCCCGCTAGGAGGGTTTGGCGAGCTGCCTGGGACGGCGTCAGGCCCCGGTGGCGAGCTCCGCGAGGATCGCATCGGAGAACGGCGGCCAGGCCGCGAGCGCCCATTCGCCGAACTCGAGGTCGGTCAGGCAGGTGCAGGCGACGCGGGCGTCCGGGTCGACCCAGAGAAACGTCCCTGCACCGCCGAAGTGGCCGAAGGAACGCGGCGAGTTGCGCGAGCCGGTCCAGTGCGGGCGCTTCGCGTCCTTGAGCTCGAATCCGAGGCCCCAGTCGTTGGGCTCCTGCCTCCCGAGGCCCGGGAGCACGCCGACGAGGCCCGGGAAGGCGACGTCCGTCGCCTCGGCAAGGGTCTCCGGCGCGACGAGCGTCGGCGCCAGGAGCTCCCTCCCGATCGTCGCGAGGTCTGCGAGCGGGCCGGCGAGACCCTCGGATGGACGCCCGCGCAGCGCGGTGTTCGCGAGCTGGAGTGGGTCGAGGATCGCGGCCTGCAGGTACTCGGCGAACGGCATCTCCGCCCGCTCCGCGAGCAGCCGGCCGAGCAGGTCGAACCCGGCGTTCGAGTAGATGCGCCGCTCGCCGACGCGGGCGATCGGGCGGTCGCCTTCGAACGGCAGCCCGGAGGCGTGCGCCAGCAGGTGGCGGACGGTCGAGCCGGGCGGCCCAGCCGGCTCGTCGAGATCAAGGACGCCCTCCTCCGCAGCCACGAGGGCGGCGCACGCTGTGAGGAGCTTCGTCACCGAGGCCCATGGGAGAACGACGTCGGCCGGGCCGCGCTGGGCGACGACGCCGTCCGGCCGGACGACGGCGGCCGCCGCCGTCGGAGCCGGCCACGAGTCGATCTGCTCGAGCGCCTTCACGGTCGGCGATACTAGTGGCCGCCATGGAGCGCCAGATCGTCTCGTCGGGGTCTCCCTACGAGCCCGTCGTCGGCTATTCCCGCGCGGTCCGCGTCGGCGACCGCGTGCTCGTGTCCGGCTCCGCACCGATCATGGCCGACGGATCCGACCCGCCCGCGGACGCCTACGGCCAGGCGAGACGCTGCCTCGAGATTGTCGGCGCCGCGCTCCGCGAGGCCGGGGCCTCGCTCCAGGACGTCGTGCGCACGCGCGCCTACCTGACGAACGCGTCCGCCTTCGACGGATTCGCCAAGGCGCACGGGGAGGCGTTCTCGGAGGTCCGCCCCGTGAACACGACCGTCGTCGTGGCCACGCTCCTCGACCCCCGGTGGCTCCTCGAGATCGAGGCAGAGGCGGTCGTCACGGCTCCAGCGTGAGTCGGTCGCCCTCGACGACTCCCCAACGGTCGAACGCCCCCTGGTTGACCTCCAGCGCACTCCGGTAGGAGACCTCGGGGTCGTAGATCTCGCACGGGTCGGCCTCGCAGGGATCCATGTCGAGGATGCGGAGGATCGTCCCGTCGGCATCGGCGAAGGCGATCGAGAGCGGGACGAGCGTGTTCTTCATCCAGAAGCCGCCGTCGCTGTCGTCCTCGAAGAGGAAGATCATCCCGGCGTCCTCGGGCAGCGACTCGCGGTTCATGAGGCCGACCGCGCGCTCGTCCGGGCTGTCCGCCACCTCGACTGGGACCGACACCTCGCCGCCGTCGGTGGCGATTCGGACCTGCGGGCCGGGCTCGGTAGTGGTCGTGTCGGGCTCCGTGTTAGCCGGGCCCGAATCGGTAGTCGCCGGGCCGGGGTCGGCCACGGTGGTCGTCGGCCCGGCCGCGTCCTCGTCCCCGCCGCACGCAGCAACGCCGAGCAACGCGGCGAGCCACACCAGGGCCACGAGGCTGCGCACGACGGTCATCCTGACAGCACAGCACAAGCGGGCCCTTGAGGACCCGCTTGTACCGGTGACGTCGTGTCTAGGTTGTCGCCGGGCGGTTCACGTGCCGCGTGGCCCGTGCCGCACCGAACGCCAAGAGCGCGAGTCCGAGCGCGGCGGCCGCACCGATGAGGCCGTCGCCCCAGTTGAAGTCACTCGGAGTGCCCGTCACGTTGATCGGCTGGCCACCCCTGACCTGGATCGGCTGGCCACCCTTGACCCGGGTCGCAACCCCGTCGGGCGCGAACACCTTGTCGTCGCCCCGCACCATGAGGCCGCCGTTGTTGGGGAACACCTTGTCGTCGCCCCGCACCATGAGGCCGCCGTTGTCGGGCGCGAACACCCTGTCGCCGTTCGGCAGGAGCAGCTTGCCGTCGCTCTGGATCACGGCGCCGTTGTCGCCGTCGGACTGAGCCGTGCCACCCTCGTCGACACGGGCCATTGCCGTCGGAGCCACCACGGCCGCGACCGCGAACCCGAGAACCAGACGCCTGAGGAGCCAGTTCCTTCTCCGGTTCCGCATCCTTCCTCCCTTCCTTCCGTCTCCGTACGTGCCGTCGCACACATGACGGCGACCGGGGGTCTCTTCTTCCTTCGGACCCGGAGTAGAGTTCGTCGCTTCCATGAAGCAGATCTATCCCGCGTCGATAACGGGCAAGGGTTTCGCTGAGGGAGGAAGCGTGCTCGACCATCGCTTCGGCTCGACGCCGCCCTTCACCCTCGGGGTCGAGGAGGAGTACATGCTCCTCGACCCGGAATCCTTCGACCTCGTGCAGCACGTCGACACCGTGCTGACGGCAGCGCAGGACGGCGAGTTCGACGACCGCATCGGCCCCGAGCTGATGCAGTCGGTGCTCGAGATCTCCACCCCCGTCTGCAAGACGGCCGCGGACGTCGAGCGCGAGCTCCGCAAGCTCCGGACGCACGTGACGCAGGCGGCGAAGGGTCACAACCTCCGCGTCGGCTCGGCGGGGACGCACCCGTTCAGCCTCTTCGAGCGTCAGCGGATCACGGCTCGCGACCGCTACCGGAACCTCGTCGACCAGCTCCAGTACGTCGCCCGCCGTGAGCTGATCTTCGGCTGCCACATCCACGTGGCCGTTGACGATCCGGACAAGGCGATCGACGTGATGAGCTCACTTCTCCTTCACCTCGCGGAGCTGCTGGCGCTCTCGGCTAGCTCACCGTTCTGGCGCGGGGAGCCGACGGGCCTCTCCTCGAGCCGCCAGATGGTCTTCGCCGCGCTCCCCCGCTCGGGCCCACCGCCGCGCTTCAGCGGCTACGACGACTACGCGGAGGTCGTCGGCCAGCTCGAGAAGACCGGCTGCATCGCGGACTACACGCACATCTGGTGGGACATTCGCCCGCATCCGCGCTTCGGGACGATCGAGGTACGCGTCATGGACGCGATCACACGTGTCGAGGAGACCGTCGCGATCACGGCGTACGTGCAGGCGCTCGTCAAGCACTACTCCGAGCTCTACGACACCGGGAGGGAGATGCCGAGCTACCACCGCATCCTCGTGACGGAGAACAAGTGGCTCGGCGCCCGTTACGGACTCGAGGCACCCGTCATGGACCTGGCCACGGGGCGGCGGAACCGCGTGCCCCTCGCACAGCTGATTCGACGGGCGCTCCGCGAGATCGAGCCGCACGCGCGGGAGCTCGGCTCCGATCGTGAGCTCGAGGGCATCCGAGACATCCTTGCGCGCGGCAACGGCGCCGACCGCCAGCTGCGGATCTTCAACGCCAACCGCGACATCCTCGAGGTGACGCGCGAGATCTCGGACGCGACCGAGGCGGCTCTGACGGTGCCGGCGTGATCGCGGTCGGAGAGCCCGTCCCCGACGTGCGGGTGTGGCGCTCGACCTCGGAGGCCGTCCACCTGCGCGAGCTCGGGGGCGAGTCGGGCTCCCTGCTGCTCTTCTACCTGTTCGACTGGTCGAGCACATGAACGGACGAGTTCACGCTCCTGCGTGACAGGAGCGCGGAGCTCGAGGCGGCGGGGGTCAAGGCGTACGCGATCTCCCGCGACAGCCCCTACTCCCATGTCGCGTGGGCGCAAGCACTCGACCTCGACGTGCCGCTGCTCTCGGACTGGAACGGCGACGCGGTGCGGACCTTCGGCGTCGCGCTCGACTACCGCGGCCTCGCCGACGTCGCCGAACGGTCAGCCTTCCTCGTCGACCGAACGGGCATGATCCGCGGCGCATGGCGCTACGGCAACTCCGAGGTGCCCGACTTCGACGAGCTGGTCGCAGCCGCCCGCTCGCTCTCGTCCTAGCCCTCTACACCGCCGCAGCCGTCGTCGCGACGCTGCCGGCGATCCGCTCCTTCGGAAGCGCGTTCATGGCCGACGGGGCCGACGGCGACGGGGAGACGGCCGCCGGGGATCATCTCCAGGCCGTCTACCGCTTCTGGCTCGTGGGCCACCAGCTCGAGCGCGGCGGGCCACCCTGGCTCGACCCCTACAGCTTCCAGCCGCTCGTGGATCCCCAGGTCGTGCTCGCCGGCTGGCCCTTCGGCCTCGCGTTCTGGCCTCTCGACGCGGCGTTCGGCCCGGTGATCGCGTGGAATCTGCTGCTCCTCGGGACGATCGTCGCCGCGGGTCTCCTCACCTACGGCTGGCTCCGGGCGCTCGAGCTTCCGCCGGTCGCGGCCGCAGCCGGCGGCCTCGCCTTCGCCATCGCGCCGTACCGGCTCGCCCAGAGCGGCACGCATCTCCTTGGCTGGATCGCGATCCTCCTTCCGCTCGCCCTCCTGGCCTACGAGCGCAGCCGCGCAGCAGAGCCCGACCGCTCGCGCCACGCCTGGGGGGGCCTCGCCGCCGTCGCCGTCGTCTCGATCCCGGTCTCCGGCCAGCTCCACCTGGCGCTCGGCGCGATCCCCTTCCTTGCCGTCTACGCCGCGCTTCGCTTTGCCCCGGTGGCGGCCGCGTGGATCGGTGCAGGCCTCGCCGCCGCCGTCGGCGTCGGGCTCGCGATCCACCTGACGATCGTCCGCGACTCGGCCGAGGCCGAGGGGAGATCGCTCCAGGAGGTCGGTGAGTTCTCGGCCGACTGGATCGACCTCGTCAGCCGCTGGCGGCTCGGAGAGCCCGAGCAGTTCGTCTATCTCGGGTGGCTCGTCCCGGCGCTCGCGGTCGGAGGCGTGGTCCTGCTCTGGCGCTCGCCCAACCGCGCCCTCGCGGTGCTCCTCGGGACTGCGGCCCTCGTTCCGCTGCTACTCGCACTGGGAACGAACCTCCCGCTCTACGAATGGCTCTGGAAGGTCTTCCCGCCGATTCGCTTCCCTCGGGTGCCCGGGCGGCTCGTGCCGATTGCCGACCTCGCGGTTGCGGCCCTCGCCGCAGTGGCAGTGGCTCGGCTCGTCGCCGCGTCAGGGCGGCGCACGGCCGCGGCGACCGCCGCGCTGCTCGCGCTCATCACTGCGGACTTGCTCGTCTTCCCGCTGGCTGCCTCCGTTGCCGATCACGACAACGAAGCGTACGCCGCCCTGCGGACGGAGCCCCAGGGCCGCGTCCTCGAGCTCCCGCTCTTCGAGCCCGGCATCCACTACGGGAGCGTCTACGACTACTACCAGCTCCAGGCGCCACGGGAACGGCCCGGCGGCTACTCGACCCTCGTCCCGCAGCCGGCGTTCGACTTCTACTTCCTGCGCAACCGGCTCTCGTGCGGGGCCTGGCTGCCCGGAGACGAGCAGACGCTACGCGCCCTCGGAATCGAGTACGTGACGTTCCACGAGGGTCTGTATGCGCAGGGGGAGGTGCCCGGAGAGTGGTTCGGCTGGCAAGGGCTCCTCGATCACGGCTTCACGCCGAGCGCCCGCGGCGGAGAAGTGACCCTCTTCTCCCGGGGGAGCGGCGCTCCGCTCGAGGACCCGGTTCCAGAGCCCACGCGCACCGAGCCGCTCTTCTGCGAGGGCTGGGACGGGCGCACGATGGACGAGCGCCAAGGGCCGCTCTGGCTCTATGGCTCGGGGACGCTTCGGCTCGCTGTCAGCGCGGCCGCGGAGACGCCCGCGTCGCTCTGGATCGACGGCGAGAGAGTCGATGCGGCGCTGGTGTCGACGGAAGCGACGCTTGCCGGCGAGCTTCGCGGGGGCGGTTGGCACGCCGTCGTCCTCGAGGTGCCGGCACTCCTCGAGACGACGCCTCCGCGGGGCCTTCGGCTCGAGCGGCTCCTCCTCGTCAGGTGAGGTCACGGCGGCTCAGCCCTAGCCCCAACGAGTCAGGAACGCTGGGCGCTGGCCAGGACGGTGACCCGAGTGCCGACCGGCGTCCTCCTGAAGAGCCACCTCGCGTCGTAGAGGGGAACGCGGACACACCCGTGCGAGGCCCGTTTGACCGGCACGTTCCGCGACCCGTGGATGGCGATCCCGCCGACGAGGTAGCTCGCCCAGGGAAGCCAGACCTTGTAGCGGATCGACCACGACCGCCGGCGCTTCCGCAAGATCGCGTACGAGCCAGGCGGCGTCGCGAAGCCGGGTCGCCCCGTGGAGACGTGGATCGTCCGCGCGACCCAGCCCGAGCGGATGAAGAGCAGGAGCTGGCGGTCGAGCAGGACCTCGATCCGGGTCCCGGGGCCGGTTGTCCGCGGCGTCGGGCGCTTCGCCCGGGCGAGCGCGGCCCTCGTCTTCGGGCCGGGGATGCCGTCCCGCACGAGGCCTACCCACTTCTGGAACGCGATCACGGCGGCTTGGGTCTGTCCACCGAAGACGCCGTCCACCCCGCTCACGGGGAGGTAGCCGAGACGCGCGAGCCTCCTCTGCAGCGTGCGGATCGCGCTGGGACCGGCAGTGGCTGCCGCGGTAGAGGCGGCGACGGTGACCTGCTCGCCCGGCAGGGAGGGGGCCTCGACCGGCGACGCTGCGCGGCCCGCAGCCGGCACGATCAACGTGACCGCGACGAGGGCGACGGCAACCGTCGGCAGTCGCACCCGCCTCGCGGTCGGTGCCCGGACTTCCACGGCCGCGAAATCATACGTCCGGAGTAGGCTCCCCGCGAAACGGCGTCGTGACCTACGTGCCCGCCTCCGACCGCTACGAGCGGATGGTCTACAACCGCTGCGGACGCAGCGGCCTCAAGCTACCGGCTGTCTCGCTCGGCCTCTGGTGGAACTTCGGCCACGACCGCCCCTTCGACGTCAGCCGCGCAATCGTCCGCCGGGCGTTCGATCTCGGGATCACGCACTTCGACCTCGCCAACAACTACGGACCGCCGTACGGATCCGCCGAGGAGAACTTCGGCCGGCTGCTGCGGGTGGAGCTGGCCCCGTTCCGCGACGAGCTGGTCATCTCGACGAAGGCTGGCTGGGACATGTGGCCCGGGCCGTACGGCGAGTGGGGCTCCCGCAAGTACCTCTTGGCCAGCCTCGACCAGAGCCTGCGCCGGCTCGGGCTCGAGTACGTGGACATCTTCTACTCGCACCGCTTCGACCCGGAGACACCGCTCGAGGAGACGATGGGCGCGCTCGAGAGCGCGGTCCGCAACGGCAAGGCCCTCTACGTCGGCGTCTCCTCGTACTCGGCCGCGAAGACCAAGGAGGCGGCGGCCATCCTCCGACGGCTGGGGACGCCGCTTCTGATCAACCAGCCGTCGTACTCGCTGCTCAACCGTTGGATCGAGCCGGACCTCCTCGACACGCTCGCCGAGGAGGGCATCGGCTGCATCGGCTTCTCGCCCCTCGCCCAGGGCATGCTCACGGACCGGTACCTCGACGGCATCCCGGAGGGGTCTCGGGCAAGCCGGGAGGAGTCGCTGTCGCCGGAGCTCCTCGCCGACGAGACGCTCGCCAAGATCCGGGTCCTGAACGAGATCGCCGCCAGGCGCGGGCAGACGCTCGCTCAGATGGCTCTAGCCTGGACGCTGCGAGACGCGCGCATGACGTCGACCTTGATCGGGGCGAGCAGCGTCGCCCAGCTCGAGGAGAACGTGGCCGCGCTGGATCGCCTCGACTTCACCCCGGAGGAGCTCGCTGAGATCGACCGTCACGCGACGGAGAGCGGCATCAACATCTGGGCGACGTCGAGCGACCACTAGCGTTCCGGCGAGAGACTCCACACCGCGGTTCAGCTCGCGATCGGCACGGCGGTGACCCTGCCTGCGTCGAGCGTCACGATCTCGTCCATGCGCTCGAGGCCTTCGGGCCGGTGCGTGATGAGGAGGACCGTCTTGTCGGCGGCCGCGTCGAGGATGTCGTCCATGAGCCTCGAGGCGGTCGGGGGGTCGAGATGCGCGGTGGGCTCGTCCAGGACGAGCACGGGCGCGTCGGCGAGGAGCGCCCGCGCCAGGACGAGCCGCTGGCGCTGGCCGCCAGAGAGCTCCAACCCCTCCTCCCCGACCGGGGTGTCGAGCCCGTCGAGGAGCGACGCGACCCACTCGCCGAGTCGCGCACGCCCGAGCGCGGCCTCGAGCTCGGCGTCGGACGCCGCTGACCGCGCGAGCCGCAGGTTCTCCCGGATCGTCGAGCCGAAGACGTGCGCCTCCTGGCCGGCGAGAGCGAACGTGCGGCGGACGTCCTCCTGGCGGTAGTCGCGAACGTCGCGGCCGCCGATCGTGACGCGGCCCTCCTCGGGGTCGAGGAAGCGCAGGAGGAGGCTCGTCACCGTCGTCTTCCCGGCTCCGCTCGGCCCGACGAGCCCGACTCGTCTCCCCGGGTCGAGCCTGAGGTCGACACGGCTGAGCGCGGGCTCCTCCCTCGGCCCGTAGCGGGCGGTCACGGACTCGAGGGTGACCGTCGCCGGGACGGGAGGAGCGGGAAGCGGATCGGAAGGATCGCGGACGGCGGACACGCGGTCGGTGAGCTCGAGCACACGGCCACCGGAGGCGATGGTCGTGCCGAGCTCGCGCGCGGCAGCCGGGAGCGGGGCCACTCCCTCGAAGGAGGAGAGTGCGAGCAGCGCGAGCGTCGCCACCAACACCCGGTCGAGCGCGCCCGAGTCGTGGGAGGCGACCGCGACTGCGAGCACCCCTGCCGCGGTCAGTCCCGCAACGAGGATCGAAAGCGCATCCGCGAGGCCCGCCACGAGCGCGTCGCGGCGGCCGAGCCGTGCAAGCTCGGCGTCGACGACCCGCACGCGCGCGATGGTCTCCTCCTCACGGCCGTAGGCGACGAGCTCGGGTGCACCGCGCAGGAGCTCCACGAGCTCTGCCGTCAGCTCGCCCCGGACGGCGGCCTGACGGCGGCCGGCGGCCCGAGCGGCGGCCCAGGCGACGGCGGGGACGGCGAAGCCGCCGATGACGAGCCCGGCGGCGAGGATCGCCGCGGCCGCCGGGAGGACGGCCGCCATCACCCCGGCGCAGACGGACCCAACCGCGAGGGCGACGAGCGGCGGCGCGAGCCCGCGGAGGTAGAGGCCCTGGAGCGCGTCGACGTCCCCGACCATCCGCGTCAGCAGATCGCCGCGCCGGTAGCCCTCGAGCTGAGCCGGCGCGAGCGGCTCGATGCGCTCGTAGAAACGAGCGCGGATCCGACCGAGCGCCCGCAGGGCGAGGTCGTGCGAGACGAGCCGGTCGAGGTAGCGGACGATCGGCCTGGAAAGGGCGAAGAATCTGACGGCGACGATCGTCACCGTCAGCGAGAGGATCGGCGGGTGCTCCGCCGCGCGCGAGATCAGATACCCGGCCGTCGTCATCAGGGCGACGCCGAAGCCGACCGCGAGCGCGCCGAGGAGGATCGAGAGAGCGACCCGACCCGCAGGCATGCCGGCGAGAGCGAGGAGTCTCCGCAGCGTTCCTGTCACGCCGCCTCTACCGTGGGCAGGTCCACGATCCGCCCGCCGTCGAGCGTGACGACACGATCGGCCCGCAGCGCCAGCTCAGGCCGGTGGGCGATCAGGAGCACCGTTCGGCCCTCGCCCAGCCGAGAGACGGCCTCGCCGACCGCCTCGGCGCTCGCCGCGTCGAGATCCGCGGTCGGCTCGTCGAGGATGACGAGCGGCGCGGCGCGCAGGAACGCGCGCGCGAGCGCGATCCGCCGGCGCTCACCCGACGAGAGCGGACGGCCCCCGTCACCGACCACGGTCTCGTAGGCTTCCGGCAGCTCGAGAACGAAGGCGTCGGCGCCGGCGAGCTCGGCGGCCGCGCGCACGCGCTCGTCGCCGGCCCCGGCGTCGCCGAGCCGGATGTTGTCGGCCACCGTGCCACGGAAGAGCGTCGGCTGCTGCGGCACCCAGGCGATCTGCGCCCGCCAGGCGGCCGGGTCACAGTCGGCCAGATCGGCGTTGCCGACCGCCACGCGCCCCTCGGTCGGCTCGGCGAGGCGGAGGAGGAGCGAGGCGATCGTGCTCTTGCCACCGCCGCTCGGGCCGACGAGCGCGACCGTCTCGCCCGGCGCGAGCTCGAGGTCTACCGAGTCGAGCACCTCGCCGGGGCGCGCGGGGTAGGCGAAGGAGACGCCCTCCAGCCGCACGGGGACGTCGCCAGGGCTCGGCGGCGTGCCCCGCGCCGGGGCCGCGCCCGGCTCGGTGTCGATGAGGTCGAGAAGCCGCTCGGCGACCGCGAGCCCGTCCGCCCTCGCGTGGAACTGGGCCGCAAGGTTCCTGAGGGGCAGGTAGAGCTCGGGCGCGAGCACGAGCACGGTGAGCGCCGCCTCGAAGCCGATGCCGCCGTTGACGAGGCGGACGCCGACGGTCACGGCGACCAGTGCGATCCCGAGCGTGGCGGCGAGCTCGAGCACCGCTCCGGAGAGGAACGCGACGCGCAGCGTCCCCATCGTCGCTCTGCGGTAGCGGTCGCTGACCTCGGCGATCCGCTCCGCCTGGGCCTCGCCGCGGTTGAACGCACGCAGCGTGGGCAGCCCCCGGACGACGTCGAGGAAGTGGGTGGAGAGAAGCGAGAGCGCCTGCCAGCGCTTGCGGGTCTGCCCCTCGGTGTAGCGGCCGACGAGCCACATGAAGACGGGGACGAGCGGCAGGGTCAGGAGCATGAGGCCGGCCGAGAGGAGGTCGATCGACGCGACGAGGACGATCACCGCGAGCGGCACGACCGCCGCCAGGACGACCTGGGGCAGGTAGCGCGCGAAGGTCGTCTCGAGGGCGTCGACGCCGGCCACCGCGGCCGTCGCGACCTCGCCGCTCTCCGCGCCGTCGAGGGCGGCCGGCCGGTCGCGGAGCCTCCGCTCGACGAGCTCGAGCCGAAGGCCCGAGAGCACGCTCGTCGCCGCGCGCCTTCCCACGGCCTCGAAACCCCACGCGGCCGCCCCCCTTCCGGCCGCAGCGGCGACGAGGAGCACGAGCGGGAGGGTGACCTCGGGGAGGGGCGCACCCCCGAAGGCGCGGGCCGCGACCCGCGCGATCAGGACGGCCTGGGCGAGAACGAGAAGTGCGGCGAGCACGCCGAGCGCGACATCGGCGGCGAGAAGGACGCGCACGGCCCGCGCGCGGCGCAGGAGGCGCGGGTCGATGAGGCGCACTACTCGCCGGTCTTCCGCGCGAGCAGGTCGGCCGGGCTGCCCGCCGGGCTCCCGCCGAGACGAGCGCGGA
The DNA here is from genome assembly GCA_020029595.1 of Actinomycetota bacterium. Taxonomy (GTDB): domain Bacteria; phylum Actinomycetota; class Thermoleophilia; order Gaiellales; family Gaiellaceae; genus JAIBJN01. Next base: position 12,845 of record JAIBJN010000008.1, on the reverse strand, counting down.
AGACGTGGTACGTCCACGCCTGGTAGAGAAGCACGATCGGCAAGAGCACGGCCACGGCGACGGTCATGACCTTGAGCGTGTACTGACCGGATGACGCGTTCTCGATCGTGAGGCTGTTCGCGAACTCGGGATCCGACACCATGACGCGCGGGTAGAGGCTGACGAAGAGCGTGACCACGGCGGCGATAATCGTCAGCGCCGTCGCCGCAAACGCCCCGCGCTCGTTCCCTGTCCGCGTGAGAAACACCACTGCGACGACGGCGACAGCCGCGACGGCGACGGGGAGGATGCCTGGGAAGATGCCCTTCTCGTTCACATCGCCGGCGACCACGAGCGTCCAGACGAGGAAGCCGGCGCCGACGAGTGCCGCGACCGGCGACAGGCGGGCGGCGAACCGCCGGGCCCGCTCGCGCAGGTCGCCGAGCGTGCGCAGCGTCAGGAAGACCGCGCCGTGGAGCGCGAAGAGGAGGCAGAGGGCGATGCCCGCGAGGATCGTGTAGCCGCTGAAGAGGTCGCCGAAGTCCCCGGCGAAGTTCTGGTCGGAGCCGATCGGGACGCCGTGGAGCAGACTCGCGAGCGCGATACCCCAGAGGAGAGGGGCGCCGACCGACCCAAGGGTGTTCATCCAGGCCCAGACGGCCTTCCAGCGGGGGTCGTGCGCTTTCTCGCGCCACTCGAACGAGATCACCCGCACGATCAGCAGGACGAGGATGAGGAGCAAGGCGATGTAGAAGCCCGAGAACATCGTCGCGTACCAGACCGGGAAGGCCGCGAAGGTCGCCCCGCCCGCGACGAGGAGCCAGACCTCGTTGCCGTCCCAGACCGGCCCGATCGTCTGGAACATGGTGTCCTTGTCCTCCTCGCTCTTGCCGAGGACGGGGAGAAGCATGCCGACGCCGAAGTCGAAGCCCTCGAGCACGAAGTAGCCCGTCCAGAGGACGCAGAGCAGGCAGAACCAGACAATTTGGAGCGTCATCGGGGCACTAGTACGCCGGCGCCGGCTGCGGCGCGCCCTCCTCGTCGCCTCCGATCTCGGGAGGATCCAGCCGTGCGTAGCGGCGCATCAGGTAGAGGTCGACGACGGCGAGTACTGCGTACAGAGACAGGAACGTGGCGAGGCTGAGACCGACGGTCCAGGCGCTCACCGCGGGCGAGACCGCGTCCTGGGTCTTCAGGAGCCCGTAGGCGACCCATGGCTGGCGCCCCGCCTCGGTGAGGATCCAGCCGGCGAAGTTGGAGAGGAACGGCAGAGCGATGCCCGCAAGCGCAGCCCGCTGGAACCACTTGGCGTCCTCGAGCTTCCTCCGCCAGAGGATCCAGGCACCCCAGAGCGCGAGCAGGACGGACAGCGTCCCCAGGTAGGCCATCACGCGCATGCTCCAGTAGACGAGGCGGATGTCCGGGATGTAGCTGCCCGACCCGTACTGCTGCTCGGCCTGGGCCTGGAGCGGGTTGATGCCGTCGACCTTGCCGCTGAACGAGCCCGTCGCCAGAAAGGAGAGCAGCCGAGGGATCTCGATGTCGAACGACGGCGTCTGATCGTCCACGGTGAAGCCGCCGATCTGGAAGAGCGAGAAGGCGGCGGGCTGCTCCGTGTCCCAGAGCGCCTCGGTGGCGGCGATCTTCATCGGCTGCGCCTCGGTGACGTAGATTCCGAAGTGGCTGCCAAACCACAGCTGCACGGCTGAGACGGGCAGCACGACGATGATCGCGAGCTTCGCCGCGCTTCGGAAGACGTCCACGTTCCGGCCGCGCAGAAGGTGCCAGCAGGAGACGCCGAGCACGAGAAAGCCTCCGGTCATGAGCCCCGCGAGGTAGACGTGTCCGACGGCCCAGATGACGAAGGGCTGGAAGAGGATGTCGAAGATGTCGGTCGCCTGCGCCCGGTCCGTCTGCGAGTTGATCTCGTAGCCGACCGGGTGTTGCATCCAGGAGTTCGCCGCGAGGATGAAGAACGCCGAGAGCCAGGTTCCGAGCCAGACGAGGTAGATCGTCGCCAGGTGCACCTTCGGGGAGAGGCGGTTCCAGCCGAAGACCCATAGGCCGATGAACGTCGACTCGAGCATGAACGCGCCGAGGCCCTCGATCGCGAGCGGCGAGCCGAAGACGTCCCCCACGTAGCTCGAGAACGACGACCAGTTCATGCCGAACTGGAACTCCTGCACGAGGCCGGTCGCGGCGCCGATCGCGAAGTTGATCAGGAAGAGCGTCCCGAAGAAGCGCGTCAGGCGGAGCCATTTCTCGTCCTTCGTGCGGTGCCAAAGCGTCTGCATGACCGCGAGCAGAGGCGCCAGCCCGAGCGTCAACGGCACGAAGATGAAGTGGAAGAGCGTCGTCAGCGCGAACTGCCAGCGCGAGAGCTCGAGCGCGGTGGAGGCGAGCGTGCTCATCCCGGCGCGATTATGTCCGGGGGTGAGAGGAGCTGCATCGTACGAAACGGATGATGCCCGGCCAGGTATCGGCCGCCGGCCTGCTTCAAGGCCCGGTGAGCTCCCCTCCTCGGCATCCCGGACGTCGTTCAGAATGGCGACTGCCCAGGCAGCAGGACAGGCGTTCCCGGACTGAAGGAAGGAATCCCGTGCCCGAAGGGCTTTCGGCGACCGAGGTCGGCAAGGAAATCGGCGAGCACGCCAAGCACGCGGGCGGTCACTCCCGCCACGATCGCGCGATCTCGATCGGCGAGGCGCTGCTCCTCTCCGTCGTCACGATCGTGGCAGCGTGGTCCGGCTACTCGGCGGCGAAGTGGGGAACTGAGTCGTCGCTCAACCTCGCCGAGGCCTCGGCCACGCGGACCAAGGCGAACAGGGAGTTCCAGGAGTCGCTCACGTACCGCGTCGGGGACGCGACCACGTTCAACGCCTGGTTCGACGCCTTCCTCTCCGGGGACCAGGAGGCGATCGAGGTCGCCGAGCGCCGCTTCAGACCCGAGTTCCGGGTCGCCTTCGACGCCTGGATCGCGACGGATCCGTTCGAGAATCCCGACTCGCCGCCCGGGCCCCAGGCGATGCCGGAGTACGTGCCGACGGGCCTCGCGAGCTCCCGCGAGCTGGAGGCCGAGGCCGAAGAGCTCTTCGCGGAGGGGCACGAGGCGGCCGAGACCGCCGACAACTACGTGCGCACGACTGTCATCCTCGCGAGCGTGCTCTTTCTCGTCGGCATCAGCAGCCACTTCCCGCTGCGCGGGGTGCGCTACGGGCTGATTGCCGTCGGCGGCGCCCTGCTGGTCTTCGCCGGCGTCCTGATCCTCCTGCTGCCCCCGCCGCCCTGATCAGCGGGGAGAGATACCCCAGGCGCTCGCGACCGTGGCGCCCGGCTCCAAGCGGATCAGATCCTCCCCGGAGCGGAACGCGTTCGGCGGGCAGGTCATGGGCTCGACGGCGAGGCTGCGTCGGTCGACGTCCGGGAGCGGATCCCCGGTGAAGAGCATCAGGTAGGGATAGGCCTCGTCGACCCAGAGCGCCAACCCTGTCCCGCGTTCCGGATCGTTGAGCTCGACGCGGGCGAGGCCGTCCTTGTCCCGCTCGAGGTCGGTGAAGGCGTGATCGAGCCTGGTCGCTCCGATCGTTCGCGGCCGACGGAAGTCGTACTCCGTCCCCTCGACGGATGCCCTGCCGACTGGCAAGCCACGCTTGTCGGACTGCAGCACCGTTCGCGCCGGCACGAGGAGGTTCACGTCGTCGATCGTCGCCGTCCCGACCGTCAGGTACGGGTGGGCGCCGCTCCCGTACGGACAGGGGTCCGCGCCGACGTTCGTGGCCGTCGTCCGCACGCGGAGGCCGCCCTCCTTGAGCGAGTACTCGATACTGAGGGCGAGCGAGAACGAGTAGCCGGGCTGTGGATGGAGCAGGTGCTCCAGGACGACTCGGCTCGGTTCACGCTCGCCGACGGTCCACGCGGCCCAGCGGACGAGGCCGTGGATCGCGTTGCGATTGGCGATCTCGTCCAGCGCGAGCTGGTGCTGCCGCCCCTCGAACTCGTAGCTGCCGTCCTCCAGGCGGTTCGGCCACGGGCTCAGCACCTGGCCGCGGCCCGAGGTGCACATCTCGTCGGCTCCGTAGCCGTCGATGAGCTTCAGTCCTCCCGCCGAGTACGAGCGGAGACCGCCCCCGACCTCGACGACCACGGCCCGCTGGTCCCCGGCTGCGATCTCGATCTGCTCGCCGGACGGCGCGCTCACGGCCCGAGGGCTCAGGTCAGCCGCTCGAGCAGGTGATCGCCGACCCTGAGTGAGTTGGCCATCGCCGTCAGCGCCGGGTTCACGGCGCCGATGCTCGGGAAGATGCTCGTGTCGACGACGTAGAGGTTGTCGAGCTCGTGCGCCTTGCAGTCGCGGTCCAGGGCCGACGTTCTTGGGTCCGTCCCGAAGCGGCAGGTGCCCGCCTGATGCGCGACGCCGGCCACCGGGATCTCGTTCTTCATGTAGGCGAAGCGGTGGATGAGGTGATCCTCGTGCATGCCCAGGTGGCCGAGCATCGACTTGAGCTGCGCCAGGAGCCGCTGCTTCGGAACCTCGTTCGTCGGCGTGTAGCTCAGCGTCAGCTTGCCCTCGCGGTCGACGGTCACCCGGTTCTCGGGCCGAGGCAGGTCCTCGGTCGAGAGCCAGAAGTCGATCGCGTGGCGGGCGATTCGCTCCAGCGTCCAAGACGGCGCCAGCTTCGTCTGCTTCGGCTTCTCGCCGCGGAACATCGGCGCCTGCGACTTGCCGACCATCTGGATGTTGCCGAGCGGAAACTCGAAATCGTCGCGGCCGAAGTAGAAGTCGTTGAGCCCGAGCGTCTTCTGGAAGATCGTCGGGTTCTCCTCGCGCGAGAGGGCGAGCACCGCCTGGCTGGCGTGGAACACGTAGTTGCGCCCGACCTGGTCGGAGCCGTTGGCGAGGCCGTTCGGGTGCTTGTCGCTCGCCGAGAGGAGGAGCAGCTTGGCCGTGTTCGCCGCGCCGCACGCGAGGACGACGATGTCGCCGGCGAAGGTCTCGGTCGCGCCGTCGCGCTCGACCGTCACCTGGGTAACGGCGGAGCCGGCGTCGTTCGTGTCCAGCCTGACCGCCTTCGCGTTCGTGAGCAGGGTGACGTTCGGGTGCTCGAGCGCGGGCCGCACGCCGAGTACATCGGCGTCGGACTTGCCGTGCACCGCGCAGGGAAAGCCGTCGCAGTTCATGCAGCGCACGCACGCGCTGTACGGCATGTTCGACTCGACGAGCCTGATCCCGCAGGGCGCGTGGAACGGGTGGTAGCCGGCGGCGGCGAGGTCGTCCGAGAGCTGTTGGATCCGCGGCTCGTGGGAGACCGCCGGGAACGGATACGGCGCGCTCGCCGGCGGCTCGGTCGGATCCTCGCCCCGCGCGCCGTGCACCTCGTAGACCTGCTCGGCCTGGGTGTAGTACGGCTCCAGCTCGTCGTAGGAGATCGGCCAGGCGGGCGAGACCCCGTCGTGGTGGCGGAGCTCGCCGAAGTCCTCCCTCCGCAGCCGGTAGAGGGCGGCGCCGTAGAGCTTGGTCGCTCCGCCCACGAAGTAATGGATCTGCGGCTGGAACGGCTTGCCCTTCTCGTCGTACCACGTGTCCGGCGAGACGTAGCGGTTGTCGACGAAGACGTCCTGCGCCAGCCAGTTCTGCGGCTCGCGCGGGAGCCAGTCTCCGCGCTCGAGCAGGAGCATGCGCTTGCCCGAGGGCGCAAGATGCCGGGCGAGCGTCCCGCCGCCGGCGCCGGTGCCGATGACAATGACGTCGTAGGAGTCCATCAGGAGAGTTCCTCCACCATCTCGGCGAGAACGATCCGCCCGGCCGCCTCGATCAGGGCCAGGTGAGAGAACGCCTGCGGGAAGTTCCCGAGGTGGCGGCCGGTATCCGTGTCGAATTCCTCCGCGTACAGCCCGAGCGGCGAGGCGACGCGCAGGAGCCGCTCCATCAGATCGCGCGCCCGCTGCTCCTCGCCGATGATCGCCAGCGCGGACACGAGCCAGAACGAGCAGATCAGAAACGTCCCCTCCTTGCCGGACAGGCCGTCGTCCGTCTCGTCGGTCCGGTAGCGAAGCACGAAGCCCTGCTCGGTCAGGTCAGCGGCGATGGCGAGGACGCTCTTTCGCAGGCGCTCGTCGTCGTGCGGCAGGAACCCGAAGATCGCCGCCAGAAGCGTGGAGGCGTCCAGTGCGTCGGTCGCGTAGTGCTGACGCAAGACGCCCTGGTCGCTGAGGCCGTGCTCGAGGATGTCCGCCTTGATCTCGTCCGCGGTCGCGCCCCAGACGGCCTGCAGATCGGCATCGCCTCGGATCTCGGCCAGCTTGGACGCGCGGTCGAGGGCGACCCAGCACATGAGCTTGGAGGACACGTAGTGCTGCGGCGCGCCGCGCGCCTCCCAGATCCCCTGGTCAGGGTTCTGCCAGACGCCGGTGGCGCACTCGGCCTGCGACTGGACGATCGGCCAGAGCCGCCGGGGCAGGCGCTTGCTGCGCCGTGTGTGGAGCAGGACAGAGTCGAGGACGGCGCCGAAGACGTCGTTCTGGCGCTGGTCAAAGGCGCCGTTCCCGATGCGCACCGGACGAGCTCCCGCGTAGCCGGAGAGGTCGTCCCGGGTCGACTCGGTCAGGTCGCGCCGGCCGTCGATCCCGTACATGATCTGGAGAGCGCCGTCCTCGTTGGCCTCGAGGTCGGCGACGAACTGCATGAACTCGTCGGCCTCCCAGTCCAGGTTCAGGTAGTGCAAGGCCTGGAGCGTGAAGGTCGTATCGCGTATCCAGGTGTAGCGGTAGTCCCAGTTGCGCTCGCCGCCGGGGGTCTCGGGCAGCGACGTCGTGAGCGCGGCCACGGTCGCCCCCGTCGGCATGTAAGTGAGGCCCTTGATCGCCAGGGCCGAGCGCTGGATCGGGTCACGCCAGCGATGGTCGGGAAGGCGGGCTCGTCCCAGCCAGGCACGCCAGTAGCGCACGGTGGCGTCGAGCCGCTGCTCGGCGTCCTCGACATCGCCGGGCGAGATCAGGTCCTCGGCCCACGAGAGGGCGCAGTAGATGCGGTCGCCCCGCTCGAGGCCATGCCGGGCGCGAACCCGGTCACCCTCGATCCCGAGGGCCATGTCGGTCTGCAGTCTGATCGTGACGTCGGCGCCGCTCGCATCGGCCGTGTGGCGGCTACTCCCCTCGACCAGCGTCCAGTCGGCCGGGGTTCGGCCGTAGTCGAAGACGGGCTCGCAAACGAGCTCGACCTCCACCTTGCCTTCCAGGCAGACGACCGTACGCACGAGCATGTGGTCGGCGTCGTCGTCCGCCGGGGGCCGGGTGTGAGGCGTGATCTCGTCCTCGTGATCCCACGGCCCCATGGTCAGCGCGTCGCGGACGAGGACCCAGCCGGTCGGTGTCTTCCACGTCGTGGCCAGGACGTTCGTCCCCGGCTCGTACATCCGCGCCGTCGGGTGGTTGATGCCGAACGGCCCGAGCCGGAACGCGCCGGCCTCCCTGTCGAGCAGGCTGCCGAACAAGCTCGGCGCGTCGAAGGAAGGGACGCAGAGCCAGTCGATCGCTCCGTCGGCCGCGACCAGAGCGCCGGTGTGGCAGTTGGACAGGAACGCGTAGTCCGCGATCGGCGGGAACGGCGAGGGCGCGGCCGCGCTCGTCCCTCTGGCTTCCGGAACGGCCTTGGCGCTCACGCCGTCACCTCCCTCGCCTCCGGCTCGGTCGCGCGGTGGAACCATGTTCCCCCGCGGACCCCCTCTTCCCTGACACGCCTCGGCGCTTCGCGCCGAGGATCTCGTGGGGAAACCTGCCGGTTTCCCCAAGCCCCTTCCACGTGACAGCTCACGCTGTCACCCATGGCCCGCGCCAGCGGCCGTGGCCGGCGACGAGCTTGTCGGCGGCCTCAGGACCCCATGATCCAGGGACGTACGGGTGCACCGGCGGAGGCGCGTCGAGCAGCGGCTGCATGATCCGCCAGGTCTCCTCGACCCCGTCCTGGCGGGTGAAGCGTGTGCTCAGTCCGACCATGGCGGCGTGAAGCAGCACCTCGTAGGGGGTCGGGCCCTCGCCGCCCTCCTCGGAGAACTCCATGTCGAGCGTGATCGACTCGGCCTTCGTGGCGTTGGCCCGGTGGGCGTCGAGGACGGCCTGGACGCCCGTCGAGGGATCGAGCTTGATCGCGAACTGGTCGGGCTCCGTGCTCTCGTCGATGACCCCGAAGCCGAGGCGCGGCGGCCGCTTGAAAACGAGCCTGACCTCGGTCTGCGTGGCGGGCAGGCGCTTCCCCGTACGAATGAAGAAGGGGACGCCCGACCAGCGCCAGTTGTCGATCTCGAGGCGGAGGGCGGCATACGTCTCCGTGGTCGAGTCCGACGCGACCCCGTCGACGTCGAGGTAGCCGTCGTACTGGCCGCGGACGTAATGAGCGGGGTCGGCCTCGCGGACGGCGCGGAAGAGGGCGACCAGCCCGTCCTTGAGCGTCGCGGGGTCGCCGCCCGAGGGAGGCTCCATCGCCGTGGCGCCGACCACCTGCATCAGGTGGTTGACGACGACGTCCCTGAGCGCGCCGACCGGGTCGTAGAAGTGGCCGCGGTCGTCGACGCCGAAGTCCTCCGCCATCGTGATCTCGACGCACTCGACGTAGTTCCGGTTCCAGACCGGTTCGAGCATGGTGTTCCCAAAGCGCAGGAAGAGGATCTCCTCGAGGCCCATCTTCCCGAGGAAGTGGTCGATCCGGTAGAGCTGCGACTCGTCGATGTAGGCGTGGAGCTCGTCGGCGAGCTCGCGGGCGGAGTCGAGGTCGTGGCCGAAGGGCTTCTCGACGACGACGCGTCCGGTCTTCGTGAGGCCGGCCTCGGCCAGGCCCTTGACGACGGTGCCGAAGAGGAAGGGCGGAATCTCGAGGTAGAAGACGGGCCGCGCGGCGCCCTTGATCGCTTCGCCCACGCGCTTGTACGTCGCCGCGTCCCCGAAGTCGCCAGCGAGGTAGGAGAGCCGGGCCGCGAAGCGGTCGAACACCTTTTCGTCAAGCTGCTCGCCGGTTCCGACGATCGACTCGCGGGCGCGCTCGACGAGCTGGTCGACCGTCCAGTCGTCGACCGCCACGCCGACGATCGGACACTGAAGCAGCCCACGTGCCTCGAGCCGGTAGAGCGACCGGAAGGTCATCACCTTGGCCAGATCGCCGCTGATCCCGAAGACCACGAAGACGTCTGCGCTCGTCTGTTCGTCCGCTACCCGCCGCCTGCGCGCCATGCCGGGGCTCCTCGAGGCCGTTTGCCGATCGCGGGCAGGCTACCGCGTCGGCGGCGGCCAGGCCATCGTCCAGATGGGATGAACGGCCGGCTTGCCTCTCGGCGCGCTCGGCGCGCTCGTTGCAGGCGTCGCGCTGCTCATTGCCGTGCCCGGCTAGGAGGTCGCCGCGCGACGACGAACGAGAGGACGCCCATGCCGAGGGCGACGACGGCGGCGAGACCGTAGACGGTCGGAAGCTCGACGCCGGCGTCTCGGAGCGGGCCGACGCCGAACGCGGCGATGCCGTAGCCGAGCTGGTAGAAGGCGATCACGCCCCCGGCCGCCGCCGCCGACATGACGATGAGCTCCTTCTGGCCGAAGCTGATCGTGAGCGGCAGGAGCGCTGAGCAGCCGAGGCCGGCTAGGCCGAACGCGAGGACGCCCAGGCCGGGATCGCCCTTCGGGAGCAGGGCGATGATCAGGAAGGCTCCGGCGAGCAGGAACGGAAGCAGGTGGTACGTCCACCGGGCCGGGAACCAGCGCTGGGCGGCGGCGAAGAGGACGCGGCCCACCGTGACCATGGCCCAGAACGCGGTGAGGGCGAGCGACGCCTGCGTCGTCGAGGCGCCGAGGTCGTCGGTCATGTCCAGCTGGGCCCAGTTGCCGTTGACGGTCTCGCAGATGCCGTAGAGAACGGCGAACGCGCCGTAGAGCCAGAACCGCCTCGGGATCCCGGTGCTCGCTCGGCTCTCTCGCGCGGCCTCCCGCGCGCCGGCGCGCAAGGGCAGGCGAAGGCTGGCCGCGAGGAGGATCGCCAGCAGGATCGCCGAGGTGACCGGCAGTCCCCACCAGAAGCCAAGACCCACGAAGACGACGACGAACAGCGGAGCGAGCACTGTGCCCAGCCCCAGGAGGGCGTTGAGCACGAGAACCGAGGAATCGACCGCGCCCGGGTGGAACGCGGCGGTCAATGTGTTCAAGGCGGGCACCGTCAGGCCGAAACCGGCGCCCAGGCTCGCCGTGGCCGCGAGCAAGAGACCGTACGCGACGGGCTCGTCGGTCGTGAGGAACTGGCTGAGGATGAGGAGAACCATCGCGAGCAGGCCGCCGACGAGGCCCGCGAGATACACGCGCTTGATGCCGAAGCGGCCACCGAGGCTTGCGCCCAGCACCGAAGCCGTGATGGCGGTGACCACCTGGGGCAGGAACAGAGCCCCGTACTGCGTGCTCGAGAGGTCGTACTCGGTCGGATCGGTGAAGATCGTGCTGGCCGCGGGGAAGGTGACCAGCACGATGCCCTGGACGGTCCCGGCGGCGTAGACGACGGCCGATTCCGTCCGAGTCGCCTTCGCCGTCAGAGGCGCGCCCGTCCGCCTGCTCTCACGACCCGCGGCGGATCTGCCGACGCAGGGCCTCCTTCTGCCCGACCTCGACGCGCCCGCGGCCGAAGGCGTCGACCCGGCCCCAACGTCCCGGGATGTCGAGCAACGCGACATGGCCAATTCCGATAGGAGGGGCAGGGTCGACGACGAGGTAGTCGCCTTGCGGCTCGAGGCCGAGCATCGTGCGGAGCAGGAGAAGCGGCGTGCCGGTCGACCAGGCCTGCGGGCTGCACGCCGTCGGGTACTGCACCGGGTACTTCGTCACGGTCCTCTCGTAGCCGCCGAAGGCCTCCGGCAGGCGGCCTTCGAAGAACTCCGCCGCGTCGAGGATGCCGGCGGCGATCTGCGCCGCCTCCTCCTTGAAGCCGTACCGCCGGAGCCCCCAGGCGATGAACGAGTTGTCGAACGGCCACACGGTCCCGACGTGATAGCCGATCGGGTTGTAGCGCCCCTCTCCCTCGGCCATGGTTCGCACGCCCCAGCCGGAGAAGAGCCGCGGTCCCATGAGGTGGTTCACCACGCGCTTCGCCTTGGCCTTGTCGACGATGCCGCTCCAGAGCAGATGGCCGTTGTTCGAGGTGAGCGCGTCGACCTGGTTGCCCTCGGTGTCGAGGGCGAGCGCGTAGTACTCCCCGTCCTGGACCCAGAAATCGCGATTGAAGCGCCGCTTGAGGTCGGCCGCCTGCTTCTCCAGCTCGTCGGCGAACGCGGGATCCTTCCAGATCTCCCGCGCGAGGCGGGCGCCGCGCACCTTCGAGTCGTAGGCGTAGCCCTGGAGCTCGCAGGTCGCCCGGGGGAAGCCGGGCAGCGTGCCGTCGCGGTAGGAGATGGAGTCCCAGGAATCCTTCCAGCACTGGTTCTCGAGGCCCGTCTCCTCGTTGCGGCGCTGGTACCAGACGTAGCCGTTGCCCATGAGGTCCGCGTACTCATCGAGCCAGTTGAGCGCCGCCCGCGCCTCGTGCTCGAGGTCGCGCACGAGCCTCCGGTCGCCGGTCCAGCGCTCGTACTCGTCGAGCAGGACCACGTACAGCGCAGTCGCGTCGGCACACCCGTAGTAGGGAGAATGCGGCCGCTCCTCGAAGGCGGTCATCTCGCCATAGCGCATCTCGTGGAGGATCCGGCCGGGATCCTCGTCGCGAAAGTCGTCGACGCGCGTCCCCTGCCAGTCCCCGAGCGCGCGCAGGGTCGTCGCCGCCAGCTCCGGGGTGAACGGCAGCGCCTGCAGGCTCGTGAAGATGCTGTCGCGCCCGAACATGGTCATGAACCAGGGCAGGCCGGCGGCTGGCAGGCTCCGCCCCCCGGCGACGGGCGGCGAGAAGCGCAGGGCGGCGAGATCGACGAGGCTCCGCCGGTAGGTCGTCCTCAAGGAGTCCCAGTCGCACTCGAGGCGCGGCGCCCCGTCCAGCCAGCGCGCCAGGTTCGCCTCCATGCTCTTCCGTCCGCCTCGCCGCGCGAGCGTCGGCCGCTCGTATCTTTCCCCGTAGCCGGAGAGCGCGGTGACGACGTCGAGGCTCGTCGCCCACTCCCCGTGCGGCTGGATCGTGATCCTGAACGTCAGGCTGCTCTTGTCGAGCCGGGCCGGGACCGTCGCCGAGATGAGGGTCGCGCGCTTGAACGTGTCCCGTTCGTAGCCGAGCTGCAGCTGTCCGTCCTCGACCCGAGCGACGTACTTCCCCTTCTTCGCGAGCGCGTCCTTGACCTCGAAGAGGTCGGCGAAGTCGCTCCCGGCCTCGAATCGAACCGTCAGGTCGACCGGCTTGTCCTCGTGGTTCAGAATCGTCAGCTCTTCGCGGAAGCCGTTGCCGACCGCGCGCCGGCGGATCACCGAGAGCTTCGCGTCGACGTAGACGGTCCCCGTTCCCGGCACGAGGAAGAAGCGCGTCTCGAAGTAGCTCAGGTCGTCGACGGAGAGCGGATTCAGCCGCTCGCCGTTCACCGTCAGCACCCACGTCGAGAGGAAGCGGGTGTCGTACGCGAAGAGGCCGGTCGGGTCGGTGAGCGAGGCCTCGATGTCGCCCCGCTGGTCGCTGACGACGAACGTGTTGCCGTCGAGGATCTTGACGAGGCCGTCGCTCATCGCAGCCTCCTCGCACCGTCGGTTCCGCGCCTGGGGCCGCGGGCACCTCGCGGTCCCGGGAACAGCCGCTGGAACAACACGAGAAGCTGAGGTTCGCCCTCGAAGCCCATCTCGCCGCGCAGCACTGCCGCCACTGCATTCACTTCACCGCGCGCCATGCCGTCGAACTTCGCCTTGTCCGTGCGCAGCGTGCAGTCGGCGGCGACGTT